>CANQJB010000020.1 GCA_947624155.1 uncultured Clostridia bacterium
GCGCCGGTACACATCAGCAGCCTGTCGCCGGGGCGTAGAACGCCGAACAGCGCGGTCGAGATCGCGTGGGTGCCGTTTACGAAGTTGAAGCGGACGAGCGCGTCCTCGGCGCCGAAAGCGTCGGCAAAAACTCTGTCGAGGGTGTCGCGGCCGAGATCGTCATAGCCGTAGCCGGTGGTGCCGTGGAGGGCGGTTTCGGGGACTTTGTTTTTTATAAATGCCGAAAGAACCTTTTCGCCGTTATATCTCGCGATTTCGTCGATAGCGGCAAATTCGGCGGCGGATTCCCTTTCCGCCCTTTCGGCGAGGGCTTTGAGTCTTGGGTCGATGTTGAAAAATTCAGTCATATTTATTCTCCTGTGTTTTATTTTCTTTGATAAATTTTATCCGCTCCGAGATCGCGGCAGCCGAGCTTTTCGTAATATCCTGCGGAATCGGGCTCGGCCGAAAGATAGGCTTTGAACCCGTCGGCGGCGAGAAGCTTTGCCGTTCCGCCGAGAAGCGCTCTCGCCTGACCCTTTCCCCGGTCTTCCGGCGGGGTTGCGACATCGGTTATGTAGGCTCTGCCGCCAAAGACGAATCTGACAGTCAGAACAGAGGTCTTATAGCCGTAGAGCCGTGATTTTCCGGCGTTTATGCGGTGCAGAGTGTCGGTCAGCCAGAGGCCGTAATCGGCATCGGCGCCGGAATAGACGGTTTTGAAAACGTACTCCGGCTCGGGGGAAAAAATCCCCTCGGAGCTCTCGGACGGAGCTATCTCAAAGAAGCGGCGGGAAACGGCGGTCATTCCGCCGATACCCCGGCGGGTGGTCAGCTCTTTGGGAAGCTCGAAGGTTTCGAGCTGCTGAAAGTCGCAGAACTCGGCGAGCTCGCGCTTCATTTCGCGGGTTATTCTTCCTCCGGCGGTGAAATCGGCGGCTGCCGAGCCGTTGAACAGCGCGATTATCCCCGCGCGCCTGCTGCCGGTGATCTCATAAAACCGGCAGAAGCCGTAGCCGGTGCCGTAGGCCGAAAGGTGGGAGAGAATTACGCGGGAATAGTGGGAGTTGCGGAGGCCGGAGCCGTCGTATTTTTCAAGCAGCCTGATCATTTGAGAGAATTGACAATCGCCTTGAAGTCGCGGCCTCTGGCCTCGAAGTTGGGATAGAGGTCGAACGAAGCGCAGGCGGGCGACAGCGAGACGACGTCGCCCGGCTCGGCAGACTTGCGCGCAAGCTCTACCGCCTCGCGCATCGAACCGGCGTGGAGAATTTTCAGGCTGTCGGGATTGTAATAGGGCGGGGCGGTGACCGCTTTTTCGATCTTTTCGGCGGTAGCACCCATTAAAACAAGTGTCTTTACAAACTCGTTGACCGGCTCGGCGAGCGGCTCAAACGGGATCTTCTTGTCATATCCTCCGGCGATAAGGATTATCTTTCTGCCAAAGGAGCGCAGACCCGCGATCACTCGGGTCGGGCTGGAGGCGATCGAGTCGTTGTAGTATTTGACGCCGTCGAGCTCGCGGACAAATTCGATGCGGTGCTCGACTCCGCCGAAGCTTCTCGCAACCTTGCAGATCGAGTCGGCGGAAACGTCTCCCCAGACCGCGCAGATCGCGGCGAGGTAGTCCTCGATTATATGCTCGCCCGGCAGGCGGATATCGCTCGCCTGGATTATCTTGACCGACTTGCGGCCGTCGCTGTAACAAAGAACTCTTCTTGAATCTAGATAAGCGCCGACGGCGGGCTTTCCAAGGCGGGAGAAGAGGTTTAAGCTGCCTCTGACTCTGTCGCGAAGCTTCATCGTTTCGGCGTTGTCCATATTCAGGACCGCGCGGGAAAAGGCGCTCTGGTGGTCGAGGATATTGCACTTCGACTGAATATATTCCTCCATTGTGCCGTGAACGTCGAGGTGGTTCGGGGTGATGTTGGTTATTACCGCGACGTCGGGCGACTGGCGCATCGAAATGAGCTGGAAGCTCGAAAGCTCAACGACTGCGTAGTCGTCTTCGGAAATGCTCTCGATTCGGGGCAGAAGCGCCTTGCCGATATTTCCGCCGAGCCAGACAGTATATCCCTCGGCCTTTAAAAATTCCGAGATCAGGGTGGTCGTGGTGGTCTTTCCGTCTGAGCCGGTCACCGCGAATATCCGGCAGGGACAGAGCTCGAAGAACGACTCCATCTCGCTGGTGATGACGACGCCGTTTTCTCTCGCCTCAACAAGTCGGGGGTGGTTGTAATACATTCCCGGGGTGCGGTAGACGACGTCGAAGTTCTCGAGGCTGTCGAGATAACCTTCGCCGGTAACAAAGGAGGCTCCGAGGCTCTTGAATTTTCCGAGAAGCTCGGGATCATATTTGTCTTCGGTCTTTCGGTCGAGTATTGTAACGTCGATGCCCTTATTCAGAAACAGCTCGATCAGCTCGTTGTGGCTGACGCCGGTTCCGATAAAGGCGACTTTTTTATCTTTAAGTCCCTCAAAAAAGCGCGCGGTCTTACTCATTTGGTTTCTTCCTTTCAGATATTCATAAGGCTTAATTATATTCGGATTTCGGCGGCCATACCGCCTCTTTATATATTATATAATATTCCCGCGGAAATTTCAACCACCTGAGAGGGTAATATTTTGTCAGAGAGGCGTTTTGTTTTGTTCAAATTTAAAAAAAATTCCATTGAGCAAAGTCGTTTTTTGTATGAAATGAAAAATCTTTTTTTAGTTATTGTAATACAGAATAAAAAGCGCTATAATGTACGCGTAAACCGACAGCGATGCCGGAATAATCATGAAAAAAGGGGATAAAGAATGTAATTGGAGAACACAATCATCAGCCTTCGCAACGCCGTTGTTGAATATGACGGCGAGCAGATTCTCAAGAACATCAGTCTTGACATCATCGACAAACAGTTTGTCACCCTTCTGGGGCCTTCGGGCTGCGGGAAGACGACGACGCTCAGGATTATCGGCGGATTTGCCGAAATGGCGAGCGGCGAGCTGCTTTTCAACGGTGTCAGCATCAAAAACCTTCCGCCACACAAACGACAGGTCAACACGGTGTTTCAGAAGTATGCCCTGTTCCCTCACCTCAACATCTATGAGAACATCGCGTTCGGACTCAGGATTCAGAAGCTTCCGGAGGACGAAATACGCGAACGAGTGGGCGAGATGCTAGAGCTGGTCAATATGCGCGGCTATGAAAAGCGTTCGATACACTCCCTTTCAGGGGGCCAGCAGCAAAGAATCGCTATCGCAAGAGCTCTTGTCAACCGCCCGAAGGTTCTTCTTCTGGACGAGCCCTTGGGTGCGCTTGATCTTAAGCTCCGAAAGGATATGCAGATCGAGCTTAAAAGAATGCAGCAGGACCTCGAAATCACCTTTATTTATGTCACTCACGACCAGGAGGAAGCTCTGACGATGTCGGACACCGTCGTTGTTATGCGCGACGGAATGATCCAACAGATCGGAACTCCTCAGGATATATATAACGAACCGATCAACGCCTTTGTCGCAGACTTTATCGGCGAGTCAAACATCATCGACGGGATAATGAGGCGAGACTTCCTCGTTGAGTTCGCCGGAAAGGAATTTGTCTGCGTTGATAAGGGATTCGGAAAGGACGAGCTTGTCGACGTCGTTATCCGCCCCGAAGACATCAAGGTAGTTCCTCAGCAGGAGGGCGCTATTGTCGGAGTCGTTCAGGACGTTATCTTCAAGGGCGTACACTATGAAATGACGGTCGACGCTCTCGGATATAACTGGATCATTCACTCGACAAGAAGCGAGGAGCCCGGCTCGATCATCGGAATGAACGTCACGCCCGAGGACATTCATATAATGCACAAATCGGAGGACGAATGATGAAAGCGCCGAAGTCTTTAGCAATACCCTACGCGGTGTGGGTGCTTATTTTCACCGTGGTTCCTCTCGGGCTGGTGGTCGGATTCGCTATGACCGACCAGGACGGAAGCCTGACCCTCGAAAACATCTTCGCGATGTCGGAATATATGTCGGTGCTGTTCCGCTCGATACTCTTCGCGATCATCGCGACGGTCATCTGCCTTCTGATCGCGTTTCCGGCGTCATACATAATCTCCCGCGCGAGCGCGATCAACCAATCGACACTTGTCGTTTTGCTGATGGTGCCGATGTGGATCAACTTTCTTTTAAGAACCTACGCCTGGATGACCCTTCTCGAGCAAAACGGCCTTATCAACCGGCTGCTCGGGCTGATCGGCCTCGGGCCTTATAACCTTATCAACAATTCCGGCGCGGTTATTCTCGGAATGGTATATAACTACCTTCCGTTCATGATCCTGCCGCTCTATTCGGTAATGGTAAAGATCGACCAGAGCATAATCGAGGCGGCGCAGGACCTCGGCTCGAACAAGCTGAGACTTGTCAGAAAGGTAATTCTCCCGCTCTCGATGCCCGGAATTTCGACCGGCGTTATCGCAGTGTTCGTTCCCTCGGTCTCGACCTTTATCATCTCAAGAATGCTCGGCGGCGGCACCAACGACCTGATCGGCGATATAATCGAGATGCAGTTCTCGGGAAACTCCTATAATCCTCATCTCGGCTCGGCGATGGCTCTTGTTCTGATGATAATTGTGCTCTTTATGATGAGCCTCTTCAATCAGTTCGGTTCGGAGGAGGACGTCATACTATGAAATCAATTTCATCTAAAATCTATATGTATATTCTTTATACATTCCTCTATCTGCCGATACTCGTTCTGATAGTATTTTCCTTCAACCAGTCGAAGTCTCGCGCAAACTGGACCGGCTTCACCCTCGACTGGTATGCCGCGCTTTTCAGAGACGAGAGGATCTTAACCTCGCTTCTCAACACTGTTATCATCGCGGTGTGCGCATCGGTTCTCGCGACCGTTCTCGGGACTATGGCCGCGCTCGGGATCAACAGCATGAAAAAGACCGGAAAGGCGATTCTGATGGGAGTTACATATATTCCCGTCATCAACCCCGAGATCATTATGGGTATCTCCTTGATGATACTCTTTAAGTTCTTTGTGACCCATTTCCATTTCCAGTTCGGATTCGCGACTCTTATTCTCGCGCACATCTCCTTCGACGTGCCTTATGTAATCTATAATGTTCTGCCGAAGCTCAGGGCGATGAACCCGAACCTAGTCGAAGCGGCGCAGGACCTCGGCTGCAACCCGAGACAGGCGTTCTTTAAGGCGGTCATTCCCGAAATAATGCCCGGAATCTTCTCCGGCTTCCTGATGGCTCTGACCTATTCGATCGACGACTTCGTTGTCAGCTACTTCACCTCGGGAACGAATGTCGAGCCGCTTTCGGTCACGATCGAATCAATGACGAGAGTAAAGGTCTCGCCGAAGATCAACGCGCTTTCGGCGATAATCTTTGTCGTCATCGCGGCGATAATGATTATCAGAAACATCATCGAAAACAAAAAGCTCCGCCACGACCTCGCTCTTTCAAGAGCCGCAAGAAACGAGGGGGTGCGCAGATGAAACGCAGATTTCTGATAATACTGACCGTTCTGGCGCTGGCGCTCTCGCTCTCGGGCTGCGCAAGCCCGGCCTCTGACAGCGATCAGCGGCGCCCGACCGAAGAAATTCTCGAAGAGATGGGGCTCGACCCAGAGCTGTTCTCGGACTATGATTACGGCAGGCTTTACGGCCAGGAGATCACCTTAAACGTCGCCAACTGGGGCGAATATATGTCGATCAACGACGACGAGATCATCGACGTCAACGAGGCTTTCGAGGCTTTGACCGGAATCACGGTCAACTACAAGACCTACGCCTCGAACGAGACGCTCTATTCAAAGCTTCTCTCGGGCGGCGCGACCTATGACATCGTCATTCCCTCGGACTATATGATCTCGAAGATGATAAACGAGGGAATGCTCGAAAAGCTCGATTTTGATAACATTCCGAACCTCGCGAATATCATGCCGAGCTTTCTGAATCCTCAGTATGACCCCGAAAACGAATACTCTGTCCCCTATCTCTGGGGAATGGTCTGCATAATCTACAACACGACGATGGTGGACTATGTTCCGGAAAGCTGGAGCGCGCTTTGGGACGAAAATTACGCCGGAAATATTCTGATGTTCAACAACCCGCGCGATGCCTTCGGAATCGCTCAGGCATATCTCGGTTACAGCCTGAACACCGAAAGCCACACAGAGCTCGACGTCTGCGCCTCGCTTTTAAGAGAACAGAAGGAGATCGTTCAGGGATATGTTATGGACGAGATCTTTGACAAGATGGAGGGCGGCTCTGCCGCGATAGCGCCCTATTATGTCGGCGACGCGGTCACGATGTGCGACGACAACCCCGACCTTGATTTCGTAATTCCGAAGGAAGGCACCAACTGGTTCGTCGACGCTATCTGCATTCCGACAACAGCCGACCCCGACAACAAGGAAGCCGCGGAAATGTATATCAACTTCCTCTGCGAGCCGGAGATCGCGCTCGCGAACTGCGACTATGTCGGCTATTCGACACCTGTTCAGCAGGCCTTTGAGCTTTTGGACGACGACGCTAAAAGCGACTTCCGCCGCTATCCCGACGATGAATTTCTCCGTGAAAACACCGAGGTCTTCGTCAACATCAGCGACGACGCCAACGCTTATATGCAGACTCTCTGGACCCAGCTCAAGGTCGACAACTCAAATGTCTGGTTTGTTCCGATTTTCCTTGTCTGCCTGATCGCGGCGACCGTGTTCGTCAACGTCTGGCGGGCGCGCAAAAAGCGAAGAGACGATTTTTAACGCAAAAATGCGGCTGCTCAAAGCGGGCGGCCGCAGCGCTGCGTCAAAAATAAATAGCTCAAAAAGCCGGAGGCCCTGCCGCAGTTAAAGCCGCATCGCCTTCAAAAGAAAGGAAGGGTCATTTAATGACAAAAAGAAGAAAGACCTCACAGGTGTTCAACCCGAATCTGAGCGTTGCCCCTCTCGGAATCATCGCGATGGACGGAGCCAAGGAGCTCGGTTCAAAGATCAACGATTATCTCGTCACCTGGGCAAGGCAGTCGGGCCAGGACACCGACACTTTCCTCATTCCCTGCAAATGCCCGCGCTTCCAGTCCGGCGATGCGAAGGCTCTCATCGAAGGCACGGTCAGAGGACTGGACCTCTTCATCATCTGCGACACCGGCAATTACAGCTGCACCTATCCCCTCTTCGGCAACGAAAACCACATGTCGCCCGACGACCACTATCAGGATCTCAAGAGGATCATTCAGGCCGCCGGAGGAAAAGCCCACCGAATCAACGTTATCATGCCGATTCTCTACGGAGGCCGCCAGCACCGCCGCAACTACCGCGAATCGCTCGACTGCGCCTGGATGCTCCAGGAGCTCAACTCGATGGGAGTTGAGAATATCCTGACCTTTGACGCCCACGACCCGAGAGTTCAGAACGCGGTCCCGCTGATGGGCTTTGACAACATCATTCCCTCTTATCAGGTCTTAAAGGCTCTTTTCAACACGATCGACGACCTTTCCGTAAACAAGGACTCGTTTATGGTCGTCTCACCCGACGAAGGCGGGCTTTCGAGAAATATGTATTACGCCTCGGTTCTCGGGGTCGATCTCGGAATGTTCTACAAGCGCCGCGACTACTCGGTGATCGTCAACGGCCGCAACCCGATCGTCGCTCACGAATATCTCGGAAACGAGGTTGCCGGAAAGGATATATTCATCGCCGACGACATCATATCCTCCGGCGATTCGGTTCTCGACCTGACCCGCGAACTCAGAGCGAGAAACGCAAAGAGAATTTTCGCCTACGCGACATATACCCTTTTCACCAACGGACTTGAGGCCTTCGACAAGGCTTATGCCGACGGCCAGCTCAGCGGCGTTTACGGCACAAACCTCAGCTACTTAAACCCCGAGCTCAAAAAGCGCGAGTGGTTCAGAACGGTCGACTGCTCAAAATATGTATCATATTTCGTTGCGGCGCTCAACCACGATATGTCGGTCAGCGACATTCTCGACCCTCACGAAAAAATCAAGCAGCTTTTGAAGCTCCACGAGCATATCACCGGCTGAGCCGCAGTATAGATTAACAGGACGAAACGGAGGTAACTTTTATGACCGAATTTGATATCAGAAGCCTGAACTTCAACCCCTTCGAGCGGTTTGACAAAGACTGGTGCCTGATCACCGCCGGAACCGAAAAAGGCTGGAACACGATGACCGCTTCCTGGGGCGGAGTCGGGATCCTTTGGTCGAGGCCGGCGGCGACCTGCTATATCCGCCCGCAGAGATATACAAAGGAATTTGTCGACCGCGAGGAGCTGTTTACTCTGAGCTTCTTCCCCGACGGATACAGAAAGGCGCTCTCGCTTTGCGGCACGGTTTCGGGCAGAGATCACGACAAGGCCGCCGAGACAGGTCTCACTCCCCTCTTTATTGACGGGAGCGTCGCCTTTGAGCAGTCAAACCTGGTTCTTGTCTGCCGAAAGCTCTTCTCCCAGCCGATGGTCGAGGAAAGCTTTATCGACAAAAAGGTTTTGGAGCAGAATTATCCCTCGCGCGATCTTCACACGATTTACGTCGGCGAGATAATTAAAGCTTACAAAAACTGAAAGCAGTCATAAAAACTATTCTCCCTTCATAGGATTGTCCCAAAGGACAGGTATGGAGGGAGAATTTTTTATGGAAGAATATAAAGGACTGACCGAGGAGGCCGCAAGGGAGCTTGCCGGCGAATACGGCGAAAACCGTCTCGAAGCGAAAAAGCGCCCGGGCGCGCTTAAAATCTTCGCGGGGCAGTTTAGGGACGTGATGGTGCTGATACTTCTCGCGGCGACTGCGATTTCGGCGCTGATGGGAGAAATCTATGACGCGCTGACGATAATCGCGATTGTTTTGATGGACGCGATTCTCGGGTTTATTCAGGAATACCGAACCGAGCGGACTCTCGAAGCACTCGAAAAGATGACCGCGCCGACTGCAAAGGCTATCCGCGGCGGGAAGCGGCTGGAAATTGAGGCGGCAGGGATAGTCCCCGGGGACATATTTTTAGTCGAGGCGGGAGACAGAGTCCCCGCAGACGGGAAGATTCTCGAGCTGAGCGATCTGAGATGCGACGAGTCGCTGCTGACCGGCGAATCGGGAGCTGTCAGAAAGGCGGCCTATTCCGGCGAGAATTTCAGAGAGCAGTCGCAGCCCGGAGTCGTCTATATGGGCGCGTCGGTAGTCAGAGGAAGCGCGGTCTGCGAGGCGGTTCTGACCGGAATGAACACACAGATGGGCGGGGTCTCGGGGCTTATCGGCTCGGGAGAGGAGAGCAGAACTCCTCTTCAGATTAAGCTCGGAAAGCTCGGGGCGGTTCTCTGCGCGATCTGCCTGACGGTCTGCGCGGCGGTAGCCCTCGCGGGAATAATTCGCGGAGAGCCGCTGTTTGATATGCTGATGACAGGAATCACAATCGCGATCGCGGCGATACCCGAGGGACTCCCGGCAACCGTCACAATCGCGCTCGCGCTCGCCGTCAGGAGAATGCTGAAGCAAAACGCGCTCGTTCACAGGCTTCATTCGGTCGAGGCGCTCGGCTGCACGACCGTTATCTGCACCGACAAGACCGGAACTCTGACCGAAAACAGAATGACCGTCACCCGCCTTTGGGCCGGCGGGCGGGAATATTCGCTGACCGGCTCGGGTTATTCTTCCCGCGGGAAAATTCTCTCGGGCGGCGAAGAGATCGGCGCGCTGCCGGAGCCGGCCTATGAAACGCTTGTATGCGCGGCGCTTTGCAACAACGCGAAGCTCTCCCCTCTCGGGCCGTCCGGCACCCGAGAGCGCAAAAACCGCGGGCTGTTTGACATCTCGGGCGACCCGACCGAAGCGGCGCTTCTGATTGCGGCGGAAAAATGCGGAGTGACAGAATCGGGGGAAATCCCGGGGAGCAGAAGGATTTCGGAGATACCTTTTGACAGCGATTCCAAAAAGATGAGCGTTACCGTCAGGCTGAACGGAAGCGACGGGGTCTACACAAAGGGCGCGCCGGACGTCATTCTCTCGGGCTGCACGCATATTCTGACCGAAAGCGGCGCGGTGAGGCTCACAAAGGATCTGCGCAGAGAAGTCGCCGAGGAAGCGGAAAAAATGGCATCGGAGGCGCTTAGAGTCCTCGCGATGAGCCGCGAAACTCAGGACGGCGAGATGTTTTTGGGGCTTATGGGTATGCAGGACGCGCCGAGGGAGGAAGCGGTCCGCTCGGTCAGGGAATGCAAGCGCGCGGGTATCAGAGTCGTGATGATAACCGGCGATCATCTTCTGACCGCAAAGGCTGTCGCGAGGGAGGTCGGGATAATCCGAAGCGGCGGAAAGGAAAGGGCGGTCACTAAGCAGGAGCTTGACAAAATGAGCGATTCGGAGCTCGCGCGCGCTGCGCAGGAAATCGCGGTTTATGCGCGGGTAAGCCCGTCCGACAAACTCAGGATTGTCAACGCGCTTCGTTCACGCGGAGAAACGGTCGCGATGACCGGCGATGGGGTCAACGACGCTCCGGCGGTCAAGGCCGCGGACATCGGTGTCGCGATGGGAAAGACCGGCACCGACGTCTGCAAGCAGGCGGCAGATGTTATCCTCTTAGACGACGATTTTTCGACACTCTGCCTCGCCGTCCGCCAAGGTAGGACTATTTTCTCGAATATCCGCAAGCTGGTCAGATATCTTATTTCCTGCAATATCGGCGAGGTGGTCGTGATGTTCCTCTCGATTCTGCTCGGGCTGCCGGTGGTGCTGCTGCCGACGCAGATCCTGCTCGTCAACCTTGTCACCGACGGGCTGCCGGCGGTCGCGCTCGGGCTTGAAAAGAGCGAGGACGAGATCATGACGATGAAGCCGAAGCAGTTTTCGGGCAGCTTCGGGAGCGGCGGACTTTGGGCGAGGATCGTTCTCAGAGGGCTGCTGATCGGCGCGTCGACACTCGGGTGCTTTGTCTATTCGCTCCGACTCGGATATGATCTGCCCGCCGCGCGGACTTTGGCGCTTGTGACGCTGATTCTCTCGCAGCTTTTCCATGTATTTGAATGCCGGAGCGAGCGGCGCTCGGTGTTTGCAATGAACCCCTTCGGGAACCCGGCGCTGATGGCGGCAGTTCTGGCCTCGGCGGGAGTTACCGCCGCCTGCATCTGGGTCCCGGCGCTGAGCGCGGTGATGCAGACCGCGCCGCTCAGCCCGGTAATGCTTCTTCCGGCGGTTATATTCGCGGCGGCAGTACCCTTTGCAGCCGGGATTATAAATATTTTCAGGAGAAGGTAAGCGGGAGAGCGGGTATACGCGCATATATTTAAAAGTTTTCGGTCCAACCTTTTTCAAAAGGTTGGCGACAATGCAAGCTGGTTTTGTGGCCAATCGGACTTTGCAATCAAACAAAGCATTAAAACTTGCTTTTCGAACGTCGCGGTCATAAATGACCGACCGCTCGCCTCTTGGACAAAACCCCGCGTACATATCGCGCCCCGCAGGCTGCTAAACCCCCACAACGTGCGCCCAGCAAGGGGTGAATTTAAAAATCAGTCCTGTGGACTGATTTTTAAAGAGGCGACGCCCTGCAAGAGAGGGCGTCGCCTTCAGATATTCTGAACCTAAACTGCCCCCTGAAATTCATCGGGGGCAGTTTGTCGGCAAATTATTTATTTATTATTTGCAGAAGGGGTTCTCGCCCTTATAAAGGACACCGGCCGGATGATTGTAGGCGATATCCTTTACGCCGAGGAACTTAAAGACCTCAAACATCGCCTTGCCGCAATGTGCAAAGGCAACGGCGCCGTGGTGAGGATAGCGCTTATTGATCAGAACGTGGCGATAGAATCTGCCCATCTCGGGGATCGCGAAGATTCCGATGCCGCCGAAGGAACGGGTCGCGACGGGAAGGACTTCGCCCTCTGCAATGTAGGAGCGGAGATTGCCCTCGGAGTCGCACTGGAGCCGGTAGAAGGTGATCTCACCAGGAGCGATGTCGCCCTCGAGTGTTCCACGGGTGAAATCGGGCTCGGAGCCGGCGGGCTCGAGGAGTCTGTGCTGAATGAGCTGATATTTGACCGCTCTTGTGTCGCACATCTTGCACTCGGGAGTGTTGCCGCAGTGGAAGCCCATGAAGGTGTCGGTGAGCTTATAGTCGAACTTGCCGGCAATGTCTTCGTCATAAATATACTTCGGGACGGAGTTGTTGATGTCAAGCAGAGTTACCGCGTCGGCGGTGATGCAGGCGCCGATATATTCCGAAAGAGCGCCGTAGATATCGACCTCGCAGCTTACCGGGATTCCTCTCGAAGCAAGGCGGGAGTTGACATAGCAGGGCTCAAAGCCGAACTGCTCGGGGAAGGCGGGCCAGCACTTGTCGGCGAAAGCGACATATTTACGGGCTCCCTTGTGTGCCTCTGCCCAGTCGAGAAGAGTCAGCTCAAACTGAGCCATTCTCTCGAGAAGCTCGGGATAATATCTTCCCTCGCCCATTTCCTTGGCCATGTCGGCGCAGACCTCTTTGATCCTCGGGTCGCCGGCGTGAGCCTTATAGCTGACGAGAAGGTCGAGCTCAGAGTTTTCTTCGATCTCGACGCCGAGCTCATAAAGTCCCTTGATGGGGGCGTTGCAGGCAAAGAAGTCCTGCGGGCGGGGGCCGAAGGTGATTATCTTCAGGTTCTTGACGCCGATGACTGCGCGGGCGATCGGAACGAACTCGCGGATCATCTTGGCGCACTCCTCGGCGGTGCCGACGGGATATTCGGGTATGTAGGCGTTGAGGTGGCGCATACCGAGATTGTAGGAGCAGTTGAGCATTCCGCAGTAGGCGTCGCCGCGTCCGTTGATCATATCGCCGTCGCCCTCAGCGGCAGCGACATACATCACAGGGCCGTCGAAATGCTTGCAGATAAGGGTCTCGGGGGTCTCGGGGCCGAAGTTGCCGAGGAAGACGACGAGGGCGTTGCAGCCCTGAGCGGTTACGTCGGCGACAGCCTTGAGAGCGTCTTTTTCGTTTTCAACTGTTGTCTTGCAGTTGTAGATGCCTTCACCGTAAGCCTTGACGATGGCTTCGCGGCGGGCGGTCGAGAGAGCAATCGGGAAGCAGTCTCTCGAGACGGCAATAATGCCCAGTTTCACTTCAGGAATATTTACCATTGTGATACCTCCAGATAGTTTTTAGTTGATAGCCATTAGATGTTGCCTCCGCAGACCGGACGTTCCAAGCAAAAAACCGACCGCCGACAGCAAATTCTAACTACTATATGAACATTATACATTATTTGTCCCCGCTTTTCAATAGGTTTTGTGAATTTTTTTGATTTATTTATTCCAAAATCTCAGCCGCTGTCAAATCCCGCGCTGCGGTCATAGAATGTTATAGCAGAAACTGCAACCCAACGAAGACTATTGAGGTGATCAAATTGACATATACTTTGATGTCCGTGTCGTCGGTGACCTACGCGATGAAGGCGAAGAACCTGCTCAACGGCCTCGGATATTACTGCGAGGTCGAGAGGCAGAACAAAAACACCCGCACCGGCTGCGGATATATGATCAGGATCAGGGACGACCCGCAGCATATCGCGGAAATACTCGAGCGCGGCGGAGTCAGAACCTCGGCGAGAACGACGGTCGAGCGCTGACTGATATTTGGAGGAAACGATGAAACAGGTATATTTTGACAACGCCGCGACGACCTTTCCGAAGCCGCCGTCGGTCGCCGAGGCGGTTAAAACTGCTGTCGAAAAATACGGCGGAAATCCGGGACGGGGCGGCCACAGCTTTTCGGTCAGCGCTTCGGAAAAGGTCTATGAGGTCAGAGAGCTCGCGGCGGAGCTCTTTTCGGCCGAGCCGGAAAACACCGTCTTTACCCAGAACTGCACCCACGCTCTCAACCTCGCAATGAAAGGAATTATCCGCCCGGGCGACAGAGCGGTAATCTCCTCGATGGAGCACAACTCGGTCGCGCGGCCGGCGTTTGCGCTCTCAAAGCAGGGCGCGAAGATTGACGTCGCGATGATCGGGAAATCGGACGAGGAGACGGTCAGAAATTTCAAAAGCCAGATCAGAAGCGACACCCGCTGCGTGATATGCACCGCGGCGAGCAATGTCACCGGCCGCGCCAACCCGATCGGGGAGATCGCGAAGATATGCCGCGAGCGCGGGGTCTGCTTTATCGTCGACGGCGCGCAGGCCTGCGGGATTCTGCCGCTGTCGCTTAAAGACGGAATGAATTTCCTTTGCACCGCGGGACACAAGGGACTTTACGGCCCGACCGGAACCGGACTTCTCGTCTCTGACGGACAGTATTCGCTCAGAACCGTTATCGAGGGAGGCACCGGCGCAACGTCGGGAGAACTCGAGCAGACCGGATTTATGCCGGAGCGGCTAGAGAGCGGAACTCTCAATTCGGTCGGGATAATCGGGCTCGGCGCGGGGATAAGATTTATCAAACAGACCGGAATGGAGAAGATACACGCGCACGAGGAGGAACTCTGCGGCATTCTTTTAGACGGACTTAAGGGGATATCCGGCGCGAAGGTATATCGCAGGGGCGAGAGGTTTGTGCCGATCGTTTCGTTTACGGTCGAGGGAATCCCCTCTCCGGAGCTTTGCGCGGCGCTTTCGGAGCGCGGCTTCGCGCTGAGAGGAGGGCTGCACTGCGCCTATCTTGCACACAAAACTCTCGGAACTCTGCCCGACGGAACGGTTAGATTTTCGCCCTCGGCGTTCAGCTCGGAAAAGGACGTCAGAGAAATGATAAATTCCCTGAAAAAAATTTGCAAATCCGGCCTGTAACCTATTGAAAAATTCATGAAATACTGGTAAAATAAAGACGTATGGAAATTTGGCGCGCGGCGCGGAAGGAGAAATATCTTTGGGAACAGCAATGGAAAAGGCAATGACCTTTCTGAGTGACATTGCATCTAGAGTCGTCGGAATCGTCGCCTCGCTTGAGGTGAGCGATCTACTGGATATGCTGCTGCTGACATATATCTTTTACAAGGGCTTCAAAATCGTCAGAGAAACGAAGGCCCAGCAGCTTGTCAAGGGTATTCTTATCATCGCGATTATTTACGCGATCTCCTCGCCTTATGTCCTGAATCTTCGGGTTATGTCATATCTTTTAGACAACTTTATCCAGGTCGGCATCATCGCGATCGTTATCGTCTTCCAGCCGGAGCTCAGGCGGGTTCTCGAAAGGGTCGGGCGGGCAAACGTCAGGTCGGTTTTCAACCCGGGGTATAACTCTGACAACATAGTCCAGAACTGGGCGGACACGATCGAAGCGATCGGCGAGGCCGCGAGCAGATTCTCTGACCCCAACGCCGGAAAGGACACCGCCGAAAAGCTCCCGCCGGTCGGCGCGCTTATCGTTATCGAGCGGCAGAACCGGCTCGGCGAGCAGATCGAGAACGGAACGGTTATGGACTGCATTCCGAGCGCGGCGGTGCTCGAAAGCATCTTCTTCAAGAACAATCCCCTCCACGACGGAGCGGTAATAATCCGAAACGCGAGAATTATCGCGGCGGCCTGCTTTTTGCCGACTCCTCACAAGGAGGAGCTTATCAACAAGGACCTCGGCTCACGCCACCGCGCAGCAATCGGAATGAGCGAGGACTCCGACGCGATAATCATTGTCGTATCTGAGGAAACGGGCGCGATCTCGGTCGCGGAAAACGGCGAGCTGACAAGGGGCTACACCAAAGAACGGCTCATCTCCTATCTGAGATCAAAGCTTATCCCAGAAAACAACCGCGATATAAACATAATCGGCAAGATCAAGGCCAGAAAGGAGCGCAAAAATGACAGAGGAAAAAAAGAAAAATAAGTTTTTGCGCGTCGACCTTCCGCTGCTTCTGATCTCGCTGGTTCTGGCGGTGTTCTTCTGGTTCTTCCTTTCGCTGACAGCCTTCCCCGAAATAAATATGATTATCAGGGACGTGCCGATAGATATGTCTTTAGAAGACAGCTACGCCGCCGTCAAGGGGCTTTCGGTAATATCTTCCGACACGGAGCAGGTAAACGTTTCGATCAACGGGTTCAGATACCAGATCGGTAGCTACACAAGCGAGGATATTCATGTCGGGCTGAACCTCGAAACGATACGCGAATCGGGCTCATATACCGTCCCGCTGATAGTCACCAGCGTTCACGGCGACACCCTTTCTGACGTCATCGTTGAGCCGGAAACGGTTCATATCGAGGTCGACCGCTTCGCGACAAAAACGCTTTCGGTCGAAAACGGCGATCTGACTGTCGATCTGAATAACATCAGAACCGGCGCAGGATATATCATCGACCCGGAGGAGGTCGAGATCAACCCCTCGGAGATCACCATTTCCGGCCCGCAGGACTATATCGAGCAGGTAACCTCCTGCGTCCTCTCCTTCGACTCGTCGGTCAGCCTGCGCGAGAGTTCATCGCTGACTCCGACGACCACTACGCTTTACAGCGGAAGCAACGTTTTCGAGACCCCGAGAATCGACATCGACGCGGAAGAGTTCAGCGTCTATGTGCCGGTATATATGACAAAGGAGCTGCCGCTCAATATCATCATCACCGGATATAACGACATTGATTTCAGCGGCGTCCCCTATCAGATGTCGGTCGACAGCATTCTGGTCAGAGGTCAGGATAAGCTCGAAGACATCGACAGCATCAACCTCGGATATATCGACATCCGCGACGTCGTCCCCGGCTCGGTGTTTACATTCCCGATCGTCGAGAGCAGCTATTACACCAATATCTCGGGAATCGACACCGTCGACGTGATGTTTGACCTCGAAAACTACACCACAAAGCGAATCACTCTCAAAAACACTCAGATCCACACGATCAACGGCTCATCTGCTTATGACGTCACGATCGAGCAGGACCGCTTGGGTGTCACCGTCGTCGGGCCTGCGGAAATACTCGACACTATCGACTCTGACAGCTTTGTCGCTCAGATAAATCTCGCCGATTACGATTACAGCAACGACGCAGTCGGAACGAGATTCCTGACCGCGACGGTATATGCGCCGAACTATCGGAGCATCTGGGCCTACGGGACATCTCAGGTCTTAGTCAGCTACGCGATGACCAACCCGCCGACCGCCGCTCAGCAGAACCGCGAGGGCGAGCAGCCTCAGCAGCCTGAGAACGGCGCGGAAGAATAAACATAATAACGCGGGACGTGGGCGTGACTCCGTCCCGCTTTTCAGAGGTAAATAAATGCCGATTATTGTTTCAAACATCAAAGCCCCGCTCGGGGCGGAAAAGGGCGAGATAATCTCGCTGGCGGTCAGATCGCTCGGGCTTTCCGAGCAGGATTTGATCAGCTCGGGGGTTTATAAAATCTCACTCGACGCGAGAAAGCGCGAGGATATTCACTCGGTCTGCTCGGTGATGCTTTCGCTCAAAGACGCCGAGCGCGAAAAGCTGCTCGCCGAAAGAAGCGGCGTCAGGCGGTTTGAGGAATCTGAGCCGAAGCCGGTCATTTCGGCCGAAAAGCGAAGCGGCAGGGTCGTTGTCGCGGGGTTCGGTCCGGCGGGAATGTTCTGCGCGCTGATGCTCGCCGAAAACGGATATAAGCCGATCGTCCTCGAACGCGGCGCGGACGTCGACCGGCGAACCGAGCAGGTCGAAGACTTCTGGAACGGCGGAGAGCTCGATCCAAGGACTAACGTTCAGTTCGGCGAGGGCGGCGCGGGGACATTTTCAGACGGAAAGCTCACGACAAGGATCGGCGACCCGCTTTGCAGATATGTTCTGAGGCGGCTCGCGGAGATGGGCGCGCCGGAGGAGATACTCTACCTTGCGAAGCCTCATATCGGCACGGACAAGCTTCGCGGAGTCGTCAAAAATATCAGGGAGCGTATAAAATCGCTCGGAGGCGAGGTCAGGTTTCTGACACAGCTCGAAAGCATCGAGCTTTCGGGCGGAAATGTCAAAAGCGCTGCGACCGATCAGGGCAGTATCGACACCTCGGCTCTTGTCCTCGCGATCGGGCATTCATCGCGGGATACCTTTGAAATGCTGCTGCGGTCGGGGGTGTTCTTGGAGCCGAAGGCGTTTTCGGTCGGCGCGAGGATCGAGCACCGGCAGTCGGAGGTTGACAGGAGCCTTTACGGCTCAAAGGCCGGAACGCCGAATCTGCCGAAGGGCGAATATCAGCTTTCGCTCAGAAAGCCTGACGGCAGGGCAGTTTATACCTTCTGTATGTGTCCCGGAGGTCAGGTGATCGCGGCGGCGAGCGAGTCGGGCGGGATCGTTACAAACGGAATGAGCGGATTTTTAAGAGACGGCGAAAACGCGAACGCCGCTCTGGCGGTTTCGGTCTCAAAGAGCGACTTCCCCGCCGGAGCTCTCGGCGGAATCGAGTTTGCGAGGCAGATCGAGCAAAAAGCCTATAAAATCAGCGGAAGCTTTAAAGCTCCCGCGATGACAGTCGGCGCACTTCTCGACGGCTCGAAGGACCCGCCGACGGTACTCCCCTCTTATCGCCCGGGGACGGTCTCGGCAGACCTGACAAGACTTTTCCCGCCATTTGTTACCGAAATGTTAAGAGAAGGGCTCGGGCGGTTTTCCCGGGAAATGAGATGCTTCGGCGACAGAGGGGCGATTCTGACCGCTCCCGAAACGCGGACATCTTCTCCGGTAAAGATCACAAGAGACGGGAGCGGGGCCGCGATCGGGACCAAGAATCTATATCCCTGCGGAGAGGGCGCGGGCTACGCCGGAGGGATAATGTCGGCGGCGGTCGACGGAATCAGAACCGCGCTTAAAATTATGGAGAGCTTCGGCCCGCCTGACTGAGGAGGATAAATAAATGAATTTTAAAATCATCGCAATTGTGCTTTACTGCGCGGTATTCTGTTATAACCGCTTTCTGGACATTATCGCATACCGCTCAAAGGACAACCCGATACCCGAAAACGTCAAGGATCTCTACGACGCCGAGACATATAAAAAGTGGCAGGATTATCACAAGGAGACCTGCGCGCTCCAGATAATCTCGAACAGCGTATCCTTTATCATCTACCTGCTGCTTATTTGCTTAAACATACTTCCGTTCTTCGCCCTTTCGGACAACGCCTATCTTTCGACTGTCTCACTGCTCTTTATCACCCTGACGGTTGACTCGCTGGCAAGCTCGGTTTTCAGCTATATATCCTCGATGAAGATCGACGAAAAATACGGCTTCAACAAGATGACGGTGAAAACCTTTGTTTCGGATCAGTTAAAGAGCTATGTAATTTCGACCGCGGTGACGATCGGCATAATGTGCCTGTTTATCCTGATTTATGAGAACCTCGGCGACTGGATCCTGGTCCTTTTCAGCGCGATAATGGTCGCGGTGCTGTTTGTCGTGATGTTCCTTTATCCGCATTTTTCAAAGATCTACAACAAATTCACACCTCTTGAGGAGGGCGAACTCAGGACAAAGCTCACTGCGCTCCTCGAAAAAAACGGCTATCATGTGCGCGAAATTCAGGTTATGGACGCATCGAAGCGCACCACCAAGTCGAACGCCTATTTTTCGGGCTACGGCCGCTCGAAGACGATCGTTTTATATGACACTCTGCTCGAAGCACTGACGCCGGACGAGATAGTCGCGGTCTTCGCCCACGAGCTCGGCCACGGGCTTCACAAGGACATTGTCAAAAACAGCTTCATGAGTATTCTCAACGTCGTGATTCTTGTTCTGATGGCGTGGCTGACGGTCAGGAGCGAGGCGATTTATCCGTACTTCGGCTTTGACGGCAGGAATTACGGCTTCGCGCTGCTGCTGGTCATGCTTGTCGAATTTCCGGTCTTTTCGCCGCTGTTCATGGCTCTGACCGGGCTTGTTTCGAGGCGGGCGGAATATCGGGCCGACGCGCAGGCGGTCAGCGAGGGATACGGACGCGAGCTAATTGAAGCGCTTAAAAAGCTCTCGAAGGAAAATCTCGCGGACCTCTCGCCTTCAAAGATCGAGGTCGCGCTGACATATTCTCACCCGACGCTCAGTCAGAGGATCGAGGCGGTTGAGAAGCTGATGGGAAAATAACGTTTTAAATGCGCTAAATTGAGAGCTTTCGGGCGAGACTTTGTGCATGTCGCGCCCGCAGGCATTCAGGCGCGTTCTTCCGCAAGGGGTGAATTTAAAAAATCAGTCCGATGGACTGATTTTTAAAGAGGGGACGCCCTGCAAGAGAGGGCGTCCCCTTTAAATTCGCGCGCTCCGACAGGAGTACGCACCTTAATGTATTAGATAGCGTCTCTTTAAAAATTTTCTCACTCCGTCACAGCTTACGAAATCTCTGAATTTGCCTCGCGGTTTGCGAGGCAAACACCACACCCCATAAATGCAAAACTTCGGGAATTCACTTCCCGAAGTTTGTTTTTACATATCTCTCTTGACGTAATAAAGCCGGTCGGTGTCGGCGTCATAGACCGCAAAGGTGAAATTGAAGCCGTAGGCCGGGCCTGTGTCCTCGAAGAAATACCAGCCGGTCTCTATCTTCGGGATATCTGCGTCAATATAGCGCCCGCTGTTTTCCTCGGTTCCCCAGATCAGCGCGGCGATCTCTTCATTCGCGGGAAGCGGCTGCCAGAGCTCGGAAACCGCCTCGCGCACCGAGCCGTCATAAAAATCAAGCACCAAAAAACTCTCGCCGTCGCCGTGAAAGCCGCCGTGAGTGTCGGAATCCACCTTTACTGCGCCGCCGCTGACGTCGACTCCGAATATTGTCTTTTTGACATTTTCACCGAAATCAATATCCGAAAGCGCCGAACCGAAGCACAAAAGCATGGTCGCAGACACGACAATCGCAATAATCAAACCGAAAAATCTGAACATATTTCCTCCCAAAAATCAAAACTCCGCCCTGAAATAATACCAGTTTCCGCGAATGCGCGATGTCTCGCCGCTTCTGCCGCCGGATTGCCACTCCCAGTTGTTTTCAGAGGTTTCAACCAGCTCGGCGTCCTCGTCCTGAAACGCGAACGGCTCGCCGCTCTCGGAATAGTAACAGCCGTAACGGCTACTCCCGCGGGTAAAGAGCATAAACTCGGTCATTCCCCCGCCCGCCCAGATATTATACGTCGTGAAGCCGAGGCGGACGGGTATGCCTTCGTCCGACTTGATAGCCTGTTCGAGCGTATCGCCGTTGAGCATAACAAATAGCGACACCCGCGCCCTCGGCACAAATGAAGCCGTCAAAGCTCCGATGAATAAAGCGGCTGCAAGGAATACCGCAACGATATATAATACACTTCTTTTCATAAAAATTCCTCCGAATCGGATAGTCATATCACTTCGGCACCGTCAGACAACACATCAAAGGCCCCGAGACTACCAATATGACTAATAATATTATCTGCGCCAGCGGCACAAAGAGAAGCACACCCGCGGCGGTAAACCAGAGGGCGGACGGCAGGCCGCGCCGGCGCTTTTTCCGGGCATAAAACAGGCAGCCGAGCCCCGAAACGGTGCAGAATATAAACGGCAGGCTCCAGACCGTCGGCGCGGAGGGCATGAACACAGCGAGGGCGATCAGTATCAGCGCTATAAGTGAGAGCGCGACGGCGGCAATTATAAACTCGCGGCGGTCGCGGCGAAGGTTTGCGAGCTCTATTGTGTCGGAAAGGGCTTTTTCTGCGGCTTCCTCGCTTATGCCGCCGCTGTCGGTGCGCTCAGAGCGTATCAGCTCGATAACGCTCAGCCCCAGCGCCTCGGCAAGAGGCTCGAGGGTGGTTATATCGGGAAAGCCCGCGCCGGTCTCCCAGCGACTCACCGCCTTATTTGTGACCGAAAGCTTTTTCGCGAGCTCGGACTGCGTCAGTCCCCGCTCTTTTCTTATTTCGGCGACGAACGCGCCGAACTTTTGTGAATCCAATCGGACCACCTCCTTGGTTCAATGATAAACCCAACAGGCTGAAAAGTCAACCGACTCGCGCCGGAAAGCCGTCTATGAATCGTGGAATCAGGGTCAAAGCGCGGTGATAGGGCGTTTACGCGAAGCGGACGGTTGAAAGTTTTCGGCCCAACTTTTTCAAAAGTGTTGACAGCGGTGAAATAATATGGTAGAATAATTTCGCCACGTAATTTCATATTTTTTATCAACTGAAGCTTATTTTTACCTTATGGTAAAAATACAGGCTCCCTTTATCATGCTTTGGTTGATAATGAAATTGCGTGGCAGCAAACGAGCCATGTATTTTTCAGTGCGTGGCTTCGGCTGCGCACTTTTTATTTTTAGGAGGAAAAGAAAATGGAAGAAATTATTGGCATTGCTACTTTTGCTGTTATAATTGTAATATTCGTTGTTGCAATTATAGTCTGCTCACAAAATGACAAGAAGCAGAAGGAAAAGCAGCTAAAGTTTATGAAAGAATGCAGAGAAAACGGTATTTCGTTTGAGCACCCAGAGGACGCTGCGGAGATAATGACCAAATACGGCATAGACGCGGACACAGCAAAAACACTATTTGCCGCTGAATGTGAACAGCCGGAAATGGCTAATGACAGCATTGCAACAATAATCACTGTTCTTACATGGATATTAGGCATATTGGGACTAATAGGCTCATTCATCTGGCTTTATTATGAATTCTCTGTTATCGCAATTAGCGGCATTATTGCTTCTGTAATCTTTTTGCTGATGCTCCTCGGCTTAGCAAGAATCATCAACTACCTGTTCAGAATAAGCCGAAACACCCAGAGAATAGCGGAGCTGCTCGAAAAGAAGACCGACAAATAAACCTATTCCCCGCGTAGCCACTCTGACATGAGAAAACAAATGTACCCGGCGGGTACCGCGAAGCGCCGCATAATCGCGCAAAGCCGTCAAATTCCAGGCGGCTCGCTCGCACTGCTTTATGTAATGCAAGAGCCGCCAACGACGAAGTTGGCGGCTCTTGCGGTCAGATTATGCGGATTTGTTTTCTTGCGCCAGAGCGGCTTTTGACGGGGAATTTTTTAAATGCCTCTTCACAAACGGCGGAAAGTATGGTATAATTATCTGAGAAAAATATCCCAAGGGAGGCACTGAAAATGAGAAAAACAAAGATCATCTGCACTATCGGCCCGGCCTGCTCCGACGAAAACACCCTCCGCGAAATGATGCTCGCGGGAATGAATGTCGCAAGGCTCAATTTTTCGCACGGCACCCACGAAGACCACCTCGAAAAGATCAAAATAATAAAAAAGCTCCGCGAGGAGCTCGATCTGCCGGTCGCGATAATGCTCGACACAAAGGGTCCGGAATACCGTATCCGCAAATTCAAAAACGACAAGGTCTTTTTGAATCCCGGCGATAAATTCACCTTCACCACCGAGGAAATAACCGGCGACGAGCACCGCGTTTCGGTCAACTATAAGGGCCTCGCGGACGATCTCGAGGTCGGCGACACGATTCTTTTAAACAACGGCCTGCTCAAATTCGAGGTCAAATCTATCGACGGCGGAGAGATCAACACCGTTGTTGTCGAGGGCGGCGAGCTCTCAAACAACAAGTCGATGGCTTTCCCGGGGAAGGTTCTCAAACAGATCTATCTCTCGGAGCAGGATAAGTCGGATATTCTGTTCGGAATAGAAAACGACGTCGATTTTATCGCCTGTTCCTTCGTTTCGGTCAAGCAGGACCTTATCGACGTACACGAATTTTTGAACGCTAACGGCGGCAGCGATATCGACATTATCGCGAAGATCGAAAATCAGTCGGGAATCGACAATATTGAGGAGATAGTCGAGCTCTGCGGAGGAATTATGATCGGCCGCGGAGATATGGGCGTTGAGATCGCGTTTGAAAAGCTTCCGGCAATTCAGAAAAATCTCATTACAAAATGCCGCCTGCTCGGAAAAAGGGTAATCACCGCGACCGAGATGCTCGAGTCGATGATACATAATCCCCGCCCGACAAGAGCAGAGACCTCTGACGTTGCGAACGCGATTTATGACGGCACAAGCGCGATAATGCTCTCGGGAGAGACCGCCGCGGGAGCTTATCCCGTTCTCGCGCTCAAAACAATGGCGAAAATCGCCGAGGAAACCGAGCGCGGAATAGATTATGCGACGCTCTTCCGCACATACGATTTCAGGATACACAATACCGTCGACGCGATTTCCCACGCGACCTGCGGAATGGCTATCGACGTCGGCGCAAAGGCGATGGCGGTATGCTCGCTTTCGGGCGCGACCGTCAGAATGGTATCGCGGTTCCGCTGCCCGGTCGACATTCTAGGGCTCACCACCAGCGAGAAGACGAGGCGGAAGCTCGCGCTGTCGTGGGGCGTAACGCCGAAGATCTGCGAGAAATTCGACTCGACCGACGTTCTGTTCTACGCCGCAAAGCTCAACGCGAGATCGACCTTTAACCTTAAAAGCGGCGACACTATCGTCACCACCGGCGGAATGACCAACGGCACCTCGGGCAATACAAATCTCATCAAGATCGACAGGGTTTAATTATCCGAAACCGTAGTTGACGATTTTCCAGCCGGAATGCTTGGTGCGCCTGAGCTCCCAGCTCCAGCCGGTGTAAACGTGGTCGGGGCTGAGGCTGCCGCTGACCTTGTGCGGGGTCTTGAAGGAAGTTTTGAAAACCGCGACGTCTTCGCCGTCTTCAAGATCATAAAGCATTTTCTGAGACATTTCGGCGTCATATTCAAGATCTATAAGCTCGTAGCCCCTGAGCGTCCAGTTCCAGAAAAAGTTGCGCCTTAAGGTTCTTTCGGCGCTTTTGATTCCGAAACCGCAGGAGCATAAAATCATCACTGCGGCGGCAAGAACCGCGGCAAGTTTAAGATATTTTTTCACATAAACACCTCCTGATTAAATTATATCATCTGCCGAAATATTAAGTCAATCGGATATTTCTTAATTTTTTCTTAATTTTGAAGGCAGAATGCAGCCTGCATTAAAAGGTATCTCAACGAGGGGTTTATTGAGAAAGCCGCTTTGATGTAAAATAGACCGAAACGGGAGAATTGAAATGAAGCTTTATTACACACGTCACGGCAAAAGCCTTTGGAACATCGAGCGCAGGCTCTGCGGCAGAACAGATATACCGCTTGCGGAAGAAGGGCGGGAGCAGGCGCGGGTTCTGGCCGAAAAGGCCGTCGGCCTCGGGATAGGTCTGATTATTTCGTCGCCGCTCTGCCGCGCAAAGGAAACGGCCGAAATAATCGCCGAGGAGGTCGGCGCTCCGGTCATTACCGACGAAAGGCTGATCGAGATGAGCTACGGCAGCTTCGAGGGCTCGGACTTCGACGGCGAAGAGTTTCAGAGAATGACAAAGCTGTTTGCGTTCAGGTTCCCGGGCGGAGAATCGCGGCTCGACACCGTTTATCGGGTATATTCACTTCTCGAAGACATTAAGGTCAGGTATCGTGATAAGACAGTTCTTTTGGTCGCGCACGGCGGAATAAGCAAGGTTGTCAACGCTTATTTTGAGGATATGACCAACGAGGAATTTTCGGGCTATATTCTTCCGAACTGTGAGCTTAAAGAGTATGAACTGTGAATTAAATCGCTCCGCGCGGTGATGAACCGGCGGAGCGCTTTAATTTCTTTCTTAAGTTTGCGGGATTGCGGCTAAGCTCAGATTCCCCTGCCAAATCAATCGTCTACATCAAAGTGTTCGAGAAGCGATTTCTTTTCGGTGGGCTTGGAGTCGCCGTGTCTGACAAAGCACATCGTCACAAACGCGAGCGTTGAGAAAACGACGGCGTATGGGAAGAGAATCCGATAGCCGAAATAGGTAATAAGCTGGCCGGAAAGGAGCGGGGTGAAGATCTGCGCGGCCATTGAAAATGCGTAGTAATAACCGGTGTATTTTCCGACATCGGAGCTGTGGCACATCTCGACGACCATCGGGAAGGAGTTTACATTTATCCCCGCCCAGCCTACTCCGACAAGCGCAAACACCGCAAAGGCTGCGATTTTCTGGGCAGTCGCGCCGATATCCGATATGAAAATAATTCCGACATAGCAGGCGGTCATCAGAACGATGCTCAAAAGTATCGTCTTTTTTCTGCCGAGTTTCGAGGAAATTATTCCGAGAGGGACAAACGAGGCGATCGCGGCGATCGTTGCGACGGTCAGATAGATCGCCGAGCCTCCCGCGCCTACTCCGAAGCGGTCCTCAAAATAGCGGGAAAACGCAGTCGTCACGCCGTTATAGGCGGTAAACCAAAGGAAGACCGACAGCAGAATAAACACAAGGCTTTTAAAAACGGCCTTGTCGAGCTTCCCGCCGGCGGGCGCTGCGGATTCATCGTCGTCATCACGGACATTCGCCTCGCGGACGATCTTGTTCTCGTTGAGGGTGAACACCATTATCAGTACCGTTATGAGCATAAAGACGGCGACGGCGGCGAAAATCGGGATAAAGGTGTCGTATTCGACGGCACCGTCAGAGGTCACATGGTCTTTGAGAAGCAGGGTTATCGCGACCGTCGAGAAGATTCCGCCGATATATCCGACAAGATTTATGACGGCGTTGCCCTTTGAGCGAAGCGGCTTCGGGGTGACGTCGGGCATATAGGCGACGGCCGGAGAGCGGTAGACGCTCATCACGACAAGAAGCGCCATCAGGCAGACGAAGAAGCCCCAGAAGCTGCCGCCCTCTGTCAGAAGCGCGAGAACGATCATCAGCGCGACGGCGGCGACGGTTCCGAAAAGTATGTAAGGAGTGCGGCGGCCCATTCGGGTTCTGGTCCTGTCGGAGGCCGTTCCGAAAAGCGGAAGCATAAACACCGCGAGGATATTGTCTATCGACATTATTGTGTTTGTTGCGGCTGTTGAAAGGCTGAAATGGTTTTCTAAAATTACAGGCACAACCTGGTCGTAAAACTGCCAGAACGCGAGAATCGAGGCAAACGACAGCCCGATCAGAACAGTCTGCTTTGTGTTCAGTTTCATATCAGCGCCCCCTTGCTGAGTAAAATTCTGTTAGATTATTTTACCACATATTTCATACAAATGTCAATAGATTTTGGGGGAAAGGATTATTTTTGGGATAATGGGTTTAGGTTTGATTATGGTTTATAAGTGAAGCCCCAAGCGTTAAGGT
>CANQJB010000021.1 GCA_947624155.1 uncultured Clostridia bacterium
GACGTCATCGGAATGAGATTCGGCTCCCTCTTCGACGCCACTCAGACTATGGTCGCCAAGATCGCCGACGGCCTTTACGAGGTTCAGGTTGTTTCCTGGTATGACAACGAGAACAGCTACACCAGCCAGATGGTCAGAACCATCAAGTACTTCGCTGAGCTCGGATAATCAAAGCTTATCAAAAAAGACCTCCTGCGGGAGGTCTTTTTGTTTTGCATCAAAAGGGATTGCAGAGCTGCCGTCGGTTACTTATCACTATGCAGCTTTAAAATATCTCTGACCAGCAGAGCGATTGTGCCGCCTACCGCCACAACGGACGAAAAATATAGAATCACCCTTTGCTCCGAAAAATTATAGACAAACGCTGCTATTGCCGCTGCCACAAGCAAAATATCAAAAACGATCCTGAACTTTAATTTCATGCCTATCAACCCCCGGATTTGCCCTTGGTTCCGCGGACAATTATTGTTGCAGAAACAGTGTTCATAAAATCAGTCCTTTTTGAAATATAGCACAAACTGAATCACCGCAGTCAAAACGCTCAAAGGAGCAGCGACTAACCACACCGCAGCCGCGGTGTCGTTTGTAACCGTCGACAACGCCGCGCACTCTAACAGTGCTGCGATTATAAATGCTATCCCGGCAAACAGATGCAGGCGCTTCTTTTTTAAGATCACAGTCTCCGTCTCCTTTTCAGCAGTTTTAACCGGTGGAATATTCCCACAGCTCTCATTATCGTCATTCAAGAGATAATCGGAAGTAACGTTAAAAAGTTTACTTATCTGCAAAATATTTTCGGCGTCGGGAAGCGCCGTTCCGTTTTCCCAGCGGCTCACCGCCTGCCGCGATACATAGAGCTTTTCGGCAAATTCCTCCTGAGACCAGCCGTTTTCTTTTCTGCGCTTGACAATTTTTTCGGGTAATGTCATAATGAAACCTCCTTTTTTAGGTGAGAACATTATAGCACACATCCCCCTCTCATGCCAGCGCAGATACTTTACAACGGCGCAACAAGACTTTACATACCGAAAAATCACACATTGAACCTGAACAGTATAACATCGCCGTCGGCAACAACGTAGTCCTTGCCCTCCGAGCGGACAAGACCCTTCTCCTTAGCGGCGTTCATCGAGCCGCAGGCTTTGAGGTCGTCAAACGCGACGACTTCCGCGCGGATAAATCCCCTCTCAAAGTCGGTGTGTATCTTTCCCGCCGCCTGCGGCGCTTTGGTACCGCGTTTAATCGTCCATGCGCGGCACTCATCGTGGCCCGCGGTCAGGAAAGAAATCTGTCCCAAAAGCGAATAGCCCTCCTTGATAACGCGGTTGAGTCCGGAGACGTCGAGCCCCATTTCTTTGAGGAACATTTTCTTGTCCTCGTCGTCCATTTCGGAGATCTCCGCCTCGATCTGCGCGCAGATAGGCAGAACGACTGAGCCCTCCGCCTCGGCGATTGCACGGACTGCCTGATAATTCTTGCAGGAATCAAGGTCGGAAAAATCGTCCTCAGAGACGTTGGCGGCATAGATAACGGGCTTTTGAGAGAGAAGCGGAGTGGATTTTATCATCTCGGCCTCGTCGTCGCTGAATTTATAGGAACGCGCGGGCTTTCCGTCGGTCAGATGAGCGATCAGCGCCTCGGTCATGTCGATGTCGGCCTGATATTTCTTATCGCCCTTTAAAGCCTTTTTAGCGCGGTCAAGGCGCCTTTCGAGGACTTCGAGGTCGGCGAAAATCAGTTCGAGGTCAATAGTCTCAATATCCCTTTTAGGGTCGACAGAGCCCTCGACATGGATAATGTCGTCTGACTCGAAGCAGCGCACTACATGGATAATCGCGTCGCATTCTCGGATATTCGCGAGGAATTTGTTGCCGAGGCCCTCGCCCTTCGACGCGCCGCGGACAAGTCCTGCGATGTCGACAAATTCGAGAGTCGCGGGCTTGAAGCTGAGCGTGTCATAGAGCTCGGCAAGCCAGTCGAGCCGCTCATCGGGGACAGAGACTATTCCGACATTTGGTTCGATTGTGCAAAAAGGATAGTTTGCCGACTCGGCTCCTGCGTTTGTGAGCGCGTTGAAAAGTGTGCTTTTTCCGACATTCGGAAGACCAACCATTCCTAATTTCATAATTTTTCGTATCTCCTTTATTACTGCGGGTTCGCAGACTTTTAAATTTCGTTTTACACCGTTTTTATCCTTACTCGGGATCAAACTCCCGCAAGAATTTCATATTGTCTATCGCGATGATCGCCTTGCACCAGTTTTCGGCGACATACCACTCGTTATAGTCGTTGCACCATGTCCACGGAACATAAAACGAGCCGTCGGGCTTTTGGGTATCCCTGATAAACCTGCATTCGGCGAGGCAGATGTCCTCTAAATCGGCGCGGTAGAATCTGCTGCTGCGCGATTCAATAAACGCCGACGGCCGAGGCAGATATTCCCACCAGCGGCTCGGGTCGCGGCAGATAGAGTTGTCTATAACTTCGTCGAGCTTCTTCAAGAGCGCATCGCCGTCAAAGGGCATCACGCCCGCAGCCTTGCAGTCGTCATACATCGTAATAAAGCAGCGTGCGACATGCTGTTCAATCGGGGCTTCGCGGATATACCACTCGGCGGCCTCTTTGACAAGCCGAACGCCTTTACAGTAAATTGCACTCCCCTTTTCGGCATATCTGACTATGAATCCCGCGAGCGCAGCGGTCGGATTGTATTTAAATTCACCGCCGTTTTCGGGGCATTTCCACCAGATCGCGCAGGGAGAATCGTTGTTTGACGGAACGGCGTTAGCCCACTGATTCCGCTCGGCGTCAAAGCCGTCGCCGCTTTCGAGATAGCGCAAAATTCCCCTGATTATCGGGTGGGAGGGTTCGAGCCCACCCGCCTCGCGGATATACTCGGTCGCTTTCCAGACGCCCATCGGCATGGAAAGCAGGTTGAAGTTGTCAGCCTCTAAGCCGTGAGCGAACCCGCCGTCGGGGTTCTGATAGGCCGCAAGCGCGGTGATGATGTCCGCGGCAGGGCAGTTTTCAAAGGCGTGCCTGAATACGGCGAGGTCGATCGGGCGGGCGGAGCGGTAGATAAACGCGCGGGATTTTTCAAATGTAGTCATTTTAAAGTCTCCTTTAAAGTAAAATTTCAGGAAGAAATATCCTCCCGATTAAATTTTACTTAACTTCCAAAATTCTGTCTTGTAAAAATCCGTCACGCGAAAACTTTAATGCCTGCGCCGGTGTCATGCCGTGGTGCTTTTTAAAGTCGTTGAGTAGGTGCGACTGGTCGAAATAGCCGTATTTATAAGCGAGATTGAGCGCGTCAAACCGGTCGTTTGAGCAAATATCCTGCCATAAAAGCTGATATCTGACAAGAGTTATGAACGTCTTGGGCGAAACTCCGATATTCTCGGCGAAAAGCCGCTCGAGCCTGCGCTCGGAAAGAACGTTTTTTGAACAAATATCACCGACGGTCATTCTGCCCTTTGAATATATGACGTCGTAAATCGAGTTCATCAGATTGATATCAAATCTTTTAAGGTCGAGTATTTTTAAAAGATAAGCCTCCGCGGCCTCGGCGCGCTCTTCAAGAGAATCCATTTCAAAAAGCCTTGCGCCGAGCTCGTTCATTATGCCGCCAAAATAGCCGTCAGGCTCAAAGACTCCGTTTTTGCTGCCTTTGAAATCGCTGCGTGAAAACAGCGCGGCGGTCCATGAGTAAAAGCGTATCGCGAATGTCGAGCAAAAGGACTGTTCTTTTTTGGCGGCTGTCTGATAGGAATTTTCGTCTATCGCGCAAAAGCTGCCGGTCAGATTGCCGCTCTTACAGTCAAAGTCAAAGATTATGTCCATGCAGGTGTCGGGAATCACGATTCCGTGGTTGCCGTCGCTGTGACCGCGAGACAGAACCTGTCCCGGAGTTCCCCAAAAGCAGCGGATATAGGGCCTCAGCGCGTCGCAAGGCCGACGCTCAGCGTAATAAGCCGAGCGCTCAAAGGGAGTTGCAGTTATCGGGAAATAAAGTCGGGTTAAATCCTTTTGCATAAATTCACAGATTGAATCGCTCTTTTATCATCTCAGCAGCCTTGTCAGGCGGAAGCTCGGAGTTGTCGATCTTGATATAATTTTCAAAGGTGATCTCTCCGGGGGGCTCTCGAAGCGGTGAGTTTTGTCGTCGTTCAAAAGCCTCTGATTTGAGAGCTTAATGTCTCTCTTTGAAGCCTTGTTTTTTAGCCTGTTTTCGGTCGCGTTTCGCTCCAGTCTTATTTTTTGAGGCGCGACAAGCTCAACATGGTAAAACTCTGCGCCGTAGGGTCTGAAAATATCCTTGATGCGCTCCGTCTCGTCCCAATCGGCCTGACTGTCAAACGCGAACATGAAGGTGAAAATCATGCCGTAGTTGTCGGTCTTAGCGTATTCCTCGAATATTACCTGACGCAGCCTGTTTATCGCCGGAGGGTAGAAATAACCGAAAATTTCGATGACAGGCTCGATCGTCATATGGTTGTGAAAGAGCCTAAGATCGGTAATTTTCGCAAGCTCCTGCCCGACCGTCATTTTGCCGACGGCCGCATCGCCGAACAGAAACAAAAGCTTCATAGATCACCTGTAATCAACAAAACCTATCTTTCGGCAAGCTTTTGCGAAAACTCTGTTTGAAATTCTGAACGCGCGCTGTGCGCCGTCGGTCCAGCACTCTTTGAGGTATGTTTTATCGTCCATAAGGCGGTTGAACTCGGTTCTGACAGGTTCGAGATAATCTGCGACAGCCTCGCCGACCGCAAGCTTGAAGTCGCCGTAGCCCTTGCCGGAGAATTCCTTTTCCGCCTCCTCGATCGTTTTTCCGGTTGCGCAGGAATAGATCGTGAGCAGATTGTTTATACCGTCCTTGCCCTCGGCAAAGCGGATCTCGGTGTCGCTGTCGGTCACTGCGCGCTTGAATTTGCGCATAATGGTGTCCTTGTCGTCTAAGATGAAGACGGTGGCGTTGGGATTGTCGTCAGACTTGGACATCTTCTTGGTCGGGTCTTGGAGCGACTTTATCCTCGCGCCGATCTTGGGGTAATACCCCTCGGGGACGGTGAACATTTCGCCGTAGCGCTGATTAAAGCGCACAGCGATATTTCGCGCAAGCTCGAGGTGCTGGCGCTGATCGTCGCCGATCGGGACGACATCGGCGTTATAGGTCAGAATATCCGCCGCCATAAGAACGGGATAGGTAAAAAGCCCTGAGTTGATGTCGTCTGAATGCTTAGCGGCCTTGTCTTTGAACTGGGTCATTCTCGAAAGCTCGCCGAACTGGGTCACACAGCCGAGGATCCAACTGAGCTGAGCGTGGTTCGGGTTGTGGGACTGAATAAAGGCGATCGAGCGCTTCGGGTCGATTCCGCAGGCGAGGGTGAGCGCATAGCTCTCAACCGTCTGTTGGCGGAATTTGACCGGATCCCTGCGGACGGTGATGGCGTGTTGATCGGCGATGAAATATATGCAGTCAAATTCTTCCTGTAAAGCTCCCCAGTTGCGAATCGCCCCGACGTAGTTGCCGAGGGTGAAAACTCCTGTCGGCTGAATTCCGCTGAGTATAACTTTTTTTCTCTCTTGTTCTGACATGGTTATTCCTCCAATGGTCAAAATTATAATTGAAGCTATTTTATCACATCGGAACGGAAATGTCAATCTCAACGGAAATGTCAATATCTCAGAGGCGGGAGAGGAAATAATTGCGCTAAGCCGAACACTCCCTGTCATACTTTGTCTCCTCTCAAAATAGAATAGTACAAGACTGTTCTTGGGGGTTGAAGCTACGAAAAAACAGGGACTTATCCGCAGCTCGCTGATTCTGATGACCTCGGTCGTCGTCGGAAAAGCCGCTGGGCTTATTTTTAAAGTGTATCTTGCAAATATTCTCGGTGGAACCGGCCTCGGGTACTTTTCTAGCGCCTATGCCGTATTTACGCCGCTGTTTGCGCTCTGCGCTGCGAGTCTGACGCCCGCAGTCGCTCAGCTTGTTTCGGAAAACGAGGCAAGGGGCGAGTTCGGCCGCGTCAGGGGCGTAAAAAGCGCGGCGCTGAGTCTGTTTTTGCTGCCCAGCATACTCTGCTCCGCCGTTCCGATGATGTTTGCGGGATTTATCACAAAGCGCTTTATCGGCAACGAGGGCGCAGCTCCGGCTGTCATCGCGATTCTCCCCTGCGTCTTTTTGGGAACGGTCACGGCGATCTACCGAGGATATTATGAGGGCCTGAGAAATATGACCCCGACCGCACTTTCGCAAATACTCGAATCAGCCGTCAGGGTCGCATCGGGGCTGGGACTGGCTTGCGGAGCGCAGAGTCTAGCATACAGCAGATTTATAAACGGAAGAGATGTCTTCGGCGTTCACTGCGCCTCAGCCTCGCAGCTCGAGGAGGTTTCTCTGCCCTATATCGCCGCGGCGGCAATTCTCGGCGTAACGCTTTCGGAGGTTTCGAGCTTTTTATTCATGCTGCTGAGGCACAAGCTCGGAAGCGACGGAATCGAAAGGTCGGTCAGACCGACAAAAAAGGAAATAAGCGAGGAAAAAAGCCGACTTATCAGACTGATTCTGCCGATAACGACCGCGGCGATCGTTTCAAGCCTTTCGGGGTCGGTCGATCTTTACACGATAATCCTCTGCATCAAAACCTCGCTAGCGAAAAATCCCTGGCTCTACGCTGAGAAATACTCGGAGGTAATCGCGAGCGGAGTTTCCCTCAAAGAGCTGCCGAACTATCTCTACGGCTCGTTTACCGGCCTCGCCGCGACAGTATTCGGGCTGACGCCGTCGGTCTGCTCGGTATTCGGAAAGAGCGCACTGCCGAACGTCTCGGAGGCGTGGGCAAAGGGCGACAGAAATCGGGTCGCTAAGGAAATAAGGCGGGTTATGACGGTGATACTGATGATCTCGGTTCCGGCAGGGCTGGGGCTGTCGGCGATGTCCGGCGATGTTTTGGGGCTTCTGTTTTCTTCAAGAAAGATCGAAGCGGCGATCACCGCAAAGCCGCTTGCAATACTGTCACTCGGGACGGCGTTTGTAACCGCGTCCGGCGCGGCTTATGCGATGCTGCAGGCGGTCGGCAGAGCCGATCTTCCGATAAAAATAAATCTTCTCGGAGCGTTTATCAAGCTCGGGCTGAACACCGCGCTCGTGCCTTTGCCTTCGTTCGGGCTGTCGGGGGCGGCAATTGCATCTTTGGTAAGCTCTGCGGTTATATGCTTCTGCTCGGTCGGGGCGCTTTTGAAGATCACGGGCGCTAGGCTTCACATCGGATATTCTTTAATAATTCCTCTGATCGCGGGAGCGAGCGCCGCATATTCAGCGCTGTGGTGCAGAAAAATGTCTTCGACCTATCTTTCGAACGCCTTTTCGATATGTTTATCTGTTATTTTTGCCGTTATAACGTACATATTTCTTATTATTTTGTTGGACATTTCTACTAAAAATCGCTTTTGGGCAGAAATCTTCGGAAAATAGGCTTGATTTTTGGGTAAAATCAGTATAAAATGATATCTATGTTGAGTCTGCGGACTTCGCAGATGAAATTATTGATTTATGCACAAACAGGAGGAAACAAAAATGACTAAGGTCGAATTGGTAAACAAGATCGCTGCGAAGGCCGATCTGTCGAAGAAAGACGCCGAAAAGGCTCTTAACGCTGTTGTCAACAGCATTTCCGAAGCTCTCGCTGACGGTGAGAAGATCACCCTCGTCGGATTCGGAACCTTTGACGTCAAGAAACGTGACGCTAAGGAAGGAATCAACCCCAGAACCAAGGCCAAGATCACTATCCCCGCCAGAACGGTTCCCACTTTCAAGGCCGGCAAGGCTCTCAAGGATTCAGTCGCCAAGTAAATGACAGCTTTGACCGATCGGCTTTCCGCCGGTCGGTTATTTTTTAGAATTGAGGAATAAATATGAGACTAGACAAGTATCTGAAGGTGTCGCGGCTAATCAAGCGGCGCACAGTTGCAAACGAAGCCTGCGACGCTGGCAGAGTTTTTGTCAACGACAAGCTCGCGAGGGCTTCTTATGACGTCAAGGTCGGAGACATAATCGAAGTGCGCCTCGGCCAGACTCCCCTTAAAGCGAGGGTGAGCTCGGTTCAGGAGGTAGTCAGAAAGGAAAACGCCCAGGAGCTTTATGAAATAATTCAATAGAGCACACAGCGAGCGATTACACAGTTATAACATAAAGCACGGGAATCTACTTCCCGTGTTTTATATATTTCGGGGTTTCCCGTAAAAAAGCAGCGCCGATGAGAACACCGGCGCCTTTATTATATTTTGGCGGTTGATTCCTAAAATTCGTTGCTGAAGGTGTAACCCTCGGCGAGCATTGCGTCGATAAAATCGCCGAGAATTTCAGAGTTGGTCTCTGAAACCGAGTGCAGAAGATAAATTGCGCCCGGGTGCGCTCTTGCGATAAGCTTTTCGAGCGCCGAATCCTTATCCGGCTGGTTATCAGTGTCCCAGTCGGCATAAGCAAAACTCCAGAGGACCGTCTTATATCCGAGATCGGCAGTCACTGCGAGACTCTGTTCGGAATACTCCCCTTTCGGAGGTCGGAACAGGTTCATACATATGCCGAAATTTTCGAGCATATACTCGTGAAGACCCATTATTTCCTCCGTCATCTCTTCGACGGTCAGCTCGGGCATCGAGTAATGGTTCACGGAATGAGAGCCGACGGTGTGTCCCTCATCGATCATTCGCTTAACAAGCTCGGGCTGTCTTTCGGCATAGTCCCCGACGACAAAGAAGGTCGCTTTAACTCCCTTTTCTTTGAGAGTATCTAGGATCTTCGAGGTGAATCCGTTTTCATACCCCTGGTCAAAGGTGAGGTTAATCACCTTTTCCTCGGTCTGATTTATTGCCTTTGCGTTATATTCGGAATAGCCGGTTGTAAATTCGACCGCTCCGCGCGGGCGGTTGAGATCGTCGAAATGAACGCCCTGACCGTAGCCGTTGGAGGCGGTGTCAAGAGCCGAATAATCCCGCTGAGCAGTCGATGAAAGCGGCTCGATAACGTCGCTGACGCTGCTGACCTCCTGCTCGGTCTGAGAGGTGTCGCCGGTATCGGGAAGCTCGGGCTCGGGCAGAGTTTCCTCCGTCGTTTCCGGCTCCGGCTCGGTGACAATCGGCTCGTCAGACTCCGAGGCGGTGGATACGGTCGGTTGAGGCCGATCCTCGGGAGCGGTAGTGACGCTTTGATCGTTTCCGAAACTGTAATGTCCGTCTTCTAAGGACATACAGCCGCAGAGCGACAGCGCCGTGACCGCAGCGGTTAAAACTGAGAAAAATCGTAATATTACGGTCATTTTTGTCACCTTTTTAAAGTTGATTTTTGATTAAACTTTTCGGAAACCGACAGCGCAAACCTGCGCCGCCGTCCTCTTGAACTTAACTGCGGGAATTCCCGCAGAAATAATATGTCCTGTTTCGACTGAAAAAACTGCGGTAATTTTTGATTGGGCCATATTGCTTTGTCGAAATTTGTCGACAGTAATATTATATCTCTTTTCGGCTCATAATGCAATTACAATACGGTAACAAATTTCTGAAATTTGGGCATAAAAAAGCCGCGCTCCGAAAAATCGGGGCGCGGCCAGAAGCTACTCGCCTCTGGGCTCTCGCGAGCCTTTTGAAAAAGGCTCGACCGAAAACTTTCAATTTGTTGTTTGCAAATCCGCCGCTCTCTTTTTCACCTCTTTAGAAAGAAGTATGATTCCGACAACCATTATCGCCGGAAAGACTGCGGCGGCGAGAAGCCCCGAACGAAGAGTGTCGCCCATCGCAGAGGAGACAAAGCCGACAACGGTCGGGCCGCTGGTGCAGCCGATATCGCCCGCAAGGGCAAGCATCGCAAACAGCGCCGTTCCGCCTGTCGGAAGACCGGCCGAAGCGAGGCTGATCATTCCCGGCCACATTATTCCGACCGAGAAGCCGCAGATTCCGCAGCCCAAAAGCGCAAGCGCCGGAGATGAGCAAAGCGAGGAAATCAGATAACTCGAAAAGCAGAGTATCCCGCAGACGAATATGAACGCCTCAAGCTTGATCTTCTGTCCGAATTTGCCGTAAAGCATACGCGAAAGGCCCATCAGCACCGCAAAGAAGCACGGCCCTGCGAGGTCTCCGACCGCCTTTGAAACGCCGAGGCTGCTCTCGGCGAATGCCGACGCCCACTGCGCCATAGCGAGCTCTGAAGCTCCGGCGGCGAGCATCATAAGCGCAAACAGCCAGAAAATCTTTGTCTTGTAAAGCTCTTTTAATGTCATTCCCTCGCCGCTTTCGGTAAGGCTGTTTATCGGGACCTTCGTGAACAATAAAGCGATGACAAGCGGCAATATCGTCCAGATAAAGCAGAGGATCTTCCAGTTTTCTCTGCCGAAGACAAAGAGAAACGCCGTCGAAATGCTGACAACTAAAACGACGCCCCAACAGTAGAAGGAGTGCAGAAGGCTCATCGCCTTTGCCTTATTTTCGGAGGGACACGCCTCGACTATCGGGCTGACAAGAACCTCCAGAAGCCCACCGCCTATTGCATAAAGCACCGCGGCGATCAGAAGCCCGATAAACGGAACCGGAAGGATCTCGGGGAGAACAGCCATTCCGACAAGACCTAAGGCAGATAGGAGATTCGCGGCGATAATGCATTTTCTGTAACCGATTTTATCGACAAAGTGAGCGGAAAGAAGGTCGGTCAGAAGCTGGGTCGCGAAATTGACCGTCGTCAAAAGAGTTACGGTCGAGAGAGTCGCCCAGCCGGTAGAGATAAAGGTGACAAACAAGAGCGGAGCGAGGTTGTTGACTATTCCCTGGGTTATATAGCAGAAATAGCAGGCATAAATTGTCTTCTGATAAGGATTTTTCATAATTCACCTCAAAATATCAAAAAAAGCGGCGCATTTTACACCGCTTTTTGGCGCGCCCGGGGAGATTCGAACTCTCGACCTACCGGTTCGTAGCCGGGCACTCTATCCACTGAGCTACGGGCGCATCCACAAGTAGGTATGTTACCACAAAATAAGGCGGTTGTCAAGCGATTGGAAAAAATTTTTTAAAATATTTCGTTGCGGGGAGGTAATATTGACATTTATTCAAAATCGGACTATATTTTAATAAAGTCCCCTGCGAAACAATACCAACTCAATCTACACTTGAATTTTTAAGCTTTTAGAAATATCGTCTCAACCTCGCTTTAATTTTCGCGCTTCAATCAAAGCTTGCTGGCAGATTCTTTGCCGCCGTGTTAAAATCGAATCACCAAACCAAGGAAAGGACGGTTAAAATGATATTCGGTAAATCAAAGGAAGAACTTCTGAAAGGAACTCAGAGCGAGGTGTTCGACATCATCAAAGTCGGCGTAAACATCGCTAAACTGAGAAAGGCCGCGGGAATGACCCAGACAGGGCTGGCGGACCGGCTCAATGTCAGCTTTCAGGCTGTCTCGAATTGGGAGAGAGGCCAGAGCTGTCCCGACATCGCGAACCTTATGGAGCTTGCGAAGCTGTTCGGCGTCAGCGTCGACAGAATACTCGGCAGCGAGCGCGCGGCAGAGCTTGTCACCGACATCAGCGAAGAAAAGGCTCCGAAGATGTCGGCAAAAGAGATAAAGGAGATAGCTCCTATTCTCAACGAGACTCAGTCGGACAGCGTTGTGAGGAAAAATCTTATGAGCGAAGCCGACCGGACCTCAGATGAAGACGGCGCCGGCAGCGGCGAAGAGTACGAAAGCCTTTATAGCGTTCCTGCGGCGCTGCTGCCGTATTTGAGCGACGAACTTATAAATGAGCTTGCGGCCGATGCTGTCAGAACCGGCGGAAAAGGCGCGCTTCCGACGGACTGGCTGCCGTTTGTAGATGAAGACGCTCTCGGCAAAATTGCAAGAGAAATTATGGAAAAAGACGGTATAAACGCGATACCGGAAGACTGGCTTCCTTTTATAGATGAGGACAGCTTCAGCGATATGGTGGATATCGTATGTGAAAAAAGCGGTATCGGCGCACTGCCGTCAGACTGGCTGCCGTACATCGGTGAAGAATGGATCGGTGAGCAGGCAAAGAAAGCGGTCGAAAAAGGCGGAAAAGGCGCGCTTCCGACGGATTGGCTGCCGTTTGTAGATGAGGACGCTCTCGGCGAAATCGCAGAGGAAATTTTGAAAAAAGAAGGTATAGGCGCGATACCGGAAGACTGGTTTCCGTTTATCGACGAGGAAATATTGAGCGAATATGTCAGAAAAAAGATTAAAAAGGGCTGAGACGGCGCAAATATTTCGGGGCGGGAAAAATTCCCGCCCCATTATTTATTTTATCCATTATTTTATCTATTGCAAAATCCGAAACAGTCTGTTATAATAGGAGCCACACGAAATAAGAAGACAACAGGTATTCTGATTCTGATAAAAAGAGGTAATCGGTTTATGTCGGAAAAATTTACTTTTACAACGCTGCCCTGCATCGCCACACGCGACGTTGTTGTTCAACCCGGAATGGCGATAAGATTCGATGTTTCGCGCCGCCGCTCTCTTGAATCTCTCCAGCTTGCGCTAAACGGCGACAGGCTTGTGTTCCTGACCGCCCAAAGAGACGTAAATGTCGCCGACCCCGGCTTTGACGACGTTTACAGGATCGGCACCGTTTGCGAGGTCAAGCAGATCGTCAAGGCGGCAGACGGCATCTCAAGAGTTCGGGTCGACGGGCTTTATAAGGCAAAGCTGCTCGAATTCAGCAACGAGGATTCGGGGATTTTGGCAGTCGTCAGACCGCTCAAAACATTCTCCCGCGAAAGAGCGAGCGACGAGGAGATCTACGCTCTGATGAGGGTTTTAAAGTCGGCGTTCAGCGCATATACTCAGGTCGTCCCGAGAATGCCTGACGAGCTCAAAAACGCCGTCGACGGCGCTTCGACTCCCGAAGCGCTCTATGAAACCATAGCGTTCAACATCAATATGCCGGTCGAAAACAGGCAGGATATTCTCGAAGCTCCGTCGCTTAGTGACAAGCTCTCGGTCCTTCTCGCAATTTTAAGCAAGGAGACACAGATACTCGCGATCGAAAAGGATATTCACATGAAGGTCGGAGAGGCTATTGACCGCGGCCAGCGGGAATATTATCTCAGAGAGGAAATGAGAATTATCCGCGAGGAGCTTGGCGAGGAGGAAGACCCCGCCGACGAGAGCTATCAGTATCTTGAAAAAATCGCGAAGCTCGGGCTTTCGGAGGAAAGCGTCGAAAAGCTTGTCGGAGAGGCAAAGCGCCTTGAAAAGATGCCGTTCGGCTCGCAGGAGGCCGCCGTTATCCGCAGCTATCTCGACACCGTCATCGAGCTCCCTTGGGGCGTCAAAACCGAGGATAAAACCGACATCGAGCGGGTCAGAGCTCAACTCGACAAGGATCACTACGGAATGAAAAAGGTCAAGGACAGAATACTTGAGCTGATCGCCGTCAGAAGCCTTATACCCGACGTCAAGGGCCAGATAATCTGCCTTGTCGGGCCTCCGGGCGTCGGCAAGACCTCGATTGGAAAGTCGATTGCAAAAGCACTCGGCAGAAAATATGCCCGCGTTTCGCTCGGCGGAATAAGGGACGAATCCGACATCAGAGGCCACAGAAAGACCTACATAGGCTCGATGCCGGGGCGAATTATTGCGGCTATCAAGCAGGCAGGAACCTCTAACCCGCTGATACTTCTCGACGAGATCGACAAGATGTCGAACGACTTCCGCGGTGACCCAGCGAGCGCGATGCTCGAAGTTCTCGACAGCGAACAGAATAAGGAATTCCGCGACCACTATATTGAGGTTCCGTTCGACCTCTCTGACGTGTTGTTTGTCACCACCGCTAACAATCTCGACACCGTCGCTCCCCCGCTTCTCGACAGAATGGACATAATCGAGCTTCCGAGCTATACCCGCGAGGAAAAGTTTGAGATTGCTAAGCGCCACCTTGTCCCGAAGCAGCTAAAAGCAAACGGCCTCAACGGAAATATGCTCCGCTTCCCAGATTCCGGGCTATATGAAATAATCGACTTCTACACTCGCGAGGCGGGAGTCAGAACGCTCGAGCGCACCATAGCCTCGATCTGCCGCAAGGCCGCTAAAGACATCGTCTCTCACGAGGCTCAGAGAATAACCGTCACGCCCGAGGTCGTCGAGAAATATCTCGGCGTCAGAAAGTTCACATCAGACCTGAAATCCGAAAAGCCGCAGGTCGGTGAGGTAAACGGACTTGCTTGGACCTCGGTCGGCGGAACGCTTATGCCTCTTGAAGTTCTCAGCATCGACGGCAAGGGCGCAGTAGAACTGACCGGGTCTTTGGGCGACGTGATGAAGGAGAGCGCGAAGATCGCGGTCAGCTATGCGAGAAGCGTTGCGGAAAAATACGGCATCGAAAAGGATTTCTATACTAAAAAAGACATACACATTCACGCTCCCGAGGGCGCAGTTCCGAAGGACGGCCCTTCGGCCGGAGTAACTCTCGCGACCGGAATTATTTCTGAGCTTTCGGGGATACCGGTTCGCTCCGACGTCGCGATGACCGGAGAAATTACTCTGCGCGGCAAGGTTCTGCCGATCGGCGGTCTGCGCGAAAAGACGATGGCCGCTTATAAGGCCGGAATAAAGACGGTAGTCATTCCGAAGGACAACAAGCCTGATCTTGAAGATGTCGACGAAAAGGTCAGAGACTCGCTGGAATTTGTCTTTGCTGACAGCATCGAGGACGTTCTCAGCGTTGCGCTTTTGGTTCCCGAAGCCGAAAAGGAGCGCAAGATCATTCCCCCGGCCTTTAAAAAGGCATCGAACGGGATCGGGGCGAGAAGCTGATGGACTTCAGGCTCGCTGAATTCAAGGCCTCTTACGGCACCTTTGAACAGATTCCGCCGTCAGACCGCCCGGAGATCGCTTTCTCCGGACGATCGAATGTCGGCAAATCCTCGCTTATCAACCGCCTTTTCGGCAGGAAAGCTCTCGCGAGGGTCAGCTCTCAGCCCGGAAAAACGGCGACGGTAAACTTCTATACGCTTGACGAGGTTTGCTTCGCCGATCTTCCAGGCTACGGCTATGCGAAGGTCTCAAAGTCCGAGAAAGACCGCTGGAGCGAGCTTATAGGCGGTTATCTTGCCGACGACAGGGACATCGCGCTCGTCTTTCAGCTCATTGATATGCGCCACTCACCAACAAAGGACGATTTGCAGATGATCGAATATCTTGTTGAAAACGAGCTGCCGTTCGTCATCGTTCTGACAAAGGCTGACAAGCTAAACAAAACCGAGCGCTCAAACAGGCTTGAAGGACTCAAAACCGAGCTGCCATATTACGATCAGCTGACAGTCGTCCCCTTCTCTGCTGTCACCGACGAAGGGGTCGGGGAACTCAGAAATATTGTCGAGGAGCTTGTTCAAAATACAGATAATCAAATTTAATAGAAATTTTTTGAAATTTTTGTCGTAATTTGGCAAATTAACTCTTTACAAATTTTGAAAAGTATGATATGATAAAATTGTTCAGATAGAAGCAAGCGACGAAAAGAAAAAGGAGAAAAATATGAAGCCATCATTAAAAGACCAGCAGTTAGACGATCTCTTTGAGGCTATTCTTTGTCTCGAAACAAAAGAAGATTGTTACACCTTTTTTGAGGACATCTGCACCGTCTTAGAGCTCAAGAGTATTTCTCAGCGCTACGAGGTCGCAAGAATGTTGTCAAATCACTTTGTTTACAGCGACATTGTCGCTGAGACAGGCGCTTCGACCGCAACTATCAGCCGCGTCAACCGCTCGATCAACTACGGCAACGGCGGATACGCGATGGTATTTAAGCGCCTCGCAGAAAAGAAAAGGTCAGAGTAATGAGCTACGGCGTTTTTGCCGAGTTTTATGACAGACTGACCGCAAACGTCAATTACCCCGGATATGCAAGACGTGTCGATTTTTTGATCAGGCGCTTTTTGCCGTCTGCAAAATCTGTCGCGGAGCTTGCGTGCGGAACCGCTAACCTCGGGTTCGAGCTGGAAAGGCTCGGCTACGGGGTTATTGGCGTTGATATAAGTAAACCTATGCTTGATCAGGCTGAAAAGAAAATCTCAGAGCGCGGCTCGAATATCAGCCTCTTTCAGCAGGACATCAGAGCGCTTCGGCTTGAAAACCAAGTCGATGCCGCAGTCTGTTCTCTTGACGCACTCAACCACCTCGGCGGTCTCGGAGACATTAAAAAGGCATTTTTGTCGGTCAGGAACTCGCTGAATAACGGCGGTCTGTTCATCTTTGACATGAACACGCCCTATAAGCACGAAAAAATCCTAGGCGACAACACATTTGTCTATGAGCTGCCGGAGGTCTACACAGTCTGGAAAAACGAATACCGCCCTGAGGACATATCGGTCGGGATCACTCTTGACTTCTTCGTTAAAACCGAAAACGGATTTGATCGCCACACCGAAAGCTTCTGCGAAAGGGCTTATAAAAAGGAAATAATCACTTCGGCTCTGAGCTCCTGCGGGTTTGAAACTCTCGGGACTTATGACGAGCTGAAAAGCTGCTCCCCGTCCCCGCGAACGGAGAGGATTCTTTATATTGCAAGGAGGGTTTAGTTTGGGACGAATCGTCAGGACTATCAGCGCGGACGCCTCGGTCGTTTGCAGCGCAATCGACGGAACGGACATCGTCGCTGAAATTGAGAGGATACACAAGACCAGCGCCGTAGTCACCGCCGCTCTCGGCAGAACCGCTCTCGGCACCTCACTCATCGGCTTCGGTCTTAAAGGTGACGGCGACACCGTTACCGTCAGAATAAACGGCGGCGGGCCGGTCGGAGGTCTCACCGCAGTCGCAGACAGCAGAGGCAACGTCAAGGCTTATGCCGGCGAGAATATCGTTGAGCTGCCGCTAAAACCAAACGGCAAGCTCGACGTCGGCGCGGCTGTCGGACGAAACGGGACAATTACCGTCGTCAAGGATCTCGGGCTCAAGGAGCCGTATGTCGGCCAGACCGAGCTTGTCAGCGGAGAGATAGCCGAAGATATTACCAACTACTTCGCGACAAGCGAGCAGATTCCGACAGTCTGTGCGCTCGGAGTTTTGGTCAACCCCGATCTGACTGTCAAAAAGGCGGGAGGCTATATTTTGCAGCTTCTCCCCTTCGCGCCGGAGGAATGTATCGACGTAATCGAGAGAAATATCTCGACGCTGCCGAGCGTCACAACTATGCTCGAACTCGGTCTGGCTGCCGAGGATATTGCGCTGAAGACACTCAACGGCCTCGAGCCTTCGGTTATGGACGATTTTGAGGTCGGATATAAATGCGATTGCAGCAGAGAGCGCACCGAAAAGATCCTGATGAGCCTCGGAAAAAAGGACATTGAAAGCCTCGCCAAGGACGAAATCACCGAAGTCCGCTGCAATTTCTGCGACAAGGTCTATCACTTTACAAGAGAAGAGATAATGAACCTGTTGAAGAGCGGCGGAAATAAAGAATAAGCCTCAGCGTCAGGCTAAATTTATTTAAAACTTTTTTCAAAATAGGTCTTGACAATTGCCCGCAACTTCTGTATAATAGTTGAAGTCAGCTCGTGCTGACGGTAATATGTGGCCCGGTAGTTCAGTTGGTTAGAACGCTAGCCTGTCACGCTAGAGGTCGTCGGTTCGAGCCCGATCCGGGTCGCCACATATTCGCGGATTTAGCTCATCCGGTAGAGCGCCACCTTGCCAAGGTGGAGGTAGCGAGTTCGAGCCTCGTAATCCGCTCCAATCGGTGCCATAGCCAAGTGGTAAGGCGTAGGACTGCAACTCCTTGATCCCCAGTTCAAATCTGGGTGGCACCTCCAATAACTCAAAGCCGTCGCAATTTGTGACGGCTTTTTTATTGCAGAAAACGGCTCTATGACGCCGTTTTAGGCCGCGCAACGGCGCGTTGCGCGAAAATGTCAGCTTCTGTCGCTTTACTTTTTCGGTGAAATATGCTAACATTTAGCACAGAAAGGAGAGGAAGTATTTGAATAAGAACAATTACAACAATACCGCTGTCAACACCATATCGGTTTTTCTGTTTTGGTCTGCGATCCTGTTCTGCAACGTTATATTCGGAATCCTATTGGCGGTTCTTTCGGTGGGCGCTGACGCCTCCGCTCTGCTAGCCACAGCATTTTTCGCGCTGACTATCTTTCCTTATTATTATCTTCTGGTGCTGATTTACCGCTGCAACGCCACTCTGCTCGCTTCAAAGCCGCTGATTCGGTTAAACCGCGCCGCGCTTGCATTCGGGATGCTTCTTTTTCAAAATGCGGTGAATATATCTGTTAATCTCGCGATAATCGCCTTTTCGCTTGATGCCGCGATTGTAAAGACGGTCGCGATTTCTGCCGAAGGACTTATTATTTACGCAATACTTGCCCGCGGCTCGGGATTATTCAAAGAAAAGCGGTATCTTATTATCGCGCTGGCAATTATTATACCGCTCACGGCGGCGGCAGCGCTTATCGGATTTTTCAGCCTGCACGTTGTGCTGGCAAAATACAGCGCTGAACATATCCTTTACCCTTGCTGCTTCAGTATTCCCACCTTTGTGTTGGCGGTCGCAGTTGATATGACGCTCGCATATCTTCACACCGAGGCGGTTAAAAAATTTAACGAAAGAAGCGATTTAAAATGACAACAATTGCAAAACGAATCTATGAGCTGAGAAAATCGCGCGGGCTGATGCAGGACGAGCTCGCAGAGGCGCTGGACGTATCGCGGCAGGCGGTCTCAAAGTGGGAGATGGGAACCGGTATCCCGACGCTTGAAAATCTGATAAGCATAAGCCGATACTTCGGCGTCACTATCGACAGCCTTGTCGCCGAGGAACCTGCGGCAGACGAGCCGGCTAACGATGTCGGAGAAAACTCCACTGCGCTCCCCTGCTGCGAATCAAATGCGCCGACAGATGAAACGAAACCCGACCGAAAACGGATAGCGAAAATAAATATTATAACTGTTGCGGCGTTTTTTATACTGCAATTTGCAGTCAGTAAAATAATGTCGTTCGTTTCCACCATATCCACGGTTGTCAGCGCAAAAATCAGCGGCGTCAGCACGGAACCGGTTGCAATGAAAGTGTTTACGCCCGGATTTTCGCTTATTACAACCTTACTGCTTCTGTTCATGCTGTTTATATTTTTCGGAAAGGGCAAGACGGTTTTCACCCGAGGAATCTTCGACAAAAGCGAGCCGTTCTTTAAAAGATACGGCATCGGGAAAATTCTGATTTGCTTTGGGATAATAGCGCTGTTCGATCTGCTTGTAATTCTGAGCACCTATTTTACCGGCAGTTGGTTCGTTAGCAATTTTCAGGTTATTCCGAGGTCGATATTGATTTACGCGGTGATGTCCTTCGGCACGGTCGGGTTCTTTACGGATGCAAAGGCGGTTTTAAAGGTTCTTGCAGTAACCGCAGCGGCGGCCGCGCTGGCCTACCTGTCGCAAAGCCTGTTCAACATTCTGATTCTTAACTTAATGTTCACGTCCGAAGGGTACACAACGTCGGAAGACTTAGAGATAATGACGCGGTCGAATACAATTCTGACAAATATATCCGTGCTGCTTTCGGGCCTGATTTCGGTGATGTGCAATACCGCGATATTCGGCAATATGATTTGGCAGGATATGAAATGCAAAGAGAAGTTAGGATAAAAAAACAGCCCCGAAATCGGGGCTGTTTAAGTTTAAATGTCAGTCTGCCGAATAAGGCAGGAGGGCGCAGAAGCGGGCTCTCTTGATTGCCTTGGTCAGCTCGCGCTGATGATAAGCGCAGGTGCCGGTGACGCGGCGGGGAAGGATCTTCGCGCGCTCGGTCATGCACTTTCTGAGCTTAGCGGTGTCCTTGTAATCAATAGTTTCTGCTCTGTCGACGCAGAACATGCAGACCTTCTTGCGCGATCTCTTCGCGGGTCTGTCATTGGTTCTCTCCATGATAATTCTCCTTTCTGGTAATTCAGCTTAGAACGGAACTCCGTCATCGCTGAGGATCTCTTCAAAATCGTCAATTCCGCCGATCGAAATAGCCGAATCGGCTTCCGCTGCGCGGCTGGGCGCTGTCTGTCTCGGAGAATCGTTTCGTGCCGCAGGAGCTTCCTGTCGGTAGCTGTTCTGAGAATAGCCATCGCTCTGGTTGGCACGCTCGCCGGTAAAGGAAACCTGATCGACATACACCTCGGTGACATAGTGGCGGGAGCCGTTTTTGTCGTCATAGGTGCGGGTGCGGAGATTGCCTTCAATGGCGATCATTCTGCCCTTAGAGAAATAACGGTTGATGAACTCGGCCTGCTGGCGCCAAGCGACGCAGGTGATAAAATCAGCCTGTCTGTCCTCGCCCTGTTTGACAAAATTGCGGTCAACGGCGATGTTAAAGGTCAGAACGCTTTGTCCGCCGGTTGTTGTTCTCAAATCAAGATCCTGAGTAATCCTGCCCATTAAAATTACTCTGTTAAGCATTGAAATTCCCCTTTCGTCGAGACGGGATCAGTCCTTCGATATGACGATGAAGCGAAGAACGCCGTCAGTGATGTTAAGAACACGGTTGAGCTCAGCCGGGAAGTCGGGCTTCGACTCGAAGGTATAAACAACATAGTAACCCTCGGACTCGTAGTTGATGTCATAAGCAAGCTTTCTCTTGCCCCATTCATCTACGCCTGTCAGCTCGGCATTAGCTTCGATCAGTTCCTTGAACTTGGCGACTAAGGGCTGAACCGCCTCTTCGCCGTCCTTCACCGAAAAAACTACCATGGATTCGTAGTTTCCCTTGATCTTTGCCATAATAGCACCTCCTTCTGGATTCGTCCGCGTTTGTCACGGACAAGGATAACATTAGAAGTATATCAAACCTGACGCAAAAAGTCAAGCGATAAACCGAAATTTTCTTAAAATTGTTTACATCAGCACCGCAGAAAGTATGAATGAAGCAACAAACAGAACCGCGAAGGCTGCGGCGAGATAAGCGCCGGAAATTCCGCCCGCCTTGACAATCGCCGATCTGCGGCTCTCGGTCTCGGTGATCTCGGTCTTTATCGCGGTTATATCCGACTTCGCCTTTTTATAATAGAGCCAGTTCGCGAAGACGCCGCTCGCGAGAGTGACCGCAAAGCTGATAAGGCCGGAAAGGGCGTAGATCATCTGGAACGAGGAGGACGCGATTCGCTCTGTTGTCGGAATAAATCCGGCGTAGGTCATCTCATAGAGAAGCTGAGGGATTGAGGTCAGAATCGAAACGATCATTGTGATCGCGCTGTAAACCGGCATTTTGCGGTAAGCAAACCAGAAAGGCGGCACCAAAAAGGCAGCAAAGTTAAAGCTTACCTTCTGGCCGGTCTTTGCAAAGCGCATGAACTTCGGAATGAAGTAAAACATCTTGTTTCTGCCGACATAGGAGGTGTACTCCCCGACCGTGTTGCCGTCGACATCTGCTTCGGCGGAAAAGTTGTCGGCAAACATAAAGCCGCCCATCGGGCCGAACGGGCCTCCGAACTGCTGGCCGCCGAACTGGCCGTAAGGCCCCTGCTGCCACTGGCCTTGAGTGTTCTGTCCGTACTGCTGATTCTGTCCGAACTGCTGGCGGCTGCGCTCGCCATCGGGCGAAAGAGCTGCTCCGCAGCCGGTGCAATAAGCGGCGTCGGGAGCATTATGGGTTCCGCAGTTTGAGCAGACGCGCTCGGAGGAATGCTGAACGTTCTCACCGGCGGGGCGCTGTTCGGGCTGCTGAGCAGTAAACTGCGGCTGCCACTCCTTGCCGGTTTCGTGCAGAACGGTATTTACACATTTTCCCTCTCTTTTATAACAATCCCTGTGATAAGGAGAGCCGCAGTCGGGGCAGACGACGATCTCGTCGCCCTCTTTGAATACGGCCCGGCATGAGGTACAGGGCTGACCGATATATTTAGACATAATAAAACCTCCGCGATTTCAAATTTAATTCCAATATAAGTATAGCACCTTTTTTCAAAAATGCAAACATATTTTACCGCTTTCATGACATTTTCATCATTTTTTCAGAGATTTGATATTTGAGAGGGTATGAACGCTCAGTTTGAAGAATTTGAAAGTTTTCGATCCAACCTTTTTCAGACCGCTTTTGTCAAGAGGTAGAATCCACATTTTAAGAATCACCTGAGTTTTCTTGATGCGACCGTTTTGGACACATCTACGGAAATACGCAAGACCGCCTTGACACAATTGTCAAGGCGGTTGCAATTATGTGATTTGTTACATTTTCATACTTGGCAAAGCTTTTCAATCAATAGAAATTCGACTCATACTTTATGTATTTATCTTTCACCTGATCGTATGTCTTGCAAAATCTCTGATATTTTATTTCTCCGCCGTTTGCAATATTGTCTTCGACCTGCGGATCGAAAACGTATTCGGTGCCGTCAATGATTATAACAGCCCATGTATGTCCCGTATATCCGCCGGATGCCTTATGCGTTTCGCCCAACTGATAATAGCTTTCAAGTCCTATATACCTGGTCAATGCAACAAAAGCCGCAGCATAGTGATGGCACACGCCTTTGTGATCCTTGAGCATATCATAGGCATTTATCATCAGACCGTATCCCATATCATCAAAGCTTTGAAAGACAGCAGGTTTGTTTTTGTCATATTCACATTCGTTGATGAGATAGTCATAGCACGCTTTAACCTTTTCGTATGTGCTCATACCATCGGTAGTGATCTCCGAGAGGATTTCTTCAGTCAGCTCGGTAAGAGGCTCATAGTCGGTCACATACGACGTAAGTTCAACGCTGTTCAGAAGCTTTTCAACATCGCTCTCAACATCATCTTCCTCCGCTTCGGCAACGGTAGTTGGCTCGGGAGTTATTGTTGGTGCCGGTGTGGTAGTGGGTGCAGGGGTTGTAGTAGGGGCAGGAGTAGTAGTTGGCGCAGGAGTAGTGGTTGGTGTCGGCGTGGTAGTAGGCGCAGGGGTGGTAGTCGGGACAGTAGTAGTCGTCGGAGGCGGGGTTGTCGTCGGCTGTGTAGTCGTGGTAGGCGTGGGAGTGGTAGTAGGCTCGGCGGTTGTCGTTGGCAGAGCGGTTGTTATCGGAGCTGAGGTCGTTTCAGGTGCGCTAGTGACCACCGACTCAGAATTAAAAGCCGGTTCGGTTGAATCTGCCGTAAATTCCTGCAATCCGTTTTTCTGCGTATTTGAGCAGGACGTCATGCTCAGCGCTATTGATGTGGCCAAAATTATAAACATAAGTTTTTTCATAATCTTCACCTGTCATTTCCGTTATTTCTGCCCCTTTAAAGGGATATACGTTATTATACGTCTCGGCAAATGATTTGTCAAGGCAATTTAACGATTAACCTTATCGAGTGTTATGAAACTACATTCATCGCAATTTTAAGTATCTCGATTGCATCGTCGAGGGTGATTTCACCGTCACAGGTTATATCTGCCTCGACATCATCAAAAGTCACATAACCGAGATTTACCTTCATCGCCTTTTGAAGAGTTAAAACTGCATCATCGAGCGTTGTCACGCCGTCTTTATTCACATCTCCGAAAGCATCAAGATTTACGGTATACCATGTCACCTTACCTGCTTCTGCGTCTGCAATTGCCCAAATCAATTTACTGCCTTGAACAATTGGCTGAATAGAAGTGTTTGACAGCCTTGCGCCATAAATTGCAGTTTCTCGGCGAAGAATATTGCCGCACTCGTCCATAATAACATAACGAATGCTGTCAAATTTCTCGTTCACCATTTTCTCCCATAACACACAGTAAGCGCCGTTTTCTAGCGTAACGACCTTGACCTGTCCTGCCTTTTCGGTGGAGTTGCAGGAGGTGAGCCAAAACACGTTCGTATCGGCAATTTCACCGGTCAATGCGTCTATCCTGTCCTCGCCGCCGATATCGTCGGTGTCCAAAAGCGTTTGATCGACGATTCGGATGAAAACGTCGAAAATTTGCGTCTGACCGGGATGATTCATCACATAGTCGCGATAATTCCCCGAAGTATAAAATCTCTCGGCCTTACCGACAACGGCATATGTGGTCTCATTTACCGCAAATCCACCCATGTGAAGGTGGGTATTGTTCTGGTGAACGCCTTCATCAGCGTATTGCCCGCTACTGTTCATTATGACTTTATTGTCGGTATTGATTCTGATATTGTCATTATTAACAGTATATGTATTAAGGTTTATTCCTCTCGGGTAACAGTCTCCCATCTGAATGCCTGCAAAACCGTATTTTGTTGTAAGAAGACAAGTTCCGAACGAATGAGAACCCTGCCATGTGTTCAAAGCTAATTGCTGCATGGTATCAGTATCTATGGCCGCAAATTCCGAGCCTTGATGTCCATTCAGCCATCCGATGTTGAAGAAGCATCCCAATATGCCGTTTTTGATTTTCATATTGCAGTTTCCTCCGCCTAAAGGGCCTTGTGCTTCAGTATCCTTAAGTGACAGCTTGCATTCTCCAATAAGTTTGCCGCTCATATCATATTTTGAAAATACGATATTGTTTTCCGAAAGTCTTGCTTCAGAGCCTTCAATGGGGATGACATATGACCACATGATATATACATAGTTTTCATCTATAGCCGCCCCGCCGAAGTCAAAGCCGACCTTTGAAGCGGTGAATACAGTCGAAAGGGTGTCCTTATTTATTACAGTGGCGGTGTCTTTATCTCCATACACAGCAAAAATCTTTCCTGAGACTGATTCTATTTCTTGAATCCTTTCCCTGACTATATAGAAACCGAAGCCGTTATTGTATTCAATTCCCATGCCATAATCGCTTCCATAAGGGCAGTCTACACCGTAGGAATTGTATGGGACATTTGCCCGCTGAGTAGAAGAAACAGCATAATTGACCTTTCCTGTTGTGTTATCATTGACCGCAGGTTTTGTTCTATCTGCATTATAGGATATTTTTGTGAGCTTGGGGCAGTTAATCACGAGGCCTCCTTTTAAGCTAAGCTTGCCGCCTATTTTTACGTTTTGAAGCTCACCACAAGTGTCTGCCAAAACATCTGAAAGAGTACAATCGCCGCCTATTGTAACTTTTTCAATCCGATCGCACCATTCTATAAGTCTGCTGCCCAATGTGCAGTTTCCTTTTATTTCAACTGATTTCAACATACCGCAACCGCTTAGCACCGACTCCTCAGCATAACAGTCACCGCCAACAAAGAAGGCTTCAATGCTGTCGCACCATTCGATTAACTTCTTTTTGAGCGTGCAGTTGCCGCCGATTGTAACAGTTTTTAAGCTTTTCGACGAGCTCAGCAAAACATCTTCGGAAGTCAGGCTTCCTCCAATAGAGATTGATTCCAATGCATCGCACCACTCTATAAGTCTGCCACCCAATGTGCAGTTTCCTTTTATTTCAACTGATTTCAACATACCGCAGCCGCTTATCACTGACTCCTCAGCATAGCAATTGCCACCGATAGTTACTGTCTCCAAAGTGTCGCTCCAATCTATCAATTTTACAGAAGCATTGCAGTCCCCTGTTATCATGATGGTTTTTAAAGTGTTGCATGATGAACCGAGCCCACCTTTCAAAAGGCTTCCGTTTATGATGATATTTTGTATTCCACTGAATTTGAACAACGCCCCGGATGATGTAACATCTCCGTTGACTTCAAAATTTACCAGAGAATCGGAAAATACGAACGAACCGTCTTCATAATGACAATTTCCATTGACAACAACATCAGTCATTGCCTTACAGGCAAAAAAAGCCTCGCTGCATATAAAACAATCGGAGTTTATCTCTATGGAAAGGCAGGGCGCCCAGGCAAATGCCTGGCTTGCAATAACCTTAACCTCATTCGGGATAATTATTTTTTCCGCGCTCGACCACGAACGAAGAAGATACCCTTGAGGCGTTATAAAAAGATGTTCCTCGTTTTCAAGGCTCGATATATATGGCGTATCGTTAAATGCGTTGTATCCGATAGACGTGATTCCGTCCGGCAAAACTACATCAGAAAGTGAATGACAGGCTGTAAAGCTATCGTTTCCGATTCTTACTGTTCCTACAGGTATGCTGACGCCGGTTGCCTTTGCCAGTCCGCGAAACGAATTATTACCTATTGAAGTGATACCGAAAGATACAGAAATATCCGTTATTTCCTCACAAAATTCATACCACGGCGCATAATTACCGTTATCGTAGTCGTAATCATACATATTGCCCTGCCCCGAAATCGTCAGAAGCCCCGTCTGTCTGTCAAATGACCATGATGCGGCTTCCCCGCACATTCCGTAAGTTTGAGGTTGTCCGTCATCTTGAACCACATAATTATCTCCCAAACCAAGTGCGTCATTGAATTCAAAATACGGCGCTATATCTTCAGACATATTGCAGTCCGGCTGATTCCAGACTGCCGAAAGCCCTTCTGTCTGGAATCTAACCGCAATGATTACAGCAAAGGTCATTGCAAAAATACAACATAGAATTTTTTTCATAAGTAACACCTCTAATTGATAATAATTGATTTGAATGAGAATATGTCCCTGCAAAAAGCTTTGCAGGGGCATATCACTAAGAATGAAAAAGGAGAGATTTATCTGTAATTAGTTT
>CANQJB010000022.1 GCA_947624155.1 uncultured Clostridia bacterium
TTATACGTTTATGGCCGGAGCGGCGAGCGAAGGCCATGCAGGAGAGGTTTACGGAGAACCCGCTCGGGGTTCTCCGTAGAGTCTGCCGGAACGGCAGGCTCATTCGGGAATTCACTTCCCGAATTTTATACGTTTATGGCCGGAGCGGCGAGCGAAGGCCATGCAGGAGAGGTTTACGGAGAACCCGCTCGGGGTTCTCCGTCTCAGATAATTACACCCGACACTCCGCCGTCCAGCTTCCGTGGACCTCGAGGGGCTCTTCACCCTCGGCCTCGATCAGCAGGCTGTCGATGCTTATCGTCAGGCAGTCGAGCTCGATAACGCTGTAATCCTCGCTGCTGAGTATCACATAATCGGTCGCGCCGGTGGCGTTGTTGCGGTATTTTCCGTAGTGACCGACCGAAATGGCGGTGATTCTGCCGTCGATAAGGCTGGTTTCGACCGAAACGACGCCATAGCCCTCGCTTATCAGCTCGAGGTCGTCGATGTCCTCGTTAAATATCATAAAGTCGCTCCTGACGTCTTCGAGCGTCTGCTCTGAGCAATACTCCCTCTCGCCGATCACAAGGTTGTGGCTCTGCCAGTATTCCCCGTCGAGGGTGACGATATGCCCGTCGGCGGTGGTGATGTAATATGCCTTCGGCGTCACCTCGGCGGTGCCGTTGACGATGCTTTTAAACGCCTCGTTTTCGGGGCTGTTGCAGGTGACCGATATTTTCGGCATTCCGTCGGCGCCGATCCCCAAAAGCTCGACGCTGAGGTCGCCGGTCGCGTCGCTTTCATATTGCCTGACCGCTGTTTCCTCCTGATCTGTTCCGTCTGTCTGAGGCTGCTCCGGGGCGGATGCGTTTAGCGTTCCTCTGACAAGCGCACGGCCGCCAGCGGCTATTCCGACCGCCAGAACCGCCGCCGCTGCAAAAGCGGCGTATTTTTTATAACTCTTTCTCGAAGCTGCCTCGCCGGCAGAGAGAATGACGCCGTCGTTCAGCCTTTCAAGGGATTTTGACAGATCGCAGTTATTCATAAAATCTCCTCCTTTTCAAGAAACGCCCTCAAGCTGTTTCTCATTCGGTATAACGCACTTTTTGTCTTTGATTCGCTGATCCCGAGCCTTTTTGAAATGCTCCGGACCGGCTCGGAATAGTAATATCTCAGCACAAAAATGCTGCGCTGCTCCTCGCTCTGCTCAGCGGCCCATCTGCCGACTGCGTCGCCGAGAAGCCTTAGCTCCGCTTCGGTCGCGGGGCTGCCGCCGGCGGGGATTATTTCGGCCAGCTCGTCGAGCGAAACGGAATATTCCGAATCGCGCCGCTTTTCGCGGGTCTTTGTCCGCCAGACGTCGATCGCTGTCCTGCGGCAGAGCCTGACAAGATATGCCTTTAAACTGTCCGGCCTTTGGGGCGGGATCGAGTTCCATGCGCCGAGAAGGCTGTCGCTGACTGCTTCTTCGCAGTCGAGCCTGTCCCCGAGGATATTGTATGCGACTTTATAGAGATAACTGCCGTAGCTTTCGCGGCAAGCGCCGATCGCGCGCTCGTCCCGCTCAAAGAACAGCTCAATGATCTGCTGATCCTGCATTTCATCGCTCCTTTCAGCTTTTTATAGGCGCCTATAAAATAAGTCGACAAAAATGCCGAAAGGTTGCGCGTCGAAAAAATTTTTCAGTCTCCGGCCTTTCCGCCCGAGCAGTTGACCTCGTTTTCGCAGTCTTCGTTTCTTTCGACCGCGAGAATATTCTCGACCGTCGTCTTCGCGATGCTGTCGAGCGCCTCTTCGGTCAGAAACGCCTGGTGAGATGTCACGATCACATTCGGCATCGAGATCAGCCGGGCGAGAACGTCGTCCGACATAATGTGGCCCGAGAAGTCCTGGAAGAAGATGTCCGACTCTTCCTCGTAGACGTCGAGGCAGGCCGCGCCGACCTTTCTGCGCTTGATGCCTTCGAGCAGAGCCTCGGCGTCGATAAGCGCGCCGCGCGAGGTGTTTATTATCACTGCGCCGGTTTTCAGTCGCTCGATCGCCTCTGCGCCGATTATGTGATATGTCTCGGGGGTAAGCGGGCAGTGCAGCGAGATTATATCGCTCTTCGCGAACATCTCGTCGAGGCCGACATAGTTTATCCCGCGCCCTTCGGCGGGGAATTTGTCATAGGCGATCACGTTCATTCCGAACCCGCGGCAGATGTCAATAAATATCCGCCCGATCTTTCCGGTGCCGATTACTCCGACCGTCTTTCCGTGAAGATCGAAGCCGGTCAGCCCCGAGAGCGAAAAGTTGAAGTCCTTGGTGCGGATATACGCCTTGTGGATTCTGCGGATAGATGTCAGAAGCAGCGCGATTGCGTGCTCCGCGACGGCATAGGGCGAATATGCCGGGACTCTGACGACCCTGATCCTTCCGGCGCAGCGCCCTAGGTCGACATTGTTATATCCCGCGCAGCGCAGCGCGATAAGCCTGACGCCGATTTCACAGAGCCGGTCGACCGTTTCGGCGCCGACGTCGTCGTTGACGAATACGCAGACCCCGCCGCAGCCCTGGGCGAGCGAGACGGTGTCGGGATTCAGCCTTGTCTCAAAATATTTAATTTCAAGTCCGGTGTCCTTTGAATATTTTTCAAATCCTGCCCGGTCGTAAGGTTTGGTGTCAAAAAACGCAATTTTCATTACTCTGCCTCCGATATTGTTTTTTAATATTTTAACTCACCGCCGCGAAAATATCAAGGTGGGCGCACATATCTTGCATCTTCCGCGAAAATATGTTAAAATCTTCTTGAAAGGACGGGTTGATATGAGCTATATTGATGTTGAATACCCCGCAGACAAGCGGGAATTTTATAAGCTGCTCAAGGAGCAGATATCGCTTTACACTGCTTCGGAGAGCGACCTGACCGCAGTTTTGGCGAACGCCTCGTCGGTGATAAAGCAGGCGTTCCCGGAATCAAACTGGGTCGGGTTTTATCTCAAAGACGGCGTTGAGCTGAAGCTCGGGCCGTTTCAGGGCAGGCCCGCGGTGACGAGGATCGGCTATGGGCTCGGAGTCTGCGGAAGCGCTTGGAAGCGCGGCGAGTCGATCGTCGTCGAGGAGGTTGAATGCTTCGAGGGGCATATCGCCTGCGACTGCAATACCCATTCCGAAATAGTTATCCCGATATATAAGGACGGCGAATTTTTCGGCGTTCTCGATATGGACAGCGTTGTTCCCGCCTATTTTTCCGAGGAGGATAAAATCGGGCTCGAGGGCTGTGTCGGGCTGGTTTTGAGGTGAACTTTGGCGTCGCTTTGAGCGCAGGGCTCATCCTATCCAACAATCCAAAATAAAAGGCACCAAAAGGTGCCTTTTATTTTGGTCTGTCCGACAGGAATCGAACCTGCGCGCATGCGGTCGGAGCGCATTGCTCTATCCACTGAGCTACGGACAGTTATGCTCGCGGCAAAATCATTTCTCGCCGCCGAGTTTTTTGGATAAATACAGGACCAGATCGTCGTCGTTGCAGCAGTCCTCATATTCGCCGAGAACGCTGTTTCGATACCAAACGCCGCTGCCGTCGGGGACATACCCGCGCTTGACATACATTCGCTGCGCACTGCCATAGCCGGAATGGAGCCCCACTCCGAGCCCGACCTCGTCGCCATAACGCCCCGCAATTTTTTCGGCAGCGTCCATCAGCTTCTCGCCGATTCCCCGCCTGCGGAACTTTATCAGCACCGCAAAGTCGACTATCATCGGCATACGCCCCGCAAACGCGCCGTGCTCATATGTCGGGTAGACATTGACATATCCCGCCGGCTCGCCGCACCAGTCCGCAGCGAGGCAGATCACTCTGTCCTCGTCCCTTTCTTTGAGGCGCTTTTCAAACGTCGACACGTCGGAGTCCCAGCCCTGAGCGCGCTCGGCCTCGACAAACGCCTTCGGGTCGCTTTCGGTCATATCACGAACCGTGATATTTTTGTCGGAATAATATACCATTAGTAGATTCCTCGTGAAATAACACTGATTGTATCGAGTCTTTACAGCCCGAAACGCTCTTTGATGATTTCGGCGGCGGTCTCCGCCGAAACATTAGTGTTGTCGAGCCGAAGATAATTCGGCCAGTCGATCTCGCCCGGCAGGCTTTCGACGCGGCCGGTTTTTTCATCGTTGATAAGCGCCTCGGAAAACTCGGTGTCCCGCTTGCCCGGCTTGTTGAGAAGTCGGTTTTCGGTGCGGTTCCGCCTAAGGCGTTCATCAAAATCGGCGACAAGCTCGACAAGATATACCTCGGCGCCGGCGTCCTCAAAAATTCTCCTGACCCCGCGGATATATTCGCCGTCGCTTTCGGCAGAAAAGTCCCAGATATAGGTGAAAACGAGGCCGTAATTGCCGCTTTTTGCGAATTCCTCGAAGATGACCTGCCGCAGCCTTGTGATCGCAGAGGAGTTATAATATCCGAAAATTCGGGTGACAAGGTCGATAGTGACGTGGTTGTGGAAGAGCCGAAGATTGGTGATTTTACAGAGCTCCTGCCCGACCGTCATCTTTCCGACGGCGCCGCCGCCGATTATGATAACGAGCTTCATTTTATCTGATCTTCGCGCCTGCCGGAACGCTTCCGTCGAGGAAGCAGACCTTTGCCGAGCCGTCCGGCATATCCGCAGCGCAGATCATTCCCTCGCTCATCTCTCCGCAGAGCTTCACCGCTTTGAGGTTCGCGATAAACAGGACTGTCTTCCCGACAAGATCCTCCGGCTTATACCACTTCGCGATCCCCGAGAGTATCTGGCGGCCGCCCATTCCGTCGTCGAGCTGAATTTTCAGAAGCTTCGACGAGCGCTTTACCGGCTCGCATTCGAGAACCTTGCCCGCGCGGAGCTCGAGCTTTTCAAAGTCCTCGATAGTGACCTCGGGGGCTAGCTCGATCGGCTCGGGAACGGCATCGGGCGCGTTTTCAGCGGCGGCCTTTGCCTTTAAAGCCTCCATTTCGGCGATCAGCTCGCCGAGGAGCTTTTCGGAGTCGATTCTCGCAAAGAGGGGTTCGGCGTTGCCGACCTTTGTGCCGGGGAGATATTTTCCGAAGGATTCGAGGGTATCAAAGCCGCCGAGCTCGGAATTGATCTCGGTCATTATCTTCGCGGCGGTATCGGGGATAAACGGCGCGGAGAGAACGCCGATGAAGCGAATCGCTTCAATCAGCTCATATAAAACGGTCTGAAGGCGCGGCTTTAGGGCCTCGTCCTTTGCGAGCGCCCAGGGGGTCGTCTCGTCGATATATTTATTTGCGCGGCGGGCCAGGCTCATCATGTCCTCAACGGCGTCGGCGATTCGGTAGGCGTCGATATGCGCCTGCATCTTCTTCGCGGCTTCGAGGCACTTCGCCTCGAGGTCGAGATCAAACTCGTTCTTTTCGCCGGGCTCGCCGACAACTCCGCCGAAATAGCGGTTTACCATCGCGACGGTGCGGTTTACAAGGTTGCCGAGGGTGTTCGCGAGGTCGGTGTTATAGCGGTCGATAAAGGTCTCATAGCTGATCGAGCCGTCGGCCGCAAACGGCATCTCGGAGAGCATATAGTAGCGGGTGGCGTCGGAGCCGAAGCGCTTGACCATTTCTCCCGCGTAGATAACGTTGCCCTTTGATTTCGACATCTTATCCTCGCCGAAGAGCAGCCACGGGTGGGCGAAAATCTGCTTCGGGAGCTTTGCGCCGAGCGCCATCAGCCAGGCGATCCAATAGACGGAATGGAATCTTAAAATATCCTTGCCGATGATGTGAACGCAGTTGTCCCAATATTTATTGTAGTTCTCGCTCGGGTGCTCGGGGTCATATCCCAGAGCGGTGATGTAGTTGTTAAGCGCGTCGATCCAGACATAGACGACGTGTTTCGGGTCGAAGTCGACGGGGATGCCCCACCTGAAGGAGGAGCGGGTGATGCAGAAATCCTGGAGCCCGGGTTTCAGGAAGTTGTTGACCATCTCGTTCTTGCGGCTCTCGGGCTGGATAAACGAGGGATTGTTTTCAAAGAATTCCTCGAGCTGCTTCTGATATTTTGAAAGCCTGAAATAATAGGCTTCCTCCTTGGCCTTTCTGACCTCGGAGCCGCAGTCGGGGCAGCGGCCGTCCTTGAGCTGAACCTCGGGGACAAAGCTCTCGCAGGGCAGGCAGTACCAGCCCTCGTATTCGGCTTTGTAGATGTCGCCCTGCTCATAGAGGCGGTCAAAGGCACGCTGAACGGCCTTTTCGTGCTCGGGGTCGGTAGTGCGGATAAATTTATTATAGCTTATCGAGAGCGAGTCAAGTTCGGAGCGGATCTCGCCCGAGATCTTATCGACGTGCTGCTGAGGGGTGATTCCCTGCTTCGCGGCCTCTTCTTCGATCTTCTGGCCGTGCTCGTCGGTTCCGGTGAGGAAGAAAACGTCAAAGCCCTGCATTCGGCGGGTCCTCGCGATCGCGTCAGCGCAGACGTGATCATAGATATTGCCGATGTGCGGCAGCTTTGAGGCGTATGCTATCGCCGTTGTGATCAGATAGGGCTTCTTGTCCATTTAACGTTCATTCCTTTCTGTTTCATGGCACAAATCCGTGCTTTTCTATTATACATTATTTTGGGGATTTGTCAAGTAATCCGATGAAGGCCGAATAATTTGCATAATGCTTGCATTTTGCATACAAAAGGTATATAATATGTCTGAGGTGATATTTATGTCAAGAACCGCAGCGGTTTCAGCAAGAGTCGAGGCTGAGGTCAAGGAGCAGGCCGAGCAGATTCTCGGCTCTCTCGGGATTTCGATGTCAACGGCGATAGATATGTTTTTGAGGCAGGTGGTAATGAGGCGGGGTATCCCGTTTGAGGCTGCTTTGCCGAGACCGCCGGTGCCGGATATCAGCCTTCCGCCCGAAGAGCTCGCCGCCGAGCTCGACAAAGGTCTAAAAGACATCAAAGAAGGTCGAACCGTCAGCGTTGACGGGCTTAAAGCAGACTTTCCAGGCCGCTATGGAGTTGAGCTGTGAGGGTCGTGATTTCCGAGGCGTTTCGCAACGACATAATATATCGTGCAGGTTCTCGGCGAGCCTGAGATTGCTTTAAAGCTCGCGCGGGAGATAACCGAGCGCGTAGGATCGCTGGAATCTATGCCGGAGCGGTGCAGAATCTGCGATCAGGAGCCGCTTCGCAGCCGCGAATCAGACTTCTCTATATCGGAAATTACGCCGCGGCGTTTACCGTCGATCAGGCGGCCGATTCGGTCAATGTACTGAGAATTATCTATTCCGGCCGAAATCTCGAAGCTCAGCTCGGCGAAAATACATGACCAAAAAGGGGACGGCAGAGCCGCCCCCTTTGAGCTTGTCACCGACAGTCACAGCCGTGACACCTATTCTTCAATCAGACGTGAGTTTCTGAAGTAAAGCGATATGCACCATACCGCGCAGAGAGCGACCAGAATATAGATGATTCTGGAAATGAGCCCCGCGGAACCGCCGAACAGATAGGCGACAAGGTCGAAATTGAAGATTCCGACAAGTCCCCAGTTGACGCCGCCGACGATCAGAAGAAAGAGCGCTATTCTATCCAGTATTTTCACTTTTTGACCTTCCTTTCATGTTAAAGGTTAATAAAGCCGACCTTATATCCGGTCGACTTTAGTTTTGCCCGGCTTGGCGGTTTTATTCAGAATTGAATTTTTTTCAAAAAAATATTTACAAATAACCGAAAGTATTATATACTTGTCTTGTCTCTTTGACCTACCGTCAACAATATCTTTATCGGGAGGATTTTCTTATGAAATTCGGCTTTTTCGACGATAAAAATAAAGAGTATGTGATCAGCAGCCCGAAAACCCCTTACCCCTGGATCAACTACCTCGGGACCGACGGCTTTTTCGGCCTGATCTCAAACACCGCCGGAGGCTATTGCTTCTACCGCGACGCACGCCTCCGCCGAATCACCCGCTATCGCTATAACAACGTCCCCTGCGACGCCGGAGGAAGATATTATTACATCAACGACGGCGGAACCGTCTGGTGTCCTTCCTGGGCGCCGGTAAAGAGAGAGCTTGAAAGCTATTCCTGCCGCCACGGAATGGGATATACCGTAATCTCGGGCGAATACCGCGGGCTAAGCGCCGAGATAACCTTCTTCGTACCGGTCGGCTTCAACGGCGAGATCCATAAACTGAAAATCATGAATACTTCTTATCAGCAGAAGGACTTTTCTCTATACAGCTTCGCAGAGTGGTGCCTCTGGGACGCAAACGACGACTCGACCAACTTCCAGCGCAACTTCAACACCGGCGAGGTCGAGATCGAAGGCTCGACCCTCTACCACAAGACAGAATACCGCGAGCGCCGAAACCACTACGCCTTCTTCCACTGCTCCGAGCCGATAACCGGCTTCGACACCGACCGCGAGAGCTTCATCGGGCTTTATAACGGCTTCGACCGCCCCGACGCGGTCTTTGAGGATCGCCCGCGCAACTCGGTCGCCCACGGCTGGTCGCCGATCGCCTCGCACCGCGTTGAGATTTCTCTCAAGCCCGGCGAGGAAAAGGAGCTTGTCTTTATCCTCGGATATGTCGAAAACCACGTCGACCAAAAGTTCAACCCCGACGGAACGATCCGCAAGGAGCGCGCCCATGAGATGATTTCAAAGTTCGACACCCCCGAAAAGGCGGACGCCGCGCTCAAGGAGCTCAACGCCTATTGGGACAGCCTTCTCTCGAAGTTCAGCGTTAAAACTCCCGACGAAAAGGTCGACAGAATGGTCAATATCTGGAATCAGTATCAGTGCATGGTCACCTTTAATATGTCCCGCTCGGCCTCATATTTTGAAAGCGGTATCGGCAGAGGAATGGGATTCCGCGACTCTAACCAGGATCTTCTCGGCTTTATGCACCAGATTCCCGACCGCGCCCGCGAGAGGCTCATCGACCTCGCTTCGACTCAGATGCCGGACGGAAGCTGCTATCATCAATATCAGCCGCTGACCAAAAAGGGCAACAGCGAAATCGGCGGAAACTTCTCTGACGATCCGCTCTGGATGATACTCGCTGTCGCGCAGTATATCAAGGAGACCGGCGACATCTCGATACTCGACGAAAAGGTGCCTTATGACAGCAACGGCTCCCTCGCCGAAACTATGATGCACCACCTGACAATGAGCTATAAGCGCGTCGCCCAGAATCTCGGGCCTCACGGCCTGCCGCTTATCATGCGCGCCGACTGGAACGACTGCCTCAACCTCAACTGCTTCTCGACCGAATCGGGCGAGAGCTTCCAGACAACGACTTCTAAAGACGGAAAGGTCGCCGAATCGGTGCTTGTCGCCTGTATGTTCACCTTTATCGTTCCCGAATATATCGAGCTCTGCCGCCGAAAGGGAATGAACGCCGAGGCCGACGAAGCCGCCGCCGAGGTTGAAAAGATGGCCGACACCGTTATGAAATACGGCTATGACGGCGAATGGTTCCTAAGAGCTTATGACGACTTCGGCAGAAAGCTCGGCTCGAAGGAATGCGAGGAAGGGAAGATATTCATTGAGCCGCAGGGCTTTGCGGTCCTCTCGGGAATCGGCAAAAAGCAGGGCGCCGACCTCAGAGCGCTCGAAAGCGTCAGAAAATACCTGAGCTGTGAGCGCGGGCTGGTTCTAAACTATCCGCCCTATTCCCGTTATTATGTCGAATACGGCGAAATTTCGACCTATCCCGGCGGAGTTAAGGAAAACGCCGGAATCTTCTGCCACAACAACGCATGGATAATCTGCGCCGAGGCTTTTGTCGGCCACGGCGACAGGGCGTTTGAATACTACTCGAAGATCTGCCCGGCATATAACGAGGACATCTCCGAGATTCACCGCACCGAGCCTTATGTCTATGCTCAGATGATCGCCGGCCGCGACTTTGCTCCGAAATACTACGGCGAGGCAAAGAACAGCTGGCTGACCGGCACCGCCGCCTGGAACTTTGTCGCGATCTCGCAGTATATCCTCGGCATCGCCCCCGACTATGACGGGCTTAAAATCGACCCGTCGATACCCTCGGGCTGGGAGGGCTTCGAGGCGGAAAGGGTCTTCCGCGGCGCGAAATATAAGATCTCCGTCAAAAACCCCGACGGCGTGTCAAAGGGAATTAAGTCGATTCTTTGCGACGGGGTCAGGCTCAGCGGAAATGTCCTGCCGGTGTTCGAGCCGGGAACCGAGCACGAGGTCGTCGTCACTCTTGGGTGAGAATCGGTCAATCGAGTTATAGCGTTTAACTTATTCCAGAATGTAATTTCAAATAAAACGCACGGGCAGGTTGTTGAAAACCTGCCCGATTTTTTATCTTCGGCTGACGATATTCGGCCTTTTATCAACACTTTCAACCGAACTTTCAACAGTCGGGCAGGGAATACTGACAGTAAAGAGACAAAAATACCGCCCGAAGCTGTCCGCCGGGCGGTATTTGTTTTTATCAGTCAAGCGCGCTTGCCGATCCAGTCATAGGCGAGATCGAGCGCCTCAAAGAGGCTTTGCTTGACGGCGGTTTTGGTGATCCTTTGCATCACCGGAACGCTTTCGTCGGTCAGCATTCTGTAAAGCTGGACCTTTGTCGCGGTCTGAACCCCGCCGACGTCCTTTTTTCCGATGAGCTGCATCATCACGACCTCGGGGTCGCCCATCGTTCCGTAATAGAGCTCGCCGCCCTTTCTGACCAGCGGCAGACCCTTATATTCAAAATACTTGGACATATAATGTTCCTCCTTTATCATACAGTTTTTCCTGCGGGATTGAATTGTCAGTTACCAGACCTGTTTGAGCTCGTCTCCCGATGCGCCGTTCTTAAACGCCTCGATATTCTCCTGAAGCACCTTCAGATATCCCTTCGGCTGGCTGAACGAGGTTGTGCCGTTGAGCTTTATCGTGACGCGGTTTGCGCCGGTGTCATAAAATTCGAGAATATCGCCGCTGCCGTCGTCGTTTCTGAAATCGATCCGGCAGATCAGCGGAGAGTCGCCGGGGTCCTCAAAGCAAAGGTCGTCGATCGGGCATTTGAGCATGAATATATAGAGCTGTTTGAACTCCTCGGCGTCGACCTCGTTGCCGTCGATTATTGCCGAGAGGGTCTGTTCCTCGGGGTTGCCGGTCAGGTTCATGTTGTAGTGAGCCGGGTTGTCTCCCGAAAATTCGACGTCGATATAATCGAGCTTATAGATGTAGTTTGAGGTCATGCTGCTTGAAAGAATGTCGATCGGCTGGAAGCTGACGTAGGGTATCTCGCTGACCGCAAACTCATAGATGATGTCGATGCCGTTGTAATAGCAGTAATAGGACGCGGGGTTGGTGGTCGGCTCGCCGTTCTGGTCGAGCTCATAAGAGGCAACGTTTCCGATTTTGAGGTTGTAGTTCTGAAGCTCGGCGTCGAGATTGACTTCACAGAACGGGTCTGCGATTCCGTATTCCTCGAGCTGTGCCTCTGTCGGTCTGACGACCGCAACGTTCATCGCGGTCAGTCCCCAGATTCCGTAGATGATCGCGTTTGAGTTTGTGATATCAAGATATGCGTAGACCGGAGAGATCATTACCTGTGAGGAAGCCGCGCCGACGTCGTCGATCGAGTGGTTTTTGCTGTCGTCGATAAACTCAACGTCAAAATCAAAGTCCCTGCGGGTGATTACGAGGTGGTCGATAGTCGGGGCGGTGTTGTTATTGGTGAGCTCTTCGGTGACCGAAAGGCTCAGGAAATCCTCGGGCCGGTAGTAGAAATATCCCGAGCTGTTTGAGAGAACGGTATAGACACTGTCTGAATCCGCGAGGCGCATATAGCGGGTGTTGCCCTCGGGCGAGTCAATTCCGAAATAGACGGAGTATTTGGTGCCGTCCTTGAGAGTGACGTCGCACTCGGCCTTCGGAGAGCCGTCGGCCAGGCCGTATTTTTCAAGGTCGGCGGCGTGTTCCTCGACAAGCGCCTGGGCGTTGATCGCGGTGACGCAGCGCCCCGCCGCGCCCATTACGGTCGAATTCTGGCGGAACTCGGCATAGTCGTCGATCGTGAAGCCCGCGACCGCGTTGCGGATAGTGAACTCGCCGTTTTCGTTTTTGATTGTCATTTCGGCGATGCTGTCGCGGTCATAGCTGAGGACCGAAATTGTGCTCGACTGGCTTTCCTCGCCGTCGGCACTGTCCTTCGGCTGGGTCAGAACGAGTATCAGCAGCACCACAGCCATGCTCAGGATAAATATTCCGATTATAAGAAGGTTTTTTGCGCGTTTAGACATCGCTTATTTATGCCTCCTTCTGATCCAGACAACCGTTCCGACGATCAGCACGGCCGCAGGAATGACGGCGGCGAAGACCAGGGTCAAGGTGCGGGTCTGGGACTCGGTTATGTCGAAGGTGCCGGAGCTGACGATCTTCGGGGTGATAACGATTCCCTCGGTCTTTCCGGTGATGTCGTTGAGCATACTGATTATGAAGCTGCCGTTATTGAAGGCGGCGTTTCTCGTTAAAACGGAGTTGAGCATCAGATCGGAGCCGAAGGCGATGACGTTGGTGAAGGTCGAGATATGCGTGTCCTGATTGATCTTCTTCTGTTTGCCGATTACGACTGTGTTGAAGGAGCCGCGCTCCTCGGCGGTCTCGGCGCTCCATTCCTCGGTTTCGTCATACATATTCTGCAAAACCGCCGACGCCGCGGACTGAACCAGCGGCTCGCAGCTGTAAAGCGAATCGACGTTTTCAAAGCGGGCGGTGATCGGCCTTGCGTCTGGCGCAACGATCGGAAGATCCATATTGGTCACGTCGCCGAGATAGTTCTCGGTCGCGATGTTCTGATAGGTATAGGTGTCGTACTGAGTGTAGCGCTGGGTCGAGGTCTCGTGAATTATCTTCTGCTCGACAGTCAGTCCGTATTTATAGAGCAGGGCGTCGAGATTCGGGGTCTTGGGCTGCTCGGCAGAGGCGACATAGATAAGGTCCTTTTCGAGCATACCGCCGCCCTCGAGCCAGTTTTCGATCTTGGTGATTATCTCGGTCGGGTAGTCGAGCTTCGGCGCGGGGATAATCGCGAGGTCGATGTCGTCGGTCAGCTCTTCGGCCGAAATGTCGGTCTCGGTCAGCATATAGCCGTTCGAATCGAGAAGGTCCGTCAGCCCCGAGATGTCGGACTCGTTAGCGCCGGGATAGGTCAGAACGGTGACGGTGATCGGGTTGGCGTCGGTTACCGCCATTATCGCCGAGGTTATCGCCTGCTCGGCGTTTGAGGATTCAATGTAATTATAAGCATTGAACATCGAGTGTGTATAAGCCGCGCCGTTGACCTGAGCCATCTGGCTGAGATATGGCTCATATTCCTCGGTGACGTTGATAATGTCGATCAGCGAGACGACCTTGACTCGGTTGTGCTCGCCGTTGTCGAGTTCAACGATTATGTCGCCGTTCTCAAGCTCCTGGGTGTAGTTTGCAACAAAGTCGGGGTTTGAGAGCATATCCATAAACCTGAGAGAGATTCTGCTGTTGTGCTGAGTGTAGTTTTTCATCAGCTCGGCGCACTGAGCGGCGTAGGAGCTGATCGAGCGGAACTCCTCTTCGGTCGAGAGAACGGTTATCGCGACCGGCGATTCGATCCCCGAGATATAGTCGATAGTCTCCTGAGAAACGGTGTAGATGCTGCCCGAGGTGAGGTCAAGGGTGATCGGGAAGCGGTCGAAGAGCATTGTCGCAACGATGTTGACAAGGACTATCGCCGCGATCACAAAGACTGTCAGTGCGGTTGCAAAGGAGCCGTATTTCAGGCGGCGCTTGTTGATATGCTTTTTGATATCCGGTTTCATAACGCCCACCTCCTCAGGACCATCTGCGCCGCTCGAGGACGCGGATAGTCAGAAACAGGAATATTACCGTCGCGCTGATAAAGAACAGCACGTTTGAAAAGTCGAACACACCGTAGGTAAACGGGCTGTATCGCTCGGCGAAGGAGAGCTCGGTGAAGATCCTTGCGATCCAGTCGACCGGGATTATCGTCGCGATAGCGCTGATGAGATAGAGCACCAGCATCGCGGCAAAGCCTCCGATCGCGGCGATTACCTGGTTTTCGGTCAGCGACGAGATCAGCATTCCGACCGCGATATATGCGGCTCCGAGAAGGAGCAGCCCGACGACGTTTCCGAAAACGGTCAGCCAGCTCACGGCCCCGAAGAATGAGACGACAGTTGCATAGACAATGGTCATGCAGACTCCGATCGAATAGATCAGCATAGCGGCGACAAACTTTCCGAGAACCAAAGAGGTCAGGCTTATCGGCGCGGTTAAAAGGAGCTGGTCGGTCTTCTGGCGCTTTTCCTCCGAGAGAGTGCGCATCGTCAGAATGGGTATCAGAACGAGGAGAATATAGAATAGGCCGGAATACATTCCCGACATATCGGTCGAGCCGTATTGAAGCGAGGAGACGCTGAACAAAATTCCGGAGCCGGCGAAGAAGGCGGTGATGTAAATATAGCCGATCAGGGAGTCAAAATAAGCGCGTATCTCGCGTTTTAAAATCGCATTCATCTATTCTTCCTCCTTATATCGCTCTTCGAGGTCGTCGGCCTTGTCGGCTAAGAACTCGTTGACGCTCTCGCCCATTGTCAGCTTGAGGAAGATGTCCTCGAGCGAGAGCTCGCTCGAACGCAGCCCGAGAATGTACCAGTTGCGTGACATCAGCCGGCGGTTCAGCTCGCGGCGGATATCGGTTCCCTCAACAGCCTCGATATTGTATTCCCAGACGCCCCTTTCGCGCTGCATATCGGCGACGATCGAGACAACGCCGGGGATTGTCTGGACAAGCTTTATTACCTCGTCCTTCGGGCCGTCGATTCGGGCGATCAGCTTGTGGTCGGCGGTCAGCTCGCGGGAGAGGTTGTCGGCGGTGTCGTCGGCGACTATCTTCCCCTGATTTATAACGACGATCCTGTCGCAGACCGCCTGGACTTCGCTCAGAATGTGAGAGCTTAAAATGACGGTGTGGTTTTTCCCGAGCTTTTTGATAAGCGTTCTGATCTCGATTATCTGCTTCGGGTCGAGACCGACGGTCGGCTCGTCGAGTATTAAAACGTTCGGGTTGCCGACAAGCGCCTGAGCGAGTCCGACGCGCTGCTTATATCCCTTTGAAAGGTTGTTGATTCGGCGGTTATAGACGTTGTCGATCTTGACAAGCTCGCAGATCTCCTTAAGATGGGTGTTCCGCGGGAGTCGGCAGCCCCTCAGCTCATAGACGAAATAGAGATATTCCTTTACGGTCATATCGAGATAGAGCGGCGGGAATTCGGGCAGATAGCCGATCTCGCGCTTTGCGGCGATCGGGTCTTCCAGAATGTCGTGGCCGTTGATATATGCCTCGCCGGAGGTCGAGGAGAGATATCCGGTCAGAATATTCATTGTCGTCGACTTTCCCGCGCCGTTAGGCCCCAAGAAGCCGAGGATCTCGCCGTCGTTGGCTTTAAAGCTTATTCCGGCGACAGCCCTCTTGTCTCCGTAGGTCTTTACCAGATTTTTAACTTCAATCAATTTTTATGCCCCCTTATCTGAGCATTTCAAGGGATTTGCGCAGCCTTCTGACTGTTTCGGCCTTTCCGAGAATGTCCGCCGCTTCGAGAGCGCCGCCGGGAGTGAACTGCTTTCCGGTTATCGCGACTCTCACCGGCCAGAGGACATATCCGTTCTTGACGCCCATTTCGGCGATCAGCCCGAAGAGCGCCTCGTGGAGCCCGTCGACAGTCCAGTCGCTGACGTTCTCGATAACCGGCAGAGCCTTTTCGAGCACCTCGCGCGAGGTCTCGCGGTTGGTCTTCATCTTCTTGTTTTCATAGAGCGAGAGGTCGTAGTCCGGCATCTCGTCGAAGAAGTCGACCTGGTCTGGAATGTCGGTCAGAACTTCGGTTCTGGGCTGCAAAAGCGCCGCGATCTTCGCAAGGTCAAAGTCGCCCTTGCAGGTTTTGCGGATATAGGGCTCGGCGTATTCCAAGAACTTTTCGGGCGAAAGCGCGCGGATATATTCGCCGTTGATCGCCCTCAGCTTTAAGGGGTCGAAGATCGCCGGAGACTTTGAAAGCCCCGAGATGTCGAACTCCTCGATGAGCTCGGGAAGCGAGAAGATCTCCCTTTCGCCCTTCGGCGACCAGCCCAAAAGCGCGATGTAGTTGACTATTGCGTCGCTCAGATAGCCCTTGTTTATAAGGTCTTCATAAGAGGCGTCGCCGTCGCGCTTTGAGAGCTTGTGCTGCTTGTCGCGCATAATGTGCTCGACATGGATATAAACCGGCTCCTCCCAGCCGAACGACTTGTAGAGCAAGGTGTATTTCGGCGCGGAGGCGAGATATTCGTTTCCTCTGACGACATGGGTAATGCCCATCAGGTGGTCGTCGATAACGTTTGCAAAGTTATAGGTCGGCAGGCCGTCGGTTTTGAGGAGTATCTGGTCGTCGAGTGTGGAGTTTTCGACGGTGATGTCGCCGTAAAGAACGTCGTGGAAGGTTGTGGTGCCGTCGAGAGGAACCTTCTGGCGGATAACATAAGGGGTTCCGGCGGCGAGCTTTTCCTCGACTTCTTCCTTTGAAAGATTTCGGCAGTGGCGGTCATACATCGGGTTGACGCCCGAAGCCTCCTGAACGGCCTTGAGCTCCTGTAAGCGCTCCTTGTCGCAGAAGCAGTAATATGCCCCGCCGAGCTCGACCAGCTTTTTCGCGTATTCTTTATAAATATCGCGGCGCTCGGTCTGGATATAAGGCCCGTAATCTCCGCCGACGTCGGGACCTTCGTCCCAGCTGAGGCCGACGGCGCGAAGTGTGCGGTAGATGACTTCGTTCGCGCCCTCGACATATCTCTCCTGATCGGTGTCCTCGATTCTTAGAATGAACTTTCCGCCCGCCTTTTTGGCGATACAGTAGGTAAACAGCGCCGTTCTTAAGCCGCCGACGTGCAGATAGCCGGTCGGCGAGGGCGCAAACCTCGTTCTGACTTCACTCATTTTCTTAACTCCTTTACTCTGTTTATATCACCCGCGACGGCCGCCCTGAGCTCTTCAAGGCTGCCGAAGCGCTTTTCGTCTCTGATAAAGCCGATCAGCTCGACTCTAACTCTCTCGCCGTAGATCTCCCCGCCGAAATCTAGCAGATGTGTTTCGAGAACCGGCTCCGAAAGGTCTCCGACCGTCGGCCGAAGGCCGATATTGGTGACTCCGGCGTAGCTGTTTCCGCCGACAAAGACCTCCGAGGCATATACCCCGAACCGCGGGATCGCTCTTTTTTGGTCGATCGGGATATTCAGCGTCTTGATCCCGATTTTGCTGCCGATCCGGTTGCCGTGGGCGACCTCGCCGCCGAAGCCGTAGCGATAGCCTAAAAGGCTGTTGGCTTCTTCTATCCGCCCGACCGAGATCAGCTCTCTTATTCGGGTGGTGCTGACCGGTTCTCCGCCAAAATATACCGTCGGAACGATCAGCGTTTCGATCCCGAGTTTGGCGCAAAGCTCTTTGAGCCTCGCCGAATCTGCCGAGCCGCCCTTTCCGAAGCGGAAGTTTTCGCCGCAGACGGTTTTGTCCGCCGAAAGCTCGCCGCGAATAATATTTTTCACGAACTCCTCCGGCGAAAGGTCTTTAACCTGCGCAAAATCGCGGGAAACGACCTCGTCGGCGCCGAGCGAAAGCAGCCTGTCCCTCTTTTCGGAATCGCTGATCAAAAGCCCGCGCTCGCCCTTTGTCGAAACCGACGCGGAGTTGAAGGTATAAACGATTCTTCTGCCGGGCTGGGCAGTCAGCGCGCGGACGGCGCTTATATGGCCGGTATGCAGCCCGTCGAACAGCCCGAGTAATACCGTTGTCATTATTCAGATCTCCCAAAAGCCCTTGAATGTTTTAAGTCCGGATTCCGTGATGCTGCCGAGCCCCAAAAACCCGCCGTCGGAATATACTCTGACGAGGCCGCTGCCCTCAATGCCCGAAACCGTCACGCCGTTTTTATATCTTTCGGCGGCCCTTTGGCTTAGCCTGATCTCGGGATAGCTCAAAAAGCAGCTCTCGACCGGAAGTATCAGCCCGCCCAAGCAGCCGGAAGCTGAGGCGGCTTCGAGCTGGTCTAAGGTAACGCACTGTTCGAGGGTGAACCCCTGAGAGCGTGTGCGCCGAAGCGCGCTCATCGCGCCGAGGGCGCCGAGCCGCTCGCCCAGGTCGTTTATCAGGGTGCGGATATATGTCCCCTTTGAGCAGTCGACCGAAAGCTCGCCCGACTGTGTGTTTTCGTCAAAATTCAAAAGCCTGATGCCGTATATTTCAATTCTGCGCGGCTGCCGCTCGACCGTTTTTCCTGCGCGGGCGAGCTCATAAAGCCGCTTTCCGCCGACTCTGACCGCCGAATACATCGGCGGGAGCTGGAGCTGTACGCCCAAAAAGCCGGAAAGAGCTTCGGCAACTTCGCTCTCTGAGACCGTTACGCCGCTTTTTGCGGTGATCTCGCCGGTGGTGTCCTGAGTGTCGGTCGAAAAGCCGAGTTTAAAACCGGCGACATAGCTTTTATCGGTGTCGGGAAGAATGTCGACCGCGCGGGTCGCTCTGCCGACAAAGACCGGAAGAACGCCGGTCGCAAGCGGGTCGAGTGTGCCGGAATGGCCGATCCTGCGCTCTTTTAAGATCCCGCGGCACTTCGCGACAACGTCAAACGAGGTGAACCCCTCCGGCTTGTCGATTGCGACTACGCCGGTCACAGGTATTCCGCCGCGACGGCCATTACCGCCCGCGCGGCCTCCTCTTTGGTGCCTCCGACCGTGCAGCCCGCGGCTCTGATATGTCCCCCGCCGCCGAAGCGCGCTGCGATCGCCGAGGCGTCGGCGCTGACGGTTCTTACCGACGCGCGGTAGCTTTCGTCGGGCTGCTGTTTAAGGGTTATACCGATCTCGACTCCCTCGACCGAAAGGGGGATCCCCGCGAAGCCGTCGAGCTCGGCGCGGTCGATTCCGCAGCCGTCGATAATTTCGTTTGTGACCGCGATAAGCGCTATTCTGCCGTCGTCAGAGAAGGTCATCGTGTCGATCACCCTGTGCTCCGCGAGTATTCTCCCGCGGGACTTGATCTGAAACATTCTGCGGTTTATCGCCGCTGCCCGGCAGCCGGCCTCCATCAGCCCTGCGGCAGCGGAATGTGCGCCCGGGCCGGTGCTGTCAAACATAAAGCAGCCGGTGTCGGTCGCGATTCCGGTATAAAGGCAGTCGGCGATCAGCGGGGTGAGCTTTGCGCCGAGAAGCTTTAAAAGCTCATAGATTATCAGACAGGCCGCGCAGCAGCCGCCGTCGACATAGCTGTCTTTTGCGTAGCCGCTGTTTGATCGGTGGTGGTCGATGCAAAGGTCGACCCTTTCGGCATAGCACGAAAGGCTGTCGCCCAGAAGCTCGGGGGTCGCGACGTCGACAGAGATCACGAATTTTTCCTCAAATTCCTGGTCTTGATAACCGTCGGTCAGAAAGTCGAAGAGCTTCGGGAAGCCGTCGGAATTTTTGACGTTAGCCCTGACCCCGACGCTTCTGAAATAATAGCATAGCCCGAGCCCCGCGCCGGTGCAGTCGCCGTCGGGGTGGGAGTGGGTGAGTATCGTGACGTCGCGGCAGCTTTTAATCTTTTCCGCAAGAGCTTCAAGCGTCGTTATTCTCACTCGTTCTTCTCCTCCCCGTCTGCCGGCAGATTAAGGTCTTTCAGCATTTTTGAAATGTGCGCCGAATACTCGGCGGAATCGTCGGGGACAAACCTCAGCTCCGGCGCTTTTCTTATTCCAAGAACAGCGACGATCTCGTGCCTTAAAAGCCCCGAGGCGCTCTCAAGCCCCTTGACCGCTTCCTTCGCGGCGCTCATTCCCCCGAGGCTTGAAACATAGATCCTCGCGACCGAACGGTCGCGCGAGACGTCGACTCTGACGACCGTCAGCCTTTCGGCGTCGATTCGCGGGTCTTTTAAGTCCCTGAGCTTTCCGCCGACGATTCTCTGAATGTCCGCCGCAAGGCGGGCAGATTTATAGTCAGGCATAACTGCCTCCTTAATAGTTTTTTACCTGGGCTCCTCGCTCATTATATAGCCCTCGAAGATGTCGCCCTCTTTGAAATCGCTGAATTTTTCGAGAGTGATTCCGCACTCAAACCCCGCCGCGACCTCGCGGACGTTGTCCTTAAAGCGCTTGAGGCTCGACATCTTGTCGTCGGCGATGATGATTCCGTCGCGGACAACGCGGACCTGGTCGTTCCGGGAAATCTTTCCGTCGAGAACATAGCAGCCCGCAACGGCTCCGACTCCGGTGATCTTATATGTCTGGCGGACCTCGACGCGCGCGGTGTCGACCTCGCGGAACTTCGGCGCGAGCATACCCTTCATCGCGGTCTGAATCTCTTCGATCGCGTCATAGATCACGCGGTAGAGGCGCATATCGACTCCGTCGCGCTCGGCGTTAGCCTTTGCGACAGGGTCGGGGCGGACATTAAAGCCGACGATTATCGCGTTTGAAGCGCTCGCGAGCATAACGTCGCTCTCCGAAACCGCGCCGACGCCGCCGTGAATGACCTTTACTCTGACCTCGTCGTTCGAGATCTTTTCAAGCGACTGTTTTATCGCTTCGACCGAGCCCTGAACGTCGGCCTTGACGATTATCGGCAGCTCCTTCATCTCGCCCTCGGAGATCTGGCTGAAGAGATTGTCGAGAGTGACCTTCTGATACTGCTTGAAGACCTCCTCCTTCGCCTCCTGCTTGCGCTGTTCGACCAGCTCTCTCGCGAGCTTTTCGTCGGCAACGGCGTTGAAGACGTCGCCCGCCGACGGGACTTCGTCGAGGCCGGTGATCTCGACCGGCACAGCAGGCCCGGCCGAGCCGACAGCTCTGCCCTTGTCGTCGGTCATCGTTCTGACGCGGCCTACTGCCGTTCCCGCGATGATTATGTCGCCGGAATGAAGCGTACCGTTCTGGACAAGAACGGTTGCGACAGGGCCGCGGCCTCTGTCGAGTCTTGCTTCGATGACCGAGCCCTTTGCGAGTCGGTTCGGGTTGGCTTTAAGCTCCAAAACATCGGCGACGAGAAGCACGTTTTCGAGAAGCTCATCAATTCCCTCGCCGGTCTTCGCCGAAACGGGAACGCAGACTACGTCGCCGCCCCACGCCTCGACAACGAGGTCGTGCTCGGTGAGCTGCTGCATTATCCTGTCGGGGTTGGCGCCCTCTTTATCCATCTTGTTGATCGCGACGATGATCGAAACTCCGGCGGCCTTGGCGTGGTTTATCGCCTCGATAGTCTGGGGCATAATTCCGTCGTCGGCCGCAACGACGAGTATCGCAATATCCGTCACCATCGCTCCGCGAAGGCGCATCGCGGTGAACGCCTCGTGTCCCGGTGTGTCGAGGAAGGTTATCTCCCGCCCGTTGACGTTGACTCGGTAGGCGCCGATATGCTGGGTGATTCCGCCGGCCTCGGTCGCGGTGACGTTGGCGTGGCGGATTTTATCGAGAAGCGAGGTCTTTCCGTGGTCGACGTGTCCCATAACGACGACGACGGGGCTGCGCTCGACGAGATCCTCTTCCCTGTCCTCCTCGTCGACGATAAGTCTCTCTTCAATTGTGACGACGACCTCGTGCTCGACCTTTGCGCCGAGCTCCTCGGCGACGAGCGAAGCGGTGTCGAAGTCGATCGTCTGGTTGATGGTCGCGAAGACTCCGAGACCCATCAGCTTCTTGATGACTTCGGTTGCGGCGGATTTTAAGCGCGTCGCGAGCTCGCCGACGGTTATTTCGTCGGGAATAGAGACCCGAAGCTGCTGCTTTCTGGCGCGCTCGAGCTCCAGTCTGCGGAGCTTGTCGGCCTCGCTCTCGCGCTTTGAGGCGAACTGAGGCTTTTTCTGCTTCGACTTCTGGGTCAGCTTCTGCTTTTTCTGATAGTTGTCGTTGTTCTTGCGGCCGTTCTCGGCGAGATTGTCATATCGGTCGTTGTATTTGTCGATATTGACATAGCTTCCGCGGGTGTCGACAACGCGCTGCTTCTCGCTTGCCGAGCTCGAAGCGCCGGTTCCGCTGGTAATAAGCTTCTGGCGTTCGCCTCTGTCCTGCTTCTTCGCGGGCTGCTTCTTTTCCTCGCGGCGGGGTCTCGGCTCAGGCTTAGGCTCGGGTTTAGGCTCCGGCTTAGTCTCCGCCTTCGGCTCGGGCTTGACTTCCGGCTTAGGCTCGGGCTTTGTCTCTTCCTCGGGCTTAGGCTCAGGCTTTGATTCCGGCTTAGGCTCGGCTTTCGCCGCCTGCTCGGTCTTCGCGGCCTTCGGCTTAGGCTCCGGCTTCGGCTCGGGCTGCTTTCGCGGAGTCTTGTCGGCGAAATAGCCGTCGAAGCTCTCTACCTGGTTTTTCTGGGTATAGAGCTCGAGAATAAAGTTCACCTCGTCGGGAGTAAGAGAAGCGCCGGCCTTTTTCGCGCCGAAATTCGCGCTCAGAGCCTCGATGATCTCCGACGCGGGCAGCTTCAGATCCTTCGCAAGATCGCTCAGTCTGTATTTTGTAATCATAGGCAAATCCCCTCACGGTTAATTTTCAGTTTTTTCAGTATGGATTCAAAGAACCCCTTGTCGGTCACCGACATAACTCCGCAGCGCTTTCCGACCGAAATGCCGATCTCGTCCATGTCGCAGTCGAGCTCAATTATCGGGACTCTGTTCTGCTCACAGACCCACTGCATTTCTTTCCGGGATTTCGGCGAAAGGTCGCGGGCGAGAAGTATTCCCTTCGATTCGCCCCGGCGGCAGGAGTTTTTCGCTTCGTCGGTACCGAGAATGAGCTTTCCTGCCCGCCGGCAGATCGAAAGCGTTCCCAAAACGTTACTCACCGCTCTCACCGAGCCTTTCAAGCTCCGACGAAAGAGCGTCATAGACCTCCGGCCCAATCTCGCACTCAAGGCTTCTTTCAAGCCTTTTCGCCTTCTTCGCCTTAAGGAAGCACCCGGGGTCGGGGCAGATATATGCCCCTCTGCCCGGCTTTTTCCCGATCGGGTCGAGACTTATCTCGCCCTCCGGCGACCGGACGACTCTGATCAGCTCCTTTTTCGGCTTCTGGGTTCCGCAGCCGACGCAGGAGCGCATCGGTATTTTTCGCTGCCTGACGCTCATTCCTTATTCTTCCCCCTCGGGCTGCTCCTCTTCGGGAGCGTCTAGGGAAGCCGCTTCTTTCGCCGCGGCCTCTCTTTCGGCGGCCTGCTGGTCTGAAATTATATCTATTTTATATCCCGTCAGTCTCGCGGCAAGCTTGGCGTTCTGACCCTTGTTGCCGATCGCGAGAGAAAGCTGGTTGGCGGGAACGATCACGGTGCAGTTGCGCGAGCCGTCCTCGGCGAGAGTGACGCTCATCACCTCTGCCGGAGCGAGCGCCTTTGAGATAAACTCGGCGTCGTCCTCGCTGTAAGCGATAAGGTCGATCTTTTCGCCGCCGAGCTGCGACATTACCGCGTTGATTCTCGAACGCTTGGGGCCGATGCAGGCGCCGATCGGGTCAACGCCTTCTTCTTTTGAGGCGACCGCGATCTTCGATCTCGAACCCGCCTCGCGCGAGACGGATTTTATCTCAACTGTTCCGTCAAAGATTTCGGGGACTTCGAGCTCAAAGAGCCTCTTGACGAAATCGCGGTGCGAGCGCGAAACGCGGACCGTCGGCTTCTTGTCGGGGTTGATGACGCCGATAACATATACCTTTATGATGTCTCCGGCTCTTAAAACCTCTCCCGGAATCTGCTCGGTCTTCGGGAAGTAGATTTCATCGTGGTCGATGGTTATTATCGCGTTGCCGGTGCCGGGCTCGATCTTCTGAACGACCGCCGAGACCAGCTCGTGCTCCTTGTCCTGATACTGCGCGACCAGCTTGTCGCGCTCAAACTGCTTGATGTCGGAGCGGATCGACTGCTTTGCCGAGCTGGCCGCGACCCGCCCGAAATTCGCGGGGTTGAGGACTATTTCGCAGTCCTGGCCGACGGCGATCTCGGGGTGATAGGTTCTCGCCCGGTCGAGGCTGATCTCGTTGGCCGGATCCTCCGGTTCGCCCTCGACAACGGTCTTGAACACCGACATTTCAAAGGTCTCGGTCTCGGGGTCGAGAATTATCCTGACGTTTTCGGTGTCGGGGTAGTCTCTTCTGACCGCCTTGAGTATTCCCCCTTTGATCTTTTCGATGAGTTCGTCCATCGGGATTCCGCTTACTGTCTGCATTCCCTTCAGTGCTTCAAAAACTTCTTTGCTCATTTTTGTAACCAGTCCTTCCTGATATTATTCGTTAAATGTCCGAAAAAAGGTCGGCGTCGTCGTTGAGCCTGACAAAGGCACATTCCGACAGGGGGATCTTCTCCTCGCTTTCGCCGTTCGAGACGGTTATTTCGCCGCCTTCAAAGCCGGTCAGCACGCGGATAATCTCTTTTTCCCCTTCTCGCGGGCGAATGAACCGCAGCCTGACCTCGTCGCCGATACACACCTCAAAATGCTCCGGCCGTTCGAGCTTTCTTCCGAGCCCGGGCGAACCGACCTCTAAAATGTAGCTCTGGGGAATCGGGTCGGCCTCGTCGAGGAGCCTGTCGAGCGGGCGGTGGAGCGCCTCGCAGTCGTCGATCGAAATTCCGCCGTCCTTGTCGATGAAAACCCTCAGATACCAGTTTGCGCCCTCCTTCTCGAACTTAACGTCCCAGAGAAAGAGGCCGAGTTCGTCGCAGAGAGGCTGAGCCAGCTCTCTGACCTTTTTGACGGTTGCTCCGTCTGACATAACTATCCCTCCCGGTTCAAACAAGAAAGGCCGGAACTTCAATTCCAACCTTTCCGATAACTTATTACGGTAATATTATAACACATATTTTTAAAAATGCAATAGCTTTCGGAAAATTTTTTCCAATAAAACCGCGATTTTTTGCGGTCAGGAAGAAATTTTCGTTGACAGCCCCGCGCTCCGGTGCTAAAATAAGCTTACAGACCGAAGTTAATCATTTACAAAGGGGGTGTAAGCGGTATTTATCCTTTTCGGCGGAAGTCTGAATAAAACCTGAAAGGGGAATGTTTTGTGGCAAAAATTATCAAAAAGGTGAATGTCTTCTGACCCGGGAGGCATCAGACCTCCCGGAAAAGGCATTAAAGCTTTTCAGGAGGACTTATGAATCGGGAAAACAAAAGAAAATTACTCGACAAAAACTATTACAGGGAAAATCCGTCGGACGAGCCGTTCAAATGCCAGTTCTGCGGCAGGCTTGTCACCTCTCAGAACGCCGGCACTCGGCACCGCAACCACTGCCCCTACTGCCTTTGCAGCAAGCACCTCGATATTGTCCCGGGGGACCGCGCCGCCGACTGCGGCGGAACGATGGAGCCGATAGCGGTCTGGGTCAGAAAAAACGGCGAATGGGCGGTTATCCACCGCTGCCGTGTCTGCGGGGCGCTTTCGTCAAACCGAATCGCGGCGGACGACAACCCTCTGAAGCTGATGTCTCTCGCGGTGAAGCCGCTTGCGCAGCCGCCGTTCCCGCTTGAAGCGTTGGATTCGGAAAAAGAATGATCAAAAACCCACAGCCGGAGTTTCGGCTGTGGGTGCTTTAATTATCAGAAAGCGGAATCTGCGCAATCGGGCGTTCGGGTTCAGAACCCGATTCTCTCCTTAATATACCCCTCGACCTCGGTGATCGGCATTCTCAGCTGCTCCATCGTGTCGCGGTCGCGGACGGTCACACAGCCGTCGGTCTCGGAATCGAAGTCGTAGGTCACACACCACGGTGTGCCGATCTCGTCCTCGCGGCGATAGCGCTTGCCGATAGAACCGGTTTCGTCAAAATCGGTCATAAAGCTCTTGGAGAGAGCGTCATATACCTTCATCGCGCTTTCGGAGAGCTTTTTCGAGAGCGGAAGAACCGCGCATTTATAAGGTGCGATCGCGGGGCTGAGGTGCAGTACTGTTCTGACGTCGTTCTTCTCGGCGTCGATTACCTCTTCGTCATAAGCCTCGCAGAGCAGAGCGAGAACGGTTCTGTCGAGCCCGTAGGTCGACTCGATGATATAGGGAATGAACCTCTCGTTTGTCTCGGGGTCGAGATAGCTCATGTTGGTGCCGCTGTATTCCTGGTGGCGGGTGAGGTCGAAATCGGTGCGGTTGTGGGTGCCGTTGATCTCTCCCCAGCCGAACGGGAACAGAAACTCGATGTCGCAGGCGGCTTTGGCATAGTGCGCGAGCTTTTCGTGGTCGTGGAATCTGAGGTGATCCGGCGCGAG
>CANQJB010000023.1 GCA_947624155.1 uncultured Clostridia bacterium
GTCGGCTGTGCGATTGCATATCCCCAGGCAAAGGCGCTCTTTAACTCCGGAATAGAGGTCGATGTGATCGCCGGATTTAGAAATAAGGACATCGTTATCCTTGAAGACGAAATGCGCGCCGTCAGCACACACTGTTACATCACCACTGACGACGGAAGCTACGGAACAAAGGGATTTGTAACCAACAAGCTCCAGGAGCTTATCGACGCCGGAAACCATTACGACGCAGTCATCGCTATCGGCCCGGTTCCGATGATGAAGTTTGTCTGCGCGGTTACAAAGCCCTACGGAATCAAGACGATTGTTTCGCTTAACCCGATAATGATCGACGGAACAGGAATGTGCGGCGGGTGCAGAGTCAGAGTCGGCGGAAAGATCAAATACGCCTGCGTCGACGGCCCCGATTTCGACGGCCATGAGGTAGACTTCGACGAGCTTATGCACCGCAATTCCGCCTACCGTGAAATCGAGCAGCACGACCGCGAACATATTTGCAGAATCACAGGAGGTGTGCGCCATGCCTAATATGCAGCTTGAAAAAACGCCTGTCAGAGAGCAGGAGCCGAAGGTCAGAGCTCATAACTTCGACGAGGTCTCGGCCTGCTATACCGATTCCGAGGCTCTCAACGAGGCAAACCGCTGCCTCAACTGTAAGAACCGTCCCTGTGTCGGCGGCTGTCCGGTCGGGGTTAGAATACCGGAATTTATCGAAAAGATCCGCGAGGGGGATATTCCCGCGGCATACGGCATAATAAAATCCACAAACGGCCTTCCTGCCGTCTGCGGCAGAGTCTGCCCGCAGGAGTCCCAGTGCGAGTCGAAGTGCGTCAGAGGAATCAAGGGTGAGCCGGTCGGGATCGGCCGCCTCGAGCGCTACTGCGCCGACTATATGGCGGATAAAGCTTCCGACGCCGAAAACCCTGTCAAAAACGGCCATAAGGTCGCGGTTATCGGCTCCGGGCCGTCGGGTCTGAGCTGTGCTTCAGACCTTGCAAAGCTCGGTTACAGCGTCACCGTCTTTGAAGCGTTCCACACCGCCGGCGGCGTTCTGATGTACGGAATCCCCGAGTTCAGGCTCCCGAAGGCCACGGTTCAGCGCGAGATCGACGGCCTGAGAGCTCTCGGCGTCGATATTCAGACCGACATGGTGATCGGAAAGATTCTCTCGGTCGACGAGCTGTTTGAGCAGGGATATGAAGCCGTGTTTATCGGCACCGGCGCGGGTCTGCCGAACTTTATGGGAATTGAGGGCGAGTCGCTTGTCGGCGTTTATTCCGCAAATGAATATCTCACCCGCACCAATCTGATGAAGGCTTATCTCGATGATTATGACACCCCGATCAACCGCTCAAAGGCGATTGCTGTCGTCGGAGGAGGAAACGTCGCGATGGACGCGGCGCGCTCGGCTCTGAGGCTCGGCGCCGAGAAGGTATATATCGTCTACCGCCGCTCAGCCGACGAAATGCCCGCGAGGCGCGAAGAAGTCCACCACGCAGGCGAGGAGGGCATCGAGTTCAAATATCTCTGCAACCCTGTCGAGATTCTCGGCAAGGACGGCAAGGTCTGCGGAATCAAATGCGTCAGAATGGAGCTCACCGAGCCCGATCAGAGCGGCAGAAGGGGAGTCAGGCCGATCGAAAACTCAGAGTTTGAGATCGAGGTCGACGCCGTTATAATGGCGATCGGAACCTCACCCAACCCGCTTATACGTTCGACTACTCCCGGGCTTGAAACCAACCGCCGCGGCTGCTTTGTCGTCGATGAAAATATGCTCACCACCCGCGAGGGCGTATATGCCGGCGGAGACGCGGTCACCGGCGCGGCGACTGTAATTCTCGCGATGGGCGCGGGAAAGAGAGCCGCCAAGGCGATTGACGAATATATTCGCTCGAAATGAAAAAACAGTTGAAATTTTTTCCGGAATATGATATACTGTTCTGAGAATAAATTTTGGAGGAATTTAAAATGTTTTCACTTATACCAATGACCGCTGACGCAGCCCAGGTTTCAACCGCCGGTTCGATGTACACTCTCGTCTTCATGATCCTGATGCTTGTGGTTCTTTACTTCATCATGATCCGCCCCCAGCGCAAGAAAGAAAAGGCCGACGCCGAAATGAGAAAGAACGTTCAGGTCGGCGACGAGATCGAAACTGTCGGCGGTATCGTCGGCATCATCACCAAGATCGAGGAAAAAACCGTCGTAATCGAGACAAGCTCCGACCGCTGCAAAATGAGAATTAAAAAATGGGCGATTGCGACAAACGTCACCGCCGACGAGGACGCCAAGCGCCAGGCCGAAGAAGCAAAGGCTGCTAAGGCCGAAAAGTCGGAAAAGAAAGAGAAAAAGGACAAGAGCGAAGATACTCCTATCGAGAAGGACTAAACCTGTTCTAAAAGCTTATCCCCCCGAATATCGTTTTAAAAACGGTATTCGGGGGGATTTTTATGCCGCTTTATAAAAGCGTTCTGCGCGGGCTTCTCGCCGCCGGGGGATTTATTTTCTCGGTCAGCACTGTCGTCGGCGTTGTTGAACTTTATCTCAATATTTCCGACGGGATTTTGAACCTTGTCTCGGCGGCAATTATATCCGCGGCGGCCTTTTTTGCGGGATATTTCTCGACTCAGCTCTGCCGCACAAAGGGGCTTTTGCAGGGTCTTCTCTGCGGCGCGCTTCTCTATTTATCCGCGCTTTTAATAAGCCTTGCGGCTGGTGAATTTGTTTTCAGCGATATGGCGCTGATAAAGGCCGCAGGCTGTCTTATATCGGGTACTGCGGGAGGAATCACAGGAGTGAACACCAAAAAGACGGTTATCAGACATTAAACGCCGCTCGGCGGCATAGAATTAAGCAAAGGACAAGGAGTGATAAAATGGACACAAAAATCTCTTATGCTTTAGACCTTCTGAGCGGTACTCCGCTTGAAACGCTGAAAAGCCTGTCGCCGAATGAACTCAGGTCGATCGACGAAATACGCCTGCGGGTGAATCGGCCGATGTCGGTCTCGATCGGTTCTGAGGACAGAATAATCAAAGACACTCCGATCAAGCCGGAGGAGATCGAATTTTCCTTCAAATCGGCGTTTTCATATTCGATGCACAGCTATTCAAAGGAGCTTTCCGGCGGATATATCACAACTCGCGGCGGAAACCGAGTCGGAATCTGCGGGACTGCCGTCACCGCCTCGGGTGAATCAATCGAAACTCTGAAATACATATCTTCGGTCAATATCCGCATCGCGCGGGAAATAAAGGGCGCGGCCGACGGAATCGTCAGTCGGTGCTTTAATGACGGCCTTTGCGGCGTTCTGATAATCGGCCCGCCGTCGAGCGGGAAGACGACCGTCTTAAGGGATCTCGTCAGACAGCTCGGGAACAGAATGAAGGTATCGCTTATCGACGAGCTCAACGAGATTTCGGCGACCCACAGAAATGTCGCTCAAAACGATGTCGGCCGCCTGACCGACGTGTTTGTCTCCTACCCAAAGCCCGCGGGGATATCCGCGGCAGTCAGGGTGATGTCACCGAGAGCGGTCGCCGCCGACGAAATCGGCACCGACAGCGACGCCGCCGCTTTGGAATATGCTTATCATTCCGGCGTCTTCTTGATAACCGCCGTACACGCAATCGGGTTCGAAGCCGCGCGCCGAAAACCGGCGGTTAAACGGTTGATCGACTGCCGCGCCTTCTCCTGGGCGGTAGAGCTGGATCACGAAAGACGCCAAAGGGTGATAAGAATTGATTAAGTTCGCGCTCTGCTCGGCGCTTTGCGCCTGCTCGCTGATGTCTGCCATTGAACTTCACTCCGAAAGGGTTCAAAGCGCCGAAGCGGTTCGTGAGCTCGCGGAGATAACCGCAAACATCGTTTCGCTCCTTCGTTTTGAGGCCGCCGATGTTTACGTTATCTGCCGCGAGGCATTTCGCGGAGCAAAGGTTCTGGATTACAGCCAGTTCTCCGAGATCGACAGCGGCGACTTCCCGAAAAGGTGGCAGGAAGCCTGCGAAAGCCTCCATGCAGATAAAGAAGCGATTGAGCTTTTTAAGACTGTCGGCAGAGTTCTCGGCTCGTGCGATATTGAGTCGCAGATCGAACGAATCGAGAGAATCAGAGCCGAGCTCTCGGCAAGAGCAAAAAAGCTGCGCGAAAGGGCGGATTCGACCAAAAAAATGTATTCCGTTTTGGGCGCTCTTTTGGGTCTCGGAATTTCAATAGTGATTATATGAGGTAGATATGGACGTTACACTGGTGTTTCAGATAGCGGGTCTCGGAATAATAGTCGCGGTGCTGAGCCAGCTTTTAAAACGCGCCGAAAGGGACGAGCAGGCGTTGATGATAACGATCGCCGGGCTTGTGATTGTTATGCTGATGCTTGTGAACGAAATTTCCGAGCTTTTTGACACCGTCCGCTCGGTTTTCGGATTCTGAAATGGAAATAGTTAAAATCGCGGCGGTCTGCCTTATCGCGGCGGTGCTCGCGAAGGTGATTCAGCCGACAAACCGCGACCTTGCGGTCCTGCTCTCGATTTCGGCGGTGATTTTCGCCGCGTTTATGGCTGTTGACGGAATTTCCGAGGTCTTTTCCGGAATCAGCGGGATAATCAGCGGCGCGGGAATCAACGGCGGATATATTGCGATCGCTTTCCGTGCGCTCGGAATATGTTATATATGCGAGCTCTGTTCGTCTTCCTGCCGCGACTGCGGCGAAACAGCTCTCGGCAGTGTTCTCGACATTTCCGGCAGAGTTGCGATTTCGCTGATGTGCCTGCCGCTGCTGAGGGAATTTTTAGAGGTCGTCAAAAGCGTTTTGGAGAGATAATGAAAAAGATTCTGACTTTAATTTTCGCGTTGCTTGCTGTGTTTTCAATGCGCCTCAACATATCGGCGGCTCTGGAGGATTTTGAAGAAGATATAAACAGCCGGCTTTCCGGCGCGGATATCTCCGATATAGGCAGTGATCTCGAATCGCTCGGAATCGAGCCGGACAACCCCTCGGGCGTCGGAAGCTTGAGCCCGAATAGGATTCTCGGCTATGTCGCCGGAATCTTCGGCGAAGCAGTCGGAAGGCCGCTGGGGATAATTCTGATAACCGTCGTTCTGGCTTCAATATGCCAGCTCTCGACTACGCTTTCATATAAAGCCGGACTTTACGGCGAGCTGTTTGTGATGATCTGCTTTATCGCTGTAAGCCCGTGTGCGGTCGAGGCTTTTAACTCTGCCGTCGGCGCGATGCTGAGCTGTCAGGCGTTCATGGTGTCATATATTCCCGCATTTGCGGCAGTAGCCGCCGCTTCCGGCAATATCGCGGCCGCGGTGTCATATAACGCCGTGGTGATGTATTTCTGCGAAGCCGCTGCGGCGGTCGCAACGACGGTTCTGAGGCCGGTTCTCGGGTGTATGCTTGTGATGTCGGTCACTCAGGCGCTCAACCCCGATCTGATGAATTTGACCTCCACGATCAGAAACGCGCTGACAACCGTCATCGGTTTTATAATGACCCTCTTTCTCGGAATAATCGGGCTTCAGTCACTTGCCGGACGCGGCGCGGAGGGCTTGGCGGTAAAGGCCGGGAAATATGCGGTATCGAGCTTTGTGCCGGTGATCGGCTATTCGCTTTCTGAGTCATATAAGGCGGTGAGTCTGAGTCTCAGCGCAATAAGAACCGCTGTCGGCACCTTCGGGATCGCAGTGCTCTGCCTGTTTATGCTCTCGCCGATAATCACCGCCCTGGTCTATAAAACCGCGTTTTTAATATGCGCATGGCTTTGCAGACTGACAGGAGCCGACAGGATCGGCACGATGATGAGCGGTCTCGCCGACGTTTTTAGCTTTGAAGCGACAGTTCTGACCGTTTTCATGCTTATGCTGACCGTCTCAACCGGTATGCTTGTAATACTCGGAGGTGAGCTCCTCTCATGAGCTTTCTTAGAAACATCACGCTTTTGATCTGCACCGCGTCGCTTATTTACACCGCCGTTTTAATGCTTGTGCCTGACAGGTTCAGGCGGGAGATCAGGTCTGTTCTTGCGCTCGCCGCGGCAGTCGCTGTCGGAGCGGTGATTACAAACGCCGACCTTTCCGATCTTTCCGGCGTCTTCGGTGAGATAAATATGCCGCAAAGCCTGGAGAGCCGCGACAGCCTTATTCAGGAGGAGCTTGAGGAGCGCCTTTGCGATTATCTGGAGTCACTGTTGAGCGAGCAGGGAATAAATGTTAAAAAACTGACGGTCGGGACTACTATTGACGGGCAGAGGCGCATATCTATTACTGATGCCGGTATTGAGCTTGACAGCGTTTATCGAGAGCGCGAAAGCGAGATCAGAGCGCTGATCGGAGAAAAGATTGGCGAAATCGAAGTGAAAATCAGTTATGAGGACTAGAAAATGGGAATTAAACAGGCGTTTGACGGTTTTATCAATCATCTGAAGCGCTCGCCGAAGTTGGCGCTTTATCTGAGCGTCGCCGCGGTCTGCATTATCGCTCTTTTGATGATGAAATCCCCCGAAGCTCACAGTGCAAAAGCCCCCGTGCCGGAGCAGGTTGAAGCGCCCGAACCGTCGGCAGACTATCAGACCGAGCTTGAAGAGCGCCTGAAACAAATTATTTCGCAAATCGGGGGAGTTTCTGACGTTTCGGTTATGCTGACTCTTGACGGCTCTGAGCAGAAGGTATTCGCTTCAGACACTTCCGAGTCCGATTCAAAGGTCGAGAGCAAAACCGTTATCGCCGGCTCAAAGGAAGCTCTTTTGGAATCGACGAAATATCCGCAGGTCAGGGGTGTCCTCGTGGTCTGCAAGGGCGGCGGAAAAGCCGCAGTTAAAGAAAAGGTGGTAAATGCGGTTGCGACCGTATTGGATATATCCACATCAAAAGTTTACGTCACTGACGCAAAATAACTATCTCAAGGAGGATAAACAATGAGAAAAATCAGCAAAAGCTTCAACTTCAGGGTGAACAAGAAACACATCATTTTGGCCTGCCTGACTCTGTTCCTCGGCGTAACTGTCTACGCCAACTACCGACTTTCAAAGGCAGAGCTGCCCGCGACCGATGTAATCGACATTGCCGACGTCACCGGCGATACATACGGCGAGGTGCAGTATGTAAACGGAACGGAGCTCGAGAGCTATTCGAGCGAGGACTATTTCGCCCAGGCGAGACTCGATAAGCTCTCTTCGAGAGATCAGGCTGTCGAGACGCTTAAAATGGTGCTCGAAGGTCAGGACATCACCGACGAAGAGCTGGCAGCATACACAATGAACGCAGTGACCCTTTCATCGCTTATCGAGAGCGAGACAACGGTCGAAAACCTTATCATCGCTTCGGGATATGAGGACTGCGTGGTATATCTCGACGGCACAAACGCTAGCATCGTTGTAAAGTCTGACGGCCTGACAGCGACCCAGGCTGCCGAGATCAAGGACATTTTACTGTCGGAGGTTCCGGTTGAAAACGAAAATATTAGAATTTTTGAGGTAAAGTAGTTGTTTTCTTGAATCAAAGATGCTATAATATACAGTGTATGATTGGAATGATATGCGCAGGGATATGAACTGTACTCAGGAAGTATAAAAGGAGGGCCAAAAGCCTATGGAAAAAACAATGAACAGCAAAAAGGGGAGTCTTCGCGTTTCCGAAAACGTCATTATGACCATCGTCAAGAACGCCGTTTCCGAAGTTGAAGGCGTTTCGAGAATCGCCAACCGCACAATCAGCATCAGAAGCTTTTTGCAGAGCGACACCGACCAAAGCGACATCAGAGTCACTATGCTCGACGGCGTATGCCGTATCGCGCTGACAATTATCGCCTCGAGCGGATATAATATTGTCAACGTCTGCGAACAGCTCCAGACAAAGATCAAGGCTGCGGTGCAGTCGATGACCGGTGTGACCGTCTCAAAGGTCGATATCACCGTCGACGATGTTGATTTCGTTTCCGAAGCAACTCTTTAATATTCAAGGCCGGCCGGGCGGAATTTTCCGCTTGGCCTGAGCTGCTTATAAATAAAAAGGATTTGAATGACAATGACAAGACATGAAGTGCGCGAAGCCGAATTTCTCTTGCTGTTTGAAAAGATGTTCCACGACGAGTCGATCAGCGATCTTGTGACTCTCCACGAAGCAGATTATAATTACAAATGTGACGAGGAGATTGAGAAGACCGCTTCGGAAATCATCGAAAAATCCGCCGAGCTCGACGGAATAATCGCCCGATTCAGCCCGAAGCGCGGGTTTGAGCGCATCCCGAAGGTAAACGTCGCGATCCTTCGCCTCGCTATCTTCGAGATTCTCTACCGAAGCGACATTGTTCCGAGAAATGCCGCCGTGAACGAAGCAGTCGGCCTCGCGAGAAGCTACGGCTTAGAGCCTGATATAAGATTTGTCAACGGGGTTTTGGGCGCGTTTACCCGCAGTCTTGAAGAAAATGAATAGCTGCCTCGGAATTGACACCTCTAACTACACCACCTCTGTCGCGCTCTTTGATCCCGAAAGCCGCAGCATCACTCAAAAAAAGCTGCTTCTGCCGGTCAGGGACGGCGAAAGGGGTCTTCGGCAGTCGGACGCTCTGTTTCACCACACCTGCCGTCTCCCCGGGCTTTTAGAGGAAATTCTCTCAGACAGGGAAATTTCCGCCGTCGGCGTTTCGACCCGTCCGAGAAATCTCGAAGGCTCCTATATGCCCTGTTTTTTGGCGGGTGAGTCGGCCGCGAGAGCGATCAGCGCGGCGATCGGCGCTCCGCTTTTCAGAACTTCGCATCAGGTCGGCCATATTCTCGCGGCGCTCTATTCCTGCGAGAGCCTCGGTCTTGTGCTTTCAGGGAGGCAGTTTATCGCCTTTCATGTAAGCGGAGGGACCACCGACTGCCTTTTGGCAACTCCGGACAGCAATGAGATCATCAAATGCCGTGAGCTTTCAACCTCGCTCGACCTAAAGGCCGGACAGGCTGTTGACCGCGTCGGCGTGATGCTCGGGCTTAGTTTTCCCTGCGGCGCCGAGCTTGAAAAGCTCGCTCTTGAATCAACCGCAAAATTCAGGATCAAGCCTGTTATCCGGCCGGGCGGCTGCTGCCTCTCGGGTGTTGAAAATATCTGCAAAAGAATGCTTGAAAACGGCGAAAAGCCCTGTGATATCGCGCTCTATTGCCTGAAATATATCGAAGCGGCGGTTATCGCGATGACCGAAGATGCGCTTGCTAAGTATCCCGGTCTGCCAGTCGTCTTTGCCGGCGGCGTGATGTCCGACTGCATTATCAGAGAATCTCTTTCAAAGCGCTTTGATTCGATGTTTGCCGAGCCGGCGCTCTCTTCAGACAATGCCTGCGGAATCGCAGTATTCGCAGCGATAAAGGACGGTTTATTAAAGTGAGTTCGATTCTTACCGTTACCCAGTTGAACACCTATCTTTCACTAAAGCTGAAAAACGACCCGAAGCTCAGGGGAATAGCTCTAAAGGGCGAAATTTCGGATTTTCATATCAACCAGCGCTCGGGACACGCCTATTTTACGCTCTGCGACCAAGGCTCGGTGATCAAGGCGGTAATGTTCCGCTCACAGGCGGAAAAACTCAGATTTATGCCGTTTGACGGAATGTCGGTGATCGCCTACGGAAATGTTGACATTTATATCCAGGACGGAGTTTATGAGATAAATGTTTCTCAGCTTCTGCCCGACGGCGAGGGCAGCGCCTATCTCGCGCTTCAGAAGCTCAAAGAAAAGTTAGACGCAATGGGCGTTTTCAGCGCTCCGAAGCGGCCGATCCCGCGGTATCCACAAAAAATCGCCGTCGTGACATCTGCCACCGGCGCGGCGATCGAAGACGTCAGAAACGTCATTTCGAGAAGATACCCTCCGGCCGTAATCGAGCTGTTTCCGACTGCGGTTCAGGGCGCAGACGCCCCCCAGAGCATCGTTTCGGCACTTATGAAGGCCGACAGCAGCGGCGCGGACACAATTATCCTGACAAGGGGCGGGGGATCTTCGGACGACCTTTCGGCCTTCAATACCGAAGCGGTTGCGCTGGCTGTTTTTAACTGCACAACTCCGCTCATCTCCGCTGTGGGACACGAGATAAACTGGTTTTTGTGCGACCTCGCGGCCGACCTAAGAGCCCCGACTCCCTCGGGAGCCGCAGAGCTCGCAACTCCCGACATTCGCGAAATGCTCGCGTCGCTTATTTCGTTGCAGTCGATGCTGAATCGCTGCGCCGAATCAAAGCTTCGGCATTTCGGCGACAGTCTCAGAAGATATGAATACGCTCTTTCGGCGTTTTCGGTTAAAGGAAAAATATCGGCAAGAAGCGCGGAAATAAAGCTTTTAACAGCTACTATCGACCGTCAGGCGCGGCATAAGCTCGCTGTCTCGAGACTCAGCCTCGACGGACTTAGCAGGACTCTTCGGAGTCTTGACCCGAAGAACGTTCTTTCGCGCGGATATGCGTTTATATATAAGGGCAGCGAAATCGTCTCCGACGCCGAAAAGCTCGCCGAAGGAGACAACATTAAGGTAATTATGCGCGGCGGAAGCGCCGACGCGACAGTAAATAAAGTGAATTTTGGTGATAACAGTGAAATATGAAGAAGCGATAAAGAGACTTCGCGAGATCTGCGACAAGCTCAGCGACGAAAGCACCACCCTCGAGGAGACCGCCGCTCTTTATAAAGAGGGGACAAAGCTCGCCGAAGATTGCAGAAAAATGCTGGAGCAGTTCGGAGCCGAGCTTGAAAAGGGTGCTGCCGATGAAAGCTGAATACGAAAAAATCATCGGCGAAGAGACCGCGAAAATCAACGAATGTTTGAAGAGCTGTCCGTTGCTTGAAACCTCAGGCAGCGACCCCGCCGAGCTCGTCATAGAAGCCGAAAGCTACGCTCTCTCGGCCGGTGGAAAGAGGATCAGGCCGCTTTTGGCGGTTGAGTTTTACAAGCTTTTCAGCCAAAAATCCGATGTACCCGACTATGTATATGAAGCCGCCTGCGCTCTCGAAATGACCCACACGTTTTCTCTTATCCACGACGATATGCCGGAAATGGACGACGACGATCTCAGGCGCGGAAGACCCGCGACCCATGTCGCTTTCGGCGCAGACGTCGGGCTTCTCGCAGGCGACGGACTCGCGATACTGCCTTATCAGCTTATATCGAGCCTTTCAATCGACCGAAGGATCAGCGCCGAAACCGCTGTGAAGCTGATAAATCTGCTTTCAGAAAGCGCGGGAAACAGGGGAATGATCGCCGGGCAGATGCTCGACCTTTGGTCTGAGGGCAGAACCGACGGCGTCGACGAAGCTTTTCTGCGAAAAATGTCGGATTTAAAAACAGGCTGTATTCTCTGCGCGTCCTGCCTTTTCGGGGCGATACTCGCCGGCGCAGGAGAAGAAGAGCTTAAAAGCGCCGAATTTTACGCGAAAAATGTCGGTCTGGCATTTCAGATCGTGGACGACGTTCTCGATGTGATCTCAAGCGACGAAGATCTCGGCAAACCGGTCGGTAGCGACAAGGACCGCAAAAAAGCTACCTTTGCCGATATACTCGGTGTAGACGGCGCGCTTTCAGAAGCGATGCGGCTGAGCGCCGCCGCCGCGGACAGGCTTTCGGAATACCCCGGAAGCGAGCTTCTCAGAGAACTGGCGATTTCTCTCGCCGAACGAAAAAAATAAGGAAAAGAAAGTGATTAAATGACCTATAAGCTCCTCTCGCGGCTGAATCTGCCGCAGGATATAAAAAAGCTCTCCTTGAAACAGGAAGAGGAGCTTTGCAGCGAACTCAGGCATAAAATAATCGAAACGGTGTCGCACAACGGCGGACATCTGAGCTCAAATCTCGGCACGGTTGAGCTCAGCGTCGCTATACATAAAGTCTTTGATTCTCCGAAGGACAAGATCGTTTTCGATGTCGGACACCAGAGCTACGCCCACAAGCTTCTGACCGGGAGATATGCCGACTTCGACACACTTCGCAAAAAGGGCGGAATTTCCGGCTTTACCCGTCCGTCCGAGTCGGAGCACGACGCCTGTGTCAGCGGACACAGCTCAAACTCGATCTCCGTCGCGCTCGGAATGGCCGAGGCGATGAAGCTTTCGGGCGACGAACACCACGCTATCGCCGTTATCGGCGACGGCGCGATGACCGGCGGGCTTGCGTTCGAGGGGCTCAACAACGCAGGCCATAGCGGCTCAAACATCATCGTGATTCTCAACTATAACGAGATGTCGATTTCCAAAAATATCGGCGGAATTGCGACGTATCTTTCCGAGCTCAGAACGCAGGATAGCTATAAAAAGCTCAAATCCAACACCAAGCGCATCTTAGGCTCGATCCCGATCGTCGGCGGAGGAATAAAGAGCATCATCAGCGCCTCGAAGGACAGCCTGAAGGAAAAGCTTCTGCACAGCACCATTTTCGAGGACTTCGGCTTTGAGTTTATCGGCCCGATCGACGGCCACAGCTTAGAAAAGCTTGAAGCTGCTCTGCGCGCGGCGAAATCGGTCGGAGGTCCGGTGCTGATCCAGGTCAATACAGTAAAAGGCAAGGGCTATAAGCCGGCTGAGGACAATCCCGGCGAATATCACGGTGTCAGCTCCTTTGATATGATGACCGGAGAGAAGCCGCCCGAATGTCAGAGCTATCCCGATGTCTTCGGCGACGAGCTGGCGCGGCTCGCCGAGCGCGACGAGAACATTGTCGCGATAACCGCCGCGATGAAATACGGCACCGGCCTCAATCATTTCCGGGGAAAACTCAAAGAGCGGCTCTATGATGTCGGAATCGCCGAGGAACACGCAGTTTCATTTGCGGCAGGTCTCGCGCTGATGGGAAAGATACCGGTATTTTCGGTTTACTCGTCATTCCTCCAGCGCGCATACGACGAGCTGATACACGACATTTCGATCGACGGGCTCCACATTGTCCTCGCGATCTGCAACGCAGGAATCGTCGGCGAGGACGGCGAAACGCACCAGGGCATTTATGACATTCCTTTTCTGACAACAATCCCGAACGTTACTATATATTCGCCCGCTAACTTTGACGAAATGAAGCTCTGCCTGAAAAAGGCAATTTACGAAGACAAGGGTCTCGCCTGCGTCAGATTTCCGAAGGGCGGAGAGGAGTTCGGCGGCGTAAAGGATTCTGTCGGCGCAGGCTTCTCTCTCTGCGAAAGAGGCTCCGACACTCTGATTGTAACATACGGCAGGCTTTCCGGCGCGGCAAATCAGGCCTCGGAAGAACTCGGCTGCGATGTGCTTAGACTGACAAGGATATATCCTTTACAGCAGCAAGTAATTGATACTGCCAAACGCTATCAGCGCGTATATATCTTTGAGGAGACATCGCGCTCCGGCTCGATCGGAGAAAAGCTTAAAATTGAAGTCCCACAGACAACGGTAACAGCAATCGACGACTTTGTCCCGGGAATGAAGATGTGTGAAGCGCTCGACCTTTACGGGCTAACTGCCGAAAAAATGATTTCAAAAATCAGGGGCGACAATGGCGAGGCTTGATTCCGAGCTTGTCCGCCGCGGACTTGCAAAGAGCCGCGAGCGCGCGAAGGAGCATGTACTCCGCAGCGAGGTCAGCGTAAACGGCAGGATCGCTTCAAAGCCTTCCGAGAATGTCTCCGAAACCGACAAAATAGTGCTTTTGGGCGAAAGTCTAAGATATGTCGGCCGAGGCGGGCTGAAAATGGAGGGCGCAATCGAGAGCTTCGGCCTCGATCTTAACGGCCTGACCTGCCTTGATATCGGCGCATCGACCGGCGGGTTTACCGACTGTATGCTCCAGCACGGCGCTAAAAAGGTCTTTGCCACTGATGTCGGCCACGGCCAGCTCGCCGAGAAGCTCTGCCGGGACAGCAGAGTTGTCAGCCTCGAGGGTGTAAATGTAAAAGACATTACGCCCGAGATGCTCGGCGAAAAAATCGACTTTGTCAGCGCCGATCTCTCGTTCATTTCGGTGAGATATGCTCTCGACGCCGCAGGAAGGATACTCGGTCCCGGCGGTCAGGCGGTTTTGCTGATAAAGCCTCAGTTTGAGGCCGGTAAAAAGAATATCTCAAAGGGCGGAATAGTTAAAGACAGAGCGGTTCATCTCGAAGTCCTCAGCAGTCTCTGCGGCTGTTTCTGCTCGTCTTGCTTTGAAATCAAAGGACTTGTCCCGTCTCCGATCAAGGGCGGGGACGGAAATATCGAGTACCTTGTCTATCTGATAAAGCGCGGCAGCCCGACTGCGTTCAATATTGACTGCCGCAGCGTTGTTGAGGCTGCATTCGGCGCTAAGGAGTGATGGTTTTGACTGTATTTATCTACCCGAATTTTGAAAAGACCCATTCTCTGAACTGCACTCAAGAGGCGGTTGGAATCCTCGGCTCGCTCGGCTGCAAAATCGTTATGCCGGAATTTTGCCGCGGCAGATTTTCGGGCGGAAATGCCGAATATTCGGAGATCGAAAAAGGGGTTTCGGAATGCGACGTGATGATTTCGGTCGGCGGCGACGGAACGATCCTCAAATGCGCCGAATACGCTTCAAAGCATTCAAAAGAGCTTCTCGGAATAAACTGCGGTCGTCTCGGATTTATGGCGACTCTTGAGCGCGGCGAGCTTGACAGGCTCAAAAGCCTGATCGACGGCAGTTACAGCGTCGACGAGAGAATGATGCTTGAAGCGCGGATTGCTTATTCCGGCGGGGGAGAAAAACGCCTGACCGCTCTCAACGAAGCGGTAATATCGAGCGGCTACGGCAGCGGTATTCACGACTTCACCGTCCTTGCGGGCGGGGTCACCGTTTCTTCTTTAAGAGCCGACGGACTTATCTTCTCGACACCGACCGGCGCTTCGGGCTACTCTCTTTCCGCGGGAGGCCCGCTTATCCAACCGACGCTTGACTGCATCGAATTTACTCAGATCTGCCCTCATTCCCTTTTTGCGAGAACGATGCTTTTCTCGCCTGACGAAAAAATCGAGATCAGATTCAAGGCCGACCGCGACCGAAAGGTCGTTATCAGCGCCGACGGCAGGCCGCCGGTTCAGCTTTCGGAAAGCGACAGGCTGTTTATTACCCGCTCCGAACTCAGGCTTAAGCTGATCGACCTTCAGGGCGGAAGCTATTTCAGGGCGATAAGCAGCAAGCTGATGCAGCCCGCAAAACCCGTTGATCATGCCTGAGATTTCAGGATATATGACATAAATAAGGATTGGTGAAAAAATGAAAAACGACAGAAAAAAGGCAATACTCGACATTGTCAGCCACTATGAGGTCGACACTCAGGAAACGCTCCAGGCGCTTCTTTTGGAGCGCGGCTTTTCGGTCACTCAGGCGACAGTTTCAAGAGACGTCAAGCAGCTCTCGCTCGTCAAGACGATGAGCGAAAGCGGAAACTATAAATATTCGCTGCCGAGAATGGACTACGACGGAAATTCAAAGAACGGCCTTGTCAGGTTCTTTTCCGACGCCGTTTATGCCGTCGACCGCGCGATGAACACCGTCGTCGTCAGGTGCCATTCCGGAATGGCGAACGCAGTCTGCGCAAGGCTCGATATCGCGGGATATCCGAAGATCGTCGGAACTCTCGCCGGCGACGACACTATATTTGTTTTAATGCGTACCGAAGAGGACGCTGTCGCAATGCTCAAGGAGCTCGAAAAGCTTCTTTGAGCTTAATCCGAATTTTGCCGGAAGGGAGGATAAATAATGCTGAGGGAGCTTCACATCGAAAACCTCGCCGTGATCGAAAACGCGACAATTTCTCTCGGCCCGCGCCTCAATGTGTTCACGGGCGAGACCGGCGCCGGTAAGTCGATTCTGATCGGCGGAATCAACGCTGTACTCGGCCAGCGCGTTTCGAGGGATATTGTCAGAACCGGCGCGGAAAGAGCTTATGTCAGCGCGGTTTTCGACGACGTTTCACCGATGATTTGTGAGAAGCTTCGTGAAATCGGCGTCGAACCCGACGACCAGCTTATCATCTCCCGAGAGATCGGCGCAGACGGCAGGGGAACCGGAAGGATAAATTCCCGCGCGGTCAGCATTTCGGCGATACGCGAAATCGGAAGCGAGCTGATAAACATTCACGGCCAGCACGACAGCCAGGTCCTTCTCGACCCTTCCCGCCATCTCGGCATACTCGACGGCTATGCGATGTCCGAGAGCCTTCTTTCGGATTATCAGACCTCTTTCAGAGAGCTGCAATCGACCGCGAGGCAGATTTCGAAGCTCAAACAGTCTGAGCGCGAAAAGGCTCAGAGAACAGCATATTTAAAGTCGGTCGTCGACGATATATCTCCTTTAAAACTCGAACCCGGCGAGGACGCCGCCGTTGAAGAGCGATTTAAGATAATGGACAACGCCATCGAGCTTTCGCAGTCAGTCAGAAACGCGGTCATGCTTTTGATCGGCGACGACGAGTCGGGCGGGGCGAGCGCGCTGACTGCGAGCGCTTTTTCGGAGCTCAACGAAAACGGCGAGCTGCTGCCCGAACTCAAACAGATCTGCGAGCGGCTCGGCTCGGTCGGAATCGAGATCGGCGACATCGCCGACGAGCTTTCCCGCCTTGAATCCTCGCTCGACATCGACGCCTCGGAATATGAGCGCCTTTTGGCTCGGCGTGACGAGCTGACAAGGATCAAGCGGCGCTACGGCCCCGAGCTTTCTGACGTGATAAAGCTCTATGAAGACTCCTGCGCCGAGCTCGAGCTGCTCGGCGGCTCGGAGATTGAGCTTGAAAACCTCTCAAAGCGAAAGGACGATCTTCTCGCAACCGTAACCAAAAAGGCGGAGGCGCTGAGCAGATTCCGAAGCGAGGCAGCGGCCAGATTTAAAAGCGAAGTCGAGGCCGAGCTCAGGTTTTTGAATATGCCCGACGTCAGGCTCGAGGTCAGGATCGAACGCGGAAAACTGACCCAAAGCGGAATGGATTCGATCGAGTTTTTGATTTCCGCCAACCGCGGCGAGGAACCGAAGCCGATGGCGAAAATCGCCTCGGGCGGCGAGCTTTCGAGAATAATGCTCGCGCTGAAAAGCGTTCTCGCTGACCGTGACGACGTTCCGACGCTGATTTTCGACGAAATAGATTCCGGCGTCAGCGGCAGAGCGGCGCAAAAGATCGGCGTCAAGCTCCGCGAAATTTCCCGCAGGCGACAGGTTATCTGCGTCACCCACCTCGCTCAGATCGCGATTGTCGGCGACGACCATATACTTATAGAAAAACAAAGCGGCGGCGACCGCACCGTTACCGAGATACACCCGCTCGACTTCGAGGGCAGAAAGCTCGAAATCGCGCGCATTCTCTGCGGCGACAATATCACCGAAACGGTGCTGCGCGACGCCGAAGAACAGCTTTTATCAGTTATCAGGGAGGAGTAGTTTATATGGTACTGGTTTTTTTAGCAAACGGATTTGAAGAGATCGAGGCGTTGACTCCGGTCGACTGCCTTCGCAGATGCGAGATCGAGGTTAAAACCGTCGGAGTCGGAAACAGAGTAGTGACCGGCTCACACGGAATAAAAACAGTCGCCGATCTCGACGATATCGAGCTGACGATGTCGCCTGACGTTCAGATGATAGTTCTGCCGGGAGGAATGCCGGGGACTCTGAATCTCGAAAAGAGCGACACCGTTCAGTACGCGATCGATTACTGCGTCGAAAACGGTATTCCGATAGCGGCGATCTGCGCAGCGCCGTCGATTCTCGGCCACAAAGGGATTCTCAACGGAAAAAAGGCGACCTGCTATGTCGGATTTGAAGACCAGCTCACCGGCGCTGAAGTTATTAGCGACCTTCCCGCCGTCACCGACGGGAATATCATCACCGCCTGCGGAATGGGCGCGGCTCTTGAATTTTCCTTTGAGATAGTCTCAAAGCTTATTTCGCGCGAGCGCGCCGAGCTGCTTATGAAAGCGCTCAATAAGAAGTGATTTTGGGAGGAAGCTATGAAGGACGGAAGCTTTGACGAATATCTGGCGTCAATCCTTAACAACAAACCGCCGGAGGGCGGAGCCGAAAGCTCAGAGCAGGCTGTCAAAACCGAGCCGGAGCAAAGTGATGAGGACGACGTCTCCGAGGACATCACCGACTTCGCGGAAAAGACGATACGCCTGAGCGGCGATTCAAAAATAGTCGGCAGTGCGGTAAAAACCGAGCCTGAGCCCAAGAAAGTACCGCCCCGCCCGAGGCCGCGTAAGAGAGTGCGCAGAGCAAATTATTCTGCTTACGGCGGAATTGTGCTTGTAACGCTCGTTCTATGCTGCACTTTGATAATATCTCTGTTCGCGATAGTCGTCGGCCGCGATTTTCTCGGAATCGACACCAACAACAACGAATACACCCTCTATATCGAAAGCGGCTCGACCGTTGCCGACGTCGCCCAGCTTCTGACAGACAACGGAATCATTGAATATCCCGAGGTGTTCAGAGGCTTTGCGAAGTTCCGCATCGGCGCGGAGGGTTCGATCTATCCCGGTGATATCGACGTTAAGCCCTCAATGAGCTATATGGACATTCTCGACCTTCTGACCGAGGCCCGCGAGGCCCACGAGACAGTCACAGTGACGATAATTGAGGGCTCGACAATCGACGACGCGGCGAAGGTTCTCGAAGAAAACGGAGTCTGTGACGCTGACGAGTTCACCTATGCCTTTAACAGCAGTGCCTTCGGCTTTGATTTCGAGACCTATGTCAGCTCATCAAGCCTGAAATTCTATAAATACGAGGGCTTTTTATTCCCCGACACCTATGAATTTTATGTCGGCGACTCTGTCAACAATATCGTCAGAAGGATCAAGGAACGCACAAACGAGATTTTGAACGCCGACGTGATCCGCCGCTGCAACGATATGGGTTACACTCTAGACCAGATTGTTACTCTCGCGTCGATATTGCAGCTTGAATCGGGCAGAGAGGGCGATATGGAGCAGATCGCAGGTGTGTTCTATAACCGCCTCAACAACCCCGCCGAGTTCCCGAATCTTCAGACCGACACCTCTTACCGCTATATTGAAAACGTAATCAAGGCTCATACGACTATCGACTTCCAGGAGATGTATGACGCTTATGACACATATGTCTGCACCGGTCTGCCGGTCGGCGCTCTTTGCAACCCCGGAGCGGCGGCTATTCAGGCGGCGCTCTATCCCGCAGAAAATAGCTATTACTATTTCTGCTCCGATTCCGAAACAGGGGAGTTCTATTATGCCGAGACCTATGAGGAGCACCTCGCGAACGCTGAGCTCGCGGGGCTGAATGACGACGATGAATAAGCCGGAGGTACTTTCGCCGGCGGGTGATATCGAATGCCTTCGCGCCGCTCTGATGTATGGCGCCGACGCGGTTTATCTCGCGAAGAAGAGCTTCGGAATGAGATCGGCGCCGCAGAATTTTGATCAGGAACAGCTCTTCGAGGCCTGCAGGCTCGCTCATTCAAAGGGAAAGAAGATATATCTGACCTGCAACACTCTCCCTCGAAACCGCGAGCTCGACAGCCTGAAAAGTTTCGCAAAAGAGGCCGCCGAGGCCGGAGTCGATTCGTTTATCGTCAGCGACATCGGTGTAATGTCGCTTCTGAAAGAATATGCTCCCGAAATCGAGATTCACATTTCGACCCAGGCCGGAATCGTCAACTACGCCTCGGCGCGGGAATTTTATAAAATGGGAGCAAAAAGGGTTGTTCTCGCCCGCGAGCTTGATCTCGACGAGATAAAATCAATCCGAGACAACACCCCGCCTGAGCTTGAAATCGAAGCGTTTGTTCACGGCGCGATGTGCGTCTCATTTTCTGGCAGATGTCTTTTGTCTCAATATCTGACCGGCCGCGACGCGAACAGGGGAGAATGCGCTCAGCCCTGCCGCTGGAGCTATTCGCTTGTTGAGGAGACCCGCCCCGGGGTCTACTTCCCGATTTCAGAGGCCGACGGCGGCACATATATCCTAAACGCCCGCGATCTTTGCATGATAGAGCATATCGACAAGCTCGCGCGCGCAGGCGTTTCAAGCTTTAAAATCGAGGGCAGAGCCAAGTCGTCTTATTATGTCTCTGTCGTTACCAACGCTTACCGCGCGGCGGTAGATGTGTTGATGAGCGACTCCGAAAACTATTCCCCGCCGGGCTGGATTCTCGACGAAGTCAACAAGGTTTCTCACCGCGAATATTCGACCGGATTTTTCTTCAAGGATTCCCCGCCGGGTCAGAATCTGAGCGACGGAGGCTATATCAGAAATTATGATGTCGCGGCTGTTGTTGAACGCTCTGACGGCGAATATCTCGACGTTATCCAACGCAACCGCTTTTTCAGCGGCGACACCCTTGAAGCGCTGATACCCGGCCGCGAACCTGTCGCTTTTTCGGCGCAGGAGATAATTGACAAGGACGGCGAAGCTGTCGGCGCGGCTAACAAGGCCGCCGAAAGATACAGAATAAAGTGCAGCCTTGATTTGGCTCCGGGGACCGTTTTGAGAATGAATAATCAGAAATAGGAGGAAAATATATGTATCCGCTTTTGCTGAAAGCTCCGCTTAAAGACTATATCTGGGGCGGCACTCGCCTTAAGGACGAATACGGCTTTAAAACCGACCTTGAAAAGGTCTCGGAGGCTTGGGTGCTGTCTTGTCACAAGGACGGCGACGGAACAGTCGAAAACGGCGAAATGGCCGGCAAGCCCTTATCCGAGGTTTTAAAGCTCTGGGGAGACGCCGCTCTCGGCAAAAAGGCAGCCGGTTTCCCCTATTTTCCGCTTCTTATTAAGCTCATCGACGCCTGCGACCGCCTTTCGCTCCAGGTTCACCCCGACGACGAGTATGCGATGCGGGTTGAGGGTGAGTTCGGAAAGACCGAGATGTGGTATGTCGTCGACTGCGAGGAGGGCGCAAGCCTGATATACGGTCTGACCAAGAAGATCGACAAGGCCGAGTTTGAGCGCAGGATCAGGGACAACACGATCGAAGAGGTATGCAACTTTGTCCCGGTCAGCCGCGGAGACGTCTTCTTTATCCCCGCCGGGACCCTTCACGCGATCGGAAAGGGGATACTTATTGCCGAAGTCCAGCAAAATTCAAACACCACCTACCGCGTCTCTGATTACGGCAGACTCGGCGCCGACGGAAAGCCCAGAGCGCTTCACATTGAAAAGGCTGTCGATGTGACAAAGCTTGAGCCGCCGTCAATGCCATACGGCGCTGTGGGAGAGGTAATTTCTTACGGCAGATCGAGCGTCAGAAAGCTCGCGGAATGTCCGCTCTTTACCGCTGAGGCGCTTAAACTCGACGGCGATTTTACCGTCGACAGCGAGGGCTTCGTTTCGGCGGTATTGCTTGACGGCTGCGCGGAATTTTCCTGGAACGGCGGGAAGCTCAGCACCAAAAAGGGCCAGAGCGTGTTTATCCCCGCGGGGGTCAGAACAGTCATTTCCGGCAGGGGCGAGCTTTTGATCAGCCGGGTATAAAAAATTTTAAAAAAACTATTGATTTTTCTTTCGGCTTGTGTTATAATAGCGTTCGCGGTCTTAAGTGACCGCGAAATACGGTGGATATAGCGTAGTTGGTTATCGCGTCAGATTGTGGTTCTGAAGACCGTCGGTTCGAGTCCGACTATCCACCCCATGCCGCTGCGGGGTTTCCCTCAGCGGCTTTTCTTATTAAAAGAAACCACCGGCCTTGACCGGTGGTTATGCTTTTGTGACGCATTACCGTTCTGCAAATTCCTCAGCGTATTTTTCATATTCCTCTTTCCGGAATCCGGCAAAATATTCCGGCATAGCGGCTTTGAGAGCGTCGATGAGCGCAACTGCTGATTTGCGGTATTTTTCCGCGCCGTCCGTGTTGCCGTTTTCGGCTGCTCTTTCACGCATTATCGAGAGCATAGATATTGCTGAATCGAAGTCGAGCCCGAACTGAGAGTCTGCGGCATTAAACGACTTTTCGCCCTTTAAAAGCTCGGCGACAAGCTCAAGCTTTGTGAAATAGATCTCGGGTATTTTTTCGAGTGTTTCTTCGCAGAGCAGCAGCTCGCCCTTGGCCGCATAAATTTCCGCAAGTATTCGCATGGCGTCATATTTAACGGCGTCGTCGGATGTCGCCTCAATGAGGCTTCGGCAGATTGTCGCGGCCTCGTCGCGGCGCTCGGGCCGAAGAGTATAGAGCAGGTTGTTGAGAAGAATATCGTTGCCCGGAAACTGCTTCAGACCGTCGCGAATTATCGTCTCAGCCTCTTCGGGTCTGTCGTTGCGAATTTCGGCGGCTTTGCAGACTATCTCCTCGATCTTTGCGTCGTGTTTATATCTGTCATAGTCGAAAAGTTCGTCTGTCGATACCCCGAAGAAGGTTGCAATAGCGGGAATCAGAGTCACGTCAGGCAGCGACGCGCCGGTCTCCCACTTGCTCACCGCCTGAAAGCTGACGCAGAGCGCCTCGGCGAGAATCTCCTGCGAAATGTCCTTTCGCTTGCGAAGCTCCCTGATTTTAAGTCCTAAATTTGTCATATCGTTACCTCAGTTTCAAAGATTTCACCGGTGATGCTTAAAGTATATCACACCGTCGTGAAATGTAAATAACTTGTTGTTCGAGATTTTTTCTAACAACGGTTGAATATCCAGATTTCTTAGCTGATAATTTTCCAGAAATTCTTCTGGTGGGATATATCTGTTCCCCATTCGCTTTTTGCTGCTTTTGATTTTCATATAAATGTCCTCCGAAGGTTATTTCACCGGTGATAATTTAAGTATATCATACCGCCGGAAACTGTAAATAACCTGTTATTTGAGAAATTTTCTAATGTCGGTTGAGAATATGTCCAAAGAGAAAGCGCCCTTGTTTTTGGGCGCTTTCAGTGTTTTAGTCAGATTTTTTCGACCGGCAGCCAGACCTCAATGTATCTCTTGTTTTTTACATCTTCGTTTTCTTTTTCGTCGTCCGCCCAATACCAGTGGGTGATCTCAAGCTCGGGAGCCTTGCGGAGCTGATAGCCGAGCGACGGCAGAAGTTCCGAGACCATATCCTTGCGCAGGTCGAGGAAAACTTCTGTCGGGAATTTCATTCTCTCTGTCTCGCAGACGATATATGTTCCTGCGGGTACGGTGAGATTCTTATACTTCTTTATTCCCTCCTCGCCGAAGTCGTATATAAGGTCGCCGCGGGTCCTGTCTGACAGAAATGCTCCGATATAGCAGTCAAAGCCGTCGTCCGAGCAGTTATCCACTGCGAGAACGCTGGTCTCGTAATCGCGCGAGAGCCACTGGAGTGCATACTGCTGTTCGCGGGAGGAAACGTAAAAATCCGCTTCCTGATCGTGGCGCTCGCCGGGACTTCCCGAGAGACGCCTCATTGTTCCGGTCATGACCGTTTCGGGTTTTTCAACAATTTTGTAATTCATGGTGTTACCCTCCAAAATAAGTTTTATTCTGAGGCGTGAAAACGATTTGAGTGTCCCGCCGCCGCGCGCCTGCGAGGGGAGTATCCCGTGGAAAGTGCGGAACGCCTTTGCGAAGCTGTCGGGGCTGTCGTAGCCGTATTTCAGCGCGACGTCGATGACCTTTGCCTTCTCCGACTGAAGCTCAATCCCGGCAAGAGTCAGCCTTCTCCGGCGGATATATTCGCCCAGTGTATATCCGCAGAGAATTGAGAAAGCTCGCTGAAAATGATACTCCGAGCAGAAGCAGAGCTTTGCCGCCTCGGCATAGCTTATCTCGCCGTCGAGGTTTTCCTCGATGTAGTCGAGCGCCTTTGACATTCCTTCTATCCAGTTCATTTTGATCACCTCGGTTATATGGTAACACACCCGGGATATTAAATCCCGACTTTTTCTGCTTTCTTCGGACGGATTTATTACCCGAAGAAATGAATCAGCAGAAATGCTGCGACCGCCGTAACTGCAAGCGCGATAAGCGCCGAGCAGATCGCCAGCAAAATCTTCTGATACGGTCTTTTGCCCTCCTCACGGGCTTTTTCAATTTCCGAAAGGCTCTTGCCGTCCATAAAGGCGGATATCTCCTTAAAGGTCTGAATGTCATACTTTTTCTTGTACTTTTCGATTTTTATAGCGAAATACATTGTGACTGCAAATATCGTCAAAAACACAGCCAGTCCCCACCGGCCAAGGAAGTGCGCGAGGGGAATAGGCGATATCAGCAGTACGATATACAGCGCCGTCAATATATAGCCGTTCCTAACAAATTGCGCATACTCCTGTCCGTCGATCCGTCTTTTCATTTCGTTAAGGTCTCCTTTAATCAAAGCGTCAAGGGACGTTTCAAAAACCTCGCTCAGAAGCAAAAGGCTTTTTATGTCGGGATATGTCTTTTCATTCTCCCAGTTTGAGACTGTCTGCCGCGAGACGAATATTTTCTCCGCAAGCTCGTCCTGAGAAAGCCTCTTTTCGTTCCTGAGCCTTTTTATCTGATTTGCAATTTCCATTCAAAACGCCTCCCTGCGCTTTAACTCTATCAAACCTCTATGAAAAAGTAAATCAAAAGTCTTTGACATTGCCGGTATCAGCAGCGTCAAAGACCTTTTGCATATCATTTTATCGGATGTCTGATAACGGTTCTGAGCTTTTCGGGCGCACATTTTCGCGGGTCGCTGAGATATATCTCATGGTGGAGCCTGTTTTCACCCAGGTCTGGTGAATATCCCTGTGATGCAATATATTCGTGCATAAGCGCGACTGTTTTCGGCAGATAAAACTCTTTGTATTCCTTTTTGTAATCAAATGCCACGGATATCACCTCATCAGCTCTTTAAGCCTTTCACCGATTGCATCGAGAAATTCTCCGCTGTAAACGGTTTTCTTGTTAGGAAGCTTAGAGAGCGCCGCCATATCGCCGGTCATAATTCCGCTCTCGATGGTGCCTACGGTCGCTTTTTCGAGCTTGTCGGCGTAGTCGCAGAGCGCGGGAATGTCGTCGAGCTCGCCGCGCTTTCTCAAGGCGCCACTCCAGGCAAAAATCGTCGCGACGGGGTTGGTAGAGGTCTTCTCGCCCTTGAGCCACTTGTAATAGTGGCGCTGTACGGTTCCGTGCGCGGCCTCGTATTCGTAAACGCCGTCGGGTGAGACGAGGACCGAAGTCATAAGCCCGAGGCTGCCGTATGCAGTCGCGACCATATCCGACATAACGTCGCCGTCGTAATTCTTGCACGCCCAGATGACTCCGCCCTCCGAGCGGATTATCCTTGCAACGGCGTCGTCGATGAGGGTGTAGAAGTATTCAATGCCGGCTTCGTCGAACTTAGCCTTATATTCGCTCTCGAATATCTCCGCAAAGATGTCTTTAAAGCGGTGGTCATAGGTCTTCGAGATAGTGTCCTTTGCGGCAAACCAGAGAGACTGCTTTGTGTCGAGCGCGAAGTTGAAGCAGGAGTGTGCAAAGCTCGAAATCGAGCTGTCGAGGTTGTGCACTCCCTGAACGATTCCCGCAGAGGAGGAAAAGTCGTGTATCAAAGCGCGGGTCTCATTTCCGTCCTTGTCGGTGACTATGATCTCGGCCTTCGCGCCTTCCGGGACTTTAAGCTCGGTATTTTTGTAGATGTCGCCGTAGGCGTGACGCGCGATAGTTATCGGCTTAGTCCATGTCGGAATAAACGGGGTGATGCCCTTTACGATGATCGGCTTGCGGAAGACGGTTCCGTCCAAGATCGCCCTGATCGTTCCGTTCGGTGATTTCCACATCTCTTTCAGGTTATATTCCTCGACTCGCTGGGCGTTCGGGGTTATCGTCGCGCATTTGACTGCTACGCCGTATTTTTTAGTCGCCTCGGCGGAGTCGACAGTCACCTGATCGTTTGTCTCGTTTCTATGAACCAGCCCGAGGTCGTAATACTCGGTTTTAAGGTCGACGTAAGGCTCGATTAGCTGCTCCTTTATCATCTTCCATAAAACTCTTGTCATCTCGTCGCCGTCCATTTCAACGAGCGGGGTTTTCATAATGATTTTAGACATTTTTATCATCCTTTCAAACGA
>CANQJB010000024.1 GCA_947624155.1 uncultured Clostridia bacterium
TCGCCTACGGCTCCTCGTAGGGGAAGAAGGTTCATCTTTTTTGAAGCGAGTGTAACATATCATTGACAAACGCACACACTGACTTCTATCTTCTTGATGTTGCCGACTTGACTAACCGCCGGAAAAGTGTTACAATACTATGGATTATAAACCGGTAACGGAGTGATAATAATGTCGTTCTATAAATATGAAACTCATCTGCACACATCTCAGGGCTCCGACTGCTCCTCAACCTCCGGCGCGAAGATGGTCGAGCGGCTCCACAGCCTCGGCTATTCCGGCTGCTTTGTAACCGACCATTTCTTCGGCGGCAACACCGCGGTCAACCGCGAGCTCGCAAAGCTCCCGTGGGAAACGCGAGTCCGCCTTTTCTGCCAGGGATACGACGACGCCAAGCGGCGGGGAGACGAGCTCGGGTTTCAGGTCTTCTTCGGGCTGGAATTCGGCTGGCACGCGACCGAATTTCTGACCTACGGAATTGATATGCAGTTTCTGATCGACCACCCCGAGATCGACAATATGCCGATCCAGTTCTTCGCCGACCTCGTTCATAAATGCGGAGGCTTCGTGGTCCACGCCCACCCCTTCCGCGAGGCGGACTATATCAGCACAATACGCCTTTTCCCTCACAAGGTCGACGGCGTGGAGATTTATAACTGCAACAACCGTGACGAATTTAACGCCCGCGCGAAGTGGTACGCCGAGTCATATGGCCTGCCGGTGACCGGCGGCTCCGACTCTCACCACCACTGGTGCCACCCGAACGGCGGAGTCTGCGTCGAAAAGAAGTTTGAAACGCCGTTTGACTATCTCGAAGCGATGAAAGCCGGAGAGCTCAAAATCCTCGAACGCGACCATTCGACCGACTATGACCCCGGCGAGAACCCGTGGAAATACTGCGTCAGGCCGAATCTCGGTCTTCTGCCCGAGGGCTGCGCCGATAAGGAGAAACAATGATATCTGTTGTCATACCCGCCTTTAACGAGGAAGAAAATATCCGCGCCGCCGCCTCGGCGATCTCCGCCGTTTTAAGCGGCGAGGAATATGAGCTGATCTTTGTCGACGACGGCTCAAAGGACAAAAGCTGGGACAAGATCGTTTCTGCTTCTGCCGACCCACATATCAGAGGTCTGCGCTTTTCCCGCAATTTCGGCAAGGAGGCTGCAATCAGGGCAGGGCTTGAAGCAGCTCGCGGCGACGCGATCGTCGTCATCGACTGCGATCTTCAGCACCCGCCGGCGGCGATTCCCGAGATGATAAAGAAATGGCGGAGCGGCGCAAAGGTCGTCGAGGGAAAGAAATCCTCCCGAGGGAGCGAGGCCAGAACCTACGGCTTTTTGGCTAAGGTCTTCAACTCGATGATGTCGGGAATAACCGGGCTCGATATGTCCGGCGCTTCGGACTTCATTCTTCTCGACAGGGCTGCGGCCGAAGCGGTGCTTTCTTACAGCGAGCTCGGCAGCTTTTTCCGTTCGCTCGCCCAATATGTCGGCTTTGAGTCGGACGTTGTCTATTACAACGTCGCGGCGAGAGAGCACGGCGGTGGAAGCTGGACCTTTAAAAAGCTCTTTGCCTACGCTGCGGGGAATCTGGCCGCGTTTTCGGCCGCTCCGCTCTATATAAGTATATGGCTCGGCGGGCTGACCGTTTTAGTTTCGGTGATTTTGGCGGTATTAAAGCTCTGCGGAGTCGGCCTCGGCTCGTTCAGCGCGGGAATAGTCGCGCTGATGCTGATCGGAGGGCTGATACTGTCCGCGCTCGGAGCAGTCGGGTTTTATCTTGCGAGGATTTATTCCGAGGTCAAACGCCGCCCGAAATATATCATAGCCTCTGAAACCAAAGAAAGGAAATGACCATGGCCGAAAACGAATTAAACGAAGCGCTGGAGAACACTCCCTCAGAAAACGCCGAAACCGGCGCCGGCTCGCTCGGCGAGGCACTTGACAGCGCGGCCGAAGCTCTCGGCGAGCTGATCGAGGAGCTTCCGGCTTATGAGACCGTTCCCGAAGAGCCGAAGCGCCGCTGGTACGAAAGATTTTTCGGGGACAACCCTCTCGGGAAGCGGCTTTATAAAATACGCTGGCAGCTTCTGATCTTCTTCCTGCCTGTCGCGATAATGTATCTTGTCTATGCCTGCTTCGGCGTCCACCCGTTCGGCGATATGTCGGTGCTGGTTCTCGACCTCAACGGTCAGTATGTCAGCTATTACGAGGCGATGCGCGACGCGATCTGGGGCGACGGAAGTCTGATTTACAGCTGGTCGAGAAACCTCTCGGGCGAAACGCTCGGGATCTTCGGCTATTATCTCGCCAGCCCGTTTATGTGGATAGTCGTTCTGCTGCCGAGAAGAATGATTCTCGGAGCGCTCGAAATAATGGAGCTCGCGAAGATCGGCTGCTGCGGCCTTTCGATGGGATATTACCTAAAAAGAAGCAAGGGCGCGTCGATATCCTCTCAGGTGATCTTCTCGGTCAGCTATGCGCTGATGACCTATATCGTCGTCGAGCTTATGAACCCGATGTGGATAGACGGAATGATCTGGCTGCCGATAATCCTTTTGGGAATCGAGCGGCTTGTCGACGAAGGAAAGATGCTTCCGTTCATTCTGCCGCTGACGGTGATGTTTATTTCACACTTCTATATCGGCTATATGATCGGCTTTTTCTGCGCGCTCTATTTTATCTACTACATTTTCTCCCGCCCCGGCTTTGTGATCGCGCCCCACTGGCTTTCGCGAGGATTCAAGTTCGCGGGCTCGGCGGCGATCTCTGTCCTCAGCTCGGCGATAGTCCTGATACCGGTCTATAACTCGCTGAGCCTCGGAAAGCTCGAATTTTCGACCCCCGATTTCACCCCGAAGAATCAGTTTGACATAATCCAGTTTATCTCAAAGCTGTTCTCTAATTCCTACGACTCGGTCCGCCCCGAGGGGCTGCCGATGGTCGCCTGCGGAACGTTGATGCTGATTCTGATCCCGCTGTTCTTCCTAAACACCAAAATCAAGCCGAAGGAAAAGATCTCGATCGCGCTTTTGATGCTCGCGGTCTTCGGCTCGATGTATGTCTCGACCGTCGACATCGCGTGGCACGGCTTCCAGGTTCCGAACTGGCTGCCCTACCGCTATTCCTTCACCTTCTCGTTTTTGATGATAATCTGCGGCTTCCGCGCGTTTGAAAATCTCGACGGTGTCTCATTAAAGGAGGTCTGCCTGACCGCTTTCGGCTGGATAATCGTTCTGATCTACATCAATCAGCAGGAGTATTTCCACATCTATCTTCTCGAAACGGTATGGTACAGCGTGCTCGCTCTCTGCGTCTTCGCGGGGCTCGTTTATCTCTGCAAAAAATATCCCGGCAGGGCGGCGACCGTCGCGACTGCGGTCTTTGTCTGCGTCGAGATATTCCTCAACAGCCTCTGGACTGTTTACTCGATCGACTATGACGTCGTTTACAGCACCTATTCCTCTTATGTGCCTTATTTCAACGACGGCCGCGAGATAGTCTCTCAGCTCGAGGAGCGTGACGACGGGCTCTACCGCGTCGAAAAGACATTCCACCGCACCGTCAACGACCCGATCGGAATGGGCTATGCCGGAATATCTCATTCCAGCTCGACAATGAACACCCCTGTGCTCAAAATGCTGAAATCCCTCGGCTTCGGAATGCAGGGCCATTTCACCAAATATATGGGTCAGACCGCTCTGACCGACTCGCTTTTCGGAATCAAATATCTGATGTATAAGGAAAACGAGCCCTCGAAGGACGAGTTCCACACCGAGGACGACATCAAGCGGATCGGCTATGAAAATCAGATCAAACACCCTTATGCGATCTATGATAAGATAATGGACCCCTCGACGACCGGCGTCGACAAGATCGAGGTCTATGAAAACCCCTACGCCCTGCCGATCGGATATATGGCGGACTATGACATTTTGGAGACCTCTCTCGATTCAAACAACCCGTTCGCCAACCAGCAGGCGCTTATCGGCGGAATAACCGGCAACGCCGCCGACCGACTTTTCAGCCAGATTTACCCGAGCTTTACCGACACCACCAACTGCACCACCGCCACCACCGGCGACCACATCATGTATACCACCGCGGTTGAAGGAAAGGACAGCTATATCGAATTTGTCCTCGACGTCGACACAGACGAGCCGATCTACGCTTTCTTCCCGACAATCTATCAGCGCCAGTGCAATGTCTGGATAAAGGCCGACTCCTGGGATCTCAAAAACTACGCCTTTGTCGACTACTTCTTCACCGGCGAGTATTACAGCATTCTGAACCTCGGCTCCTATGAGCCGGGCGAAAAGCTCAGGGTCAGAATGACTCTCGCCAACGGCGAGGCGATATTCAGCGACGTTCTGTTCTATTCGATCGACCTCGAAAAGCTCGATAAGGTATATAACCAGATCGCCCCCGGCGGCTGGAATATCACCGAGCACACCGACACCTATCTCCGCGGAAACGTCACCGCCGCAAACGACGGCATTCTGATGACGACAATCCCCTCGGAGCCGGGCTGGACAATAACGGTCGACGGCGAGGAGGTCGAGCCGGTGCTGCTTCTCGATTCGCTTATCGGAATCGACCTGAAGGCCGGAGAACACGAGATAACAATGAAATTCTTCCCGGATTATCTCGTTCTCGCGATAATAGTCGAGCTGATCGGGCTGTCGTTCATCGCGCTTGTCGCGGTCTTCGAGGTCAGGGACGGCGCGATTATCCGCAAAATAATAAAGAAAACCGCTTGACCTGATATAAAAAGAGTAGTAAAATTTAATTGAAAAATTTTTCGGCTCTGCAATATTTCGCGCTCCTTATGCGTATTAAAAGTAGAAAATAAATTTTAAAGGAGCGTAAAAACAATGAAAAAACTTATCGCTATGCTTATGGCAGTCACTATCCTTTCCTCCTGCGGGGCAGCCGCCCCCGAAGACATCGCCGCCGCGCACGGTTTTCCCGAATCGGTCGCGGTCGCGACAGTCCCGAAAGAGCCCGAGCAGAATGAAACCGTTTCCACCTCTGCCGCCGGGCAGCCCGAGCAGGGCAGCGGCACCGAGCCGAGCGCTTCGGAATCGGAGACGCCTCTCGAAATTTACACTCCCGAGGACGAAGACCCCGAGGGGCTTAATCTCGAAGTCGAAGCGTGGAGAACCGGCGCGACATACCGCATCATAAACGGCACCGAGAACGACGTCACTATCGGAGATATTAACGACTACTCGGTTGAGGTCTTCGACTCCGAAGCGGACGGCGGCTGGGTCGCTCTCGAATCCGCAGACCGCCCTGTGAGCCTTATACTCATAACGGTTCCCGCAGGCGAGGTGTCAAAATGCACCGTTGGCTGGAGCGACGTTTACGGCGAGCTCCCCGAGGGCAGATACCGCCTTGTGAAGACAGTCAACGCGGGCGGCGAGGAACCGGTTTGCCTTTATGCCGAGTTTCAGATAAGCGTCGGGGACAACGCCTTTAACGGTATGCTGATAAACGCCTTTGACGGCGTTGATTTAGAGGTCAGCGACATTTCGCCCGCGGGGCTGAAATATTTGCTCAAAAACAGCAGCGACTGCGTCATCGAGAGCGGCATCGAATACGATTTCACCGTTCAGTCTAAGGGAGAAAACGGCTGGGAAAATGTCTCCGGCGAATGGGCGGTAAACAGCGAGGCGGTGCTCATTGAGCCCGGCAAGAGCTTTGACGCCGAGATCGACTGGACCGGCTTTTTCGGCGAGCTCCCCGCGGGGACATATCGGCTGATAAAGGGCTTCTCGGTCGAGACCGAGCCGGGATGGTATGAAAACTTCTGCACTGCCGCGGAGTTTGAAATAAAATAGCCTACAAAAATTTTGACATAAAAGGAGATAACAAAAATGAAATTCATCGTTGAAACATCTGCGCGCCATGTCCACGTCACCGAGGAGGACCTCAAGGTTCTGTTCGGCGAAAACGCGACCCTGACCAAGAAGAAGGACCTTTCGCAGCCCGGGCAGTATGCCTGTGAGGAGAGAGTCACCGTTGTCGGCCCGAAGAAAGAGCTCCCTAACGTTTCGATCCTCGGCCCCTGCCGCAAGGCGACTCAGGTCGAGCTTTCCGCGACCGACGCCCGTTCGATCGGCGTAGCCGCCCCGATCCGCGAGTCCGGCGACCTCAAGGGCAGCGGAGCCTGCAAGCTTGTCGGCCCCTGCGGCGAAATCGAGCTCTCCGAGGGCGTTATCGTCGCAAAGCGCCATATCCACCTCACCCCCGAGGACGCCGCCTCTTTAGGCCTTAAAGACAAGGACGAGGTCTGGGTCAGAATCGACACCGACGGCCGCAGCGCAATTCTCGGCGACGTCGTCTGCCGCGTCAGTCCCTCTTTCGCGACCGCGATGCACATCGACACCGACGAGTCCAACGCTGTCGGCTGCGGCAGAGAGCAGTACGGCGAGATCGTCAAGATCTGAGATTTTAAGTTAAAAGAAATCTGTGCTTTTGTCATTGTATTTTCCCGCAAAATTTTGTAGAATGTAGATAGGTAAATTCGATACCTGACTAAAATTTTTGGAGGAATTGAAATGAAAAAAGTATTTGCTTTTGTTCTTGCTCTGGCGGTCGCCCTCTGTGTGCTGACTGTCACCGCATTTGCAGATGAAACGGTCGTTTTCGACAATCCCGACGGCCAGTCCTGGAGCGACCTCGTCAACGCTTGGGACTTCTTCGGAACCGACGGCTATTGGGGACGTTCTTCCGCAACCGGCGTTCTCTCCCTCAACTGGGCTGACATCAGACCGATGATGGAGGCCGGCGGCGCAACCTTTACCTATGTTTACAGCGCCGACGGAGCAGGCGACCCCGTCCTCAACCTCACCTTTAACGCCGACAGCGCCGGCAACGGTGTCAACGCTCCCTTTACCGTTACCGATCTCGGCGACGGCAAATATGAGGCAACCGTTGCTCTTGACGATATGTTAGCCGCCTGGACTGCCGCAGGCCTTACTCTTGACGACGCCGAGGCGTTCCTCGTTCAGGTCTGGACCGGCAACTTCAAGCTCTATTCCGCTAAGTTCAGCACCGGCGCCGATGCAGTCGTTCCCGCCGCTGACGAGACCCCTGCCGCCGAAGAACCCGCTGCCGAGGAGCCCGCTGCCGAAGAGCCTGCCGCTGAGGAGCCCGCAGCTCCCGCCGAGACTCCCGCTCCTGCAACCGGCCTTGCGCTCGCGGTTGTTCCCGCTGTCATCGCCCTCGCTGCTGTTGCAGTCTCGAAGAAGCACTGATATTGACTTAAACAAAGACCCTCCCCGCGAGGGTCTTTTGTTTCGCCTGATATTACAATATGATAAATCAAATCGGATATTATATCATTGAATTTTACTGAGATTGGGTGTAAAATAGCTCTAGGTAAGAAATTACCGCATTTCTTTTAGGAGGAATATTCAAATGAAAAAGATTTTAGCAATCGTTCTCGCGGCAATGCTCGTTATGTCCCTTTCGGTCACCGCATTCGCTGCTGAAGCAACAGTAACCGGCACTTGGACCTGCTCCTATACCGACAACGACTATGATTCCGGCGTAACCGGCAACTCCCTTACCGGTTGGTCAGGCGAAGTTGTTCAGGCTTGGGGCAACGATTATCCCGAGCTCGTCTCCCTTATCGAGACCGTCGCTCCTATCGCCAGCGTTTCTCATGTTGCAGTAACCGTTAAGTCCAACAACGTTGATCCCTGCTGGAACGGCGGCGCTCCGAGAATGGAAATCGACCTCAACGAGAGAGGCGGCACTCACATTGTTGACGCCGCTACCTTTGACGGCGACACCTGCACCTTCGAGTTCGACGTTCCCGCCGACACCACAAAGCTCATTCTTGTTCCCTTCTCCTTCTCTTCTGAGGCCGGAGAAATCACCTTCGAGCTTTCAATGGTAGTCACCGGCGACTTTGAAGCTCCTGCTGCCGAAGAGCCCGCTGCTGAGGAGCCCGCAGCCGAAGAGCCCGCTGCCGAGGAACCCGCTGCCGAGGAGCCCGCAGCTGAAGAACCTGCCGCTGAGGAAGCAGCTCCTGCTCCCGCTGAGACTCCCGCTCCTGCAACCGGCCTTGCACTCGCGGTTGTTCCCGCTGTCATCGCCCTCGCTGCTGTTGCAGTCTCGAAGAAGCACTGATATTGACTTAAACAAAGACCCTCCCCGCGAGGGTCTTTTGTTTCGCCTGATATTACAATATGATAAATCAAATCGGATATTATATCATTGAATTTTACTGAGATTGGGTGTAAAATAGCTCTAGGTAAGAAATTACCGCATTTCTTTTAGGAGGAATATTCAAATGAAAAAGATTTTAGCAATCGTTCTCGCGGCAATGCTCGTTATGTCCCTTTCGGTCACCGCATTCGCTGCTGAAGCAACAGTAACCGGCACTTGGACCTGCTCCTATACCGACAACGACTATGATTCCGGCGTAACCGGCAACTCCCTTACCGGTTGGTCAGGCGAAGTTGTTCAGGCTTGGGGCAACGATTATCCCGAGCTCGTCTCCCTTATCGAGACCGTCGCTCCTATCGCCAGCGTTTCTCATGTTGCAGTAACCGTTAAGTCCAACAACGTTGATCCCTGCTGGAACGGCGGCGCTCCGAGAATGGAAATCGACCTCAACGAGAGAGGCGGCACTCACATTGTTGACGCCGCTACCTTTGACGGCGACACCTGCACCTTCGAGTTCGACGTTCCCGCCGACACCACAAAGCTCATTCTTGTTCCCTTCTCCTTCTCTTCTGAGGCCGGAGAAATCACCTTCGAGCTTTCAATGGTAGTCACCGGCGACTTTGAAGCTCCTGCTGCCGAAGAGCCCGCTGCTGAGGAGCCCGCAGCCGAAGAGCCCGCTGCCGAGGAACCCGCTGCCGAGGAGCCCGCAGCCGAAGAGCCTGCCGCTGAGGAAGCAGCTCCTGCTCCCGCTGAGACTCCCGCTCCTGCAACCGGCCTTGCGCTCGCGGTTGTTCCCGCTGTCATCGCCCTTGCAGCAGTCGCTGTCTCCAAGAAGCACTGATTGACACAAAAGCGCAAATAATTGAATTAAACGGAGGCGGCCGCTCGGCTGCCTCTGCTTTTTATACAAAACGGAAGCGTGTTAATTGTGCTGATTGCTAAATTTTTGTAACCCCTTGACTTTTTGTGTAAAATGTGAGAAAATAAAAAGGTAGATTATAGGTTTTCGCTAAATCTAACAAATTTTTAGGAGGAATAAAAAAATGAAAAAACTCTTAGCAATCGTTTTGGCAGTTGCTATGGTAATGGCTCTTTCTGTCAGCGTTTTCGCTGAGGACGTTGTCTACACCATGGAAACTACCGAAGGTCAGGGCATGGAGTCTCTTGCTCTTGCTGATGGCGCCGTATTCTCCACTGGCGATAATGGTGATAGTTACGCTCGTATTGCCACCAACTGGGTAAATGGCGGTTCTATCTACTCTCAGCTCATTTCTCTGGTTCAGACCGAGGGCGCAGTCCTCAGATTGACTTACACCGGTACAATTACCGTTGTTGGCTTCCAGACTGAGAATGGCGGCTATGAGCTGACTAATGTCACTGACATCACCGAAGTCGACGGCAAGAATGTTGCTATCATTCCCTGCGCTGACATAGTTGCTAATGCACCTGTTGCTATTGCTAACGACAATGTCGGTTGGGGCAACTTCATGGTTGACTATACCGAAGGCGGAGCACTTTATGGCTTCGAAATCGTCACCGGCTATGAAGCACCTGCTGCCGAAGAGCCCGCTGCCGAAGAGCCTGCCGCTGAGGAGCCCGCTGCCGAGGAACCCGCAGCCGAAGAGCCTGCTGCTGAGGAGCCCGCAGCTCCCGCTGAGACTCCCGCTCCTGCTACCGGCCTTGCACTCGCGGTCGTTCCCGCTGTCATCGCCCTCGCAGCAGTCGCTGTCTCCAAGAAGCACTAATTTCTGACAAACAAAAAAGAGCCCTGAGGGGCTCTTTTTTTGCGCAAAATAAAAGTCCGGTTGCCCGGACTTTATTTTTTACTCGAGTTCTTCGGTGATTATCTCGAAATCGGCCGAGAGTGTGACGCTTTCGCCGTCGAGCGTGACGGTTTTATAGAGCTTGTAAAGGCCGCCGGAGAGCTCGCCGTAAGCCGCGCTCCAATCGAGATCGACGACGATCGAGCCCTCGGTGATCGACTGCGCGACCGCTGTCGGAACCGGCTGGGTGACGGCGTTGACCCGGCTCCATGCTCCGCCGGAGTTCTTTTCGATGTAGTAGTCGCCGTCGCCGACATTTTCAAGCTCTCCCTTTCCTTCAATCGTCAGCGTATATTCGAGACCGGTCGGGGTGACCGAAGTCGCATCAACGCTGAGCTTCGCGGTCGCGGGCTCGCCTCCGCAGGCGCAGAGCATCAGCCCGGCCGCCAGAATAAGTGCCAGAATTTTTTTCATGATAAACCTTCCTTTCAATTGCTTTGCTTTTTTAAATTTCTCAGTTCCCTGAAAAACGCGCTCAGAAGCGCCGCGCAGTCCTCGCCGAGGACGCCCGCGGTGACCTTCGGAACGTGATTATAGCCTAATTCAAAGATATTGATCTTCGAGCCGACCGAGCCGGCCTTCGGGTCTTTTGCGCCGAAGACCACCCGCTCGATTCGGGAGTTGATGATCGCTCCGGCGCACATCGGGCAGGGCTCGAGAGTTACAAACAGCTCGCAGCCGATAACTCTCCAGCCGCCGAGAGCGCGGCTCGCCTGATCGAGAGCGATTATCTCGGCGTGGGCAAGAGGTGATTTCGCGGTCTCGCGGCGGTTATATCCCCGGCCGATTATTTCGCCGGTCGATTCTTTCACGACAACCGCTCCGACCGGCGTTTCGCCCTCGGAATAGGCGATTTTCGCCAGTTCGATCGCCTCGCGCATATAGAACTCGTCAGATTTCATTTCGGTTCTCCAGAGCCTTATAGAGGGTGACTTCGTCGGCATATTCCAGAATCGCGCCGATCGGCAGCCCGAACGCCAGCCGTGTGACCTTGATTCCGAGCGGCTTCAAGAGCTTTGAAATATACATCGCCGTCGCCTCGCCCTCGGGTGTCGGGTTTGTAGCCATAATGACCTCGCTGACGTTTCCGCCCTGAATACGCCTTAAAAGCTCGGTGATCCTGAGCTTGTCCGGGGTGATTCCGTCGATCGGGGAGATCAGCCCGTGGAGGACGTGGTAGACGCCGTTGTATTCGCGGGTGCGTTCAAAGGCGGAGACGTCCTTCGGCCCCTCGACAACGCAGATCGTCGAGCGGTCGCGCCGTTCGTCGGAGCAGATCGGGCAGACCGGCAGATCGGTCAGGTTTTGGCAGACCGAGCAGGCGTGGACGGTCTTGTGGGCGTGGATAATCGCGTCGGCAAAGGCTTTTGCCTCGCTGTCAGACATCGACATCACAAAGTAGGCGAGGCGCTGAGCGGTCTTCATTCCGATTCCCGGGAGCTTCGCAAACTGTTCAGCCAAAAGGGTCAGCGGCAGGGCGTTGGCCTGATTCTGCGCCGCCATGATCAAAACAGCCCCGGCATCGCCATATTCATTCCGCCGGTGATCTTGTTCATTCCCTCTTCTGAGGCGGCGTCAATGTTTTTGAGGATTTCGTTGACCGCGCTCGCGACCAGATCTTCGAGCATCTCGGAGTCCTCGGGGTCGATCACCTCGGGGGAGATATGGACCGACTGAACCTCGCGCGCGCCGTTCATGGTGATCTCAACGGCTCCGCCGCCGACTGCCGCCTTAAACTCCTTCGCCGCAAATTCCTCCTGGAACGCCGCCATATCCTCCTGCATCTTCTGGGCCTGCCGGATAACCTGGTTCATGTTCGACGGCCCCTGCTGCATATTCTGGGGTATTCTTGCCTTCATTTATAAATCCGTCCTTTCAGTTAAAATCTATCGGAATATCCGCGTCTTTTGCGCGCCTGATAAGCTGCTCAACCGGGCTTTCGCCGCTCTGATCGGGGGCTTGGCCGCCGTTTTTGACGCATTTTGCGCGGATCGAATAGTTGACGCCTGTGACCTCAAAGGCCGCTTTTTTGAGTGAAGCCGCGTTTTCAGGCTTCTTGAACAGCCCGAGGAAGAACTCGTTTTTGACTAGTATCAAGAGGTTTCCGCCCTGAATAAACGCCTGAGAACCGGCGAGCGCGCTCGCGCAGCCGGGGTTCTGGGCGGTCAGAACGTCCAAAATTTCCTCCCACTTTTTGCAGGGCTCCGGCTCTGGGAGAGGTTCCGCAGAAGCGGACTTCGGCAAAGGCTGAGGCTCCGGAGAGATCGGAGGCTCAACTGCCGCCGGTTCGGCTGCTCTTGCGGGCTGAGCGGGTCTCAGACCAGAGGCTTTAAGCTCGCTGAGCTCGCGCTCCAGCTCTCTGACCCTCTTTTCGAGAGATGATGTGTCGGAGTCAAACCCCTGAGCCCGCGGCGCGGCGCAAAGCTTTACTATCGCCATTTCGAGCTCGGTCCGTTTCGAGACTGCCCTCGGCAGAGCTTCGGTGCAGCGCTGCAAAATTTCGAGCTTGGCGAGAATTTCTCCGAGCGACAGCTTTTCGGCGATCGCCCTGAGACGCTCTGCCTCGTTGTCGAAGCAGGAGAGAAGCTCCGGCCGCCCGGGGACGGTTTTTATCAGCATCAGGTTTCTGACCTGCATCGTCAGCTCGCCGCAGAGTATCGCCATGTCCTTAGACTTTGAATAGAGCTCGTCGATGACCGAGATCGCGCTCGGGGTGTCGCCCGAGGCGGCGGCCTCCAAAATGTCGAACAGCGGCCCGCGCCCAGCAACTCCCGCGGCGTTAGAGACCGTCTCGCGGTCGATATGCTCGGAATAGGCGATGCACTGATCCAAGAGGGAGAGCGCGTCGCGCATCGCGCCGTCGGCGAGCCGCGCGATCAGTGAGGCGGCGTCAGGCTCTAATGAGATGTTTTCGCATTTTGCAATATAAAGAAGCCGGTCGACGATGTCCTCCTCGCGAATGCGTCTAAAATCGAACCGCTGGCAGCGGGAGATTACTGTCGCCGGAACCTTGTGTACTTCGGTTGTCGCGAGAATGAATTTAACGTGCTCCGGCGGCTCCTCCATTATTTTGAGGAGCGCGTTGAAGGCAGACGGCGAGATCATGTGGACCTCGTCGATGATATAGACCTTATATCGGCAGCGCTCGGGGGTGTAAATTGCGGATTCGCGCAGCTCGCGGATATCCTCGACGCTGGTGTTTGAAGCGCCGTCGATCTCGATGATGTCGGAAAGGGTGCCGAGGTCGGCCTCGCGGCAGATCTCGCACTCTAAGCAGGGCTTGCCGTCCTGCGGGTTGAGGCAGTTGACAGCTTTAGCGAGGATACGCGCGCAGGTAGTCTTGCCGGTTCCGCGCGAGCCGGTGAAGAGATAGGCGTGGGCGGTCTTTCCCTCGGCGACCTGGTGGGCGAGGGTGGTGGTGATATGCGGCTGAGAGACCACATCGTCAAATGTCATCGGCCGCCACTTGCGGTAGAGCGCGGTATACATCGGCAAAGCTCCTTTCGGAATTAAAGTCCGATCCGAGGTGTAGACGCGCGGGCGAAGCTGTGTCACACAAAGCAAACCGCTTAATGCTGCTCGGTTCCCCGCCTGACATGGTTCACAGCGCCTTGTTGCACAGGACCCGCACGCCTACATCTCGGATCGGCGTAAGTTTTTATTGAATTATTTTGTAACCAAACCGGCCTCGACCAGCTTTTTCGGCCAGTTGCCATACCAGGCATAGCCGGTGCGGCGCTCCTTGCTGATTTCAGAGACGTCGTAGTGAATCGAGCCGTCGCGGTCGCCGAACATCGGCTTGTTGGTGCCGATCTCATAGAATCTCGCCCAGATCGGCCCGGCGGTCTCGTCTTCAACGACGACCTTATCGTCTCCCTGAGTCTCGAATTTTATTCCGTAGATCGCGGAATCGGTCATCCAGGTTATCGCGCCGTTGATGCTCTCGATCACTTCGTCGCTCTTTTCGGGCAGAGATTTCAGAAAATCGACTATCCCGACGCTTTCGGCCGCGCTGATCGAGGGGTGCTCATAAGCCCGCGCGGGGGCGGGAGCTAAGGTTACCTCGTCGTGCTGCTGGCACCAGGCGGTGCGCTTGCCGAGAACGATTATCTGGGTGTCGAGAATGCACTGAACGCCCTTGTCGAGAGCGGTTTTTGCCTTTTCGGCGCGCTTCGAGTCGATAAATTCAAAGTCGCCCGACTGCTGCGACGCCGAGAGCATTATATTGAGAACATGGACCATCGCGTAGTCGTTATAGGTGATGTGAGCGTGATATGTCCCCGGGTCGTCGAAGACCTGCGGCCAGCCGCCGTTGTCATACTGAACGTCGAACAGAAGGTCAATGCCTTTTAAGCAGGCTTTTTTATATTTCTTTTCGCCGGTGGCGTTAAAAACCTTCGCGAGTATCAAGATCTCGGTGGTGGTGCCGTCGTTGTCGATAGTCGATTTCGCCCAGGAGCCGTCGACCGAAAAGTCGCTCCAGGCTTTTCTCCAGCCGCCGTCGGGAAGCTGGCATTTCAGAATATCGTCGGCGAGGCGGATCGCTTCGTCGGTCGAATACCATTCAGGGTCTTTATTTAGATAGCTTTTGAGCTCGCCCCAATCGCCGATCTGGCCGATGTCCGAAGGGTCGGACCCGCAGGAGGTCAGCCCGACGGCCGCCGCGCAAACTGCGACTAACAAAGCTATCAACCTCTTTTTCATAATCGGCACCTCTACTAAAAAACCGGCGGTCACATTCCGCCTATTATTCTACCACATATCTTATACTTTTGCAAGAGTAAAAATAAAAATAATCCGTGCAAAGTTTTTGTTAGAAAATACATTGAATTACTCCGATTTTAATGGTATAATGTCAGCGAAAACAGTTATACGGAGGTATTTTACTATGTCAGACTCAGGATTCAGATTATTCGCGTTCGCCGACGAGGCGGGGAGCGCCGTTTCTGACCAGATAAGCGCGATGAAAAGAAACGGACTTTCGGGCGTCGAGCTTCGGGGAACCGAATTCGGCAACGTCTCCGACCTCAGCCCCGAAAAGGCGAAAGAGATCGCCTCGCGGCTCAGCGGCGAGGGCCTCGCTGTCTGGTCGCTCGGCTCTCCGCTCGGAAAGATCGGAGTCGGCGCGCCGTTTGAGCCGGAGCTCGAAAAGCTGAAGCGCACACTGGAAGTCGCCGAGATCACCGGAGCGAAGAACATCAGAATCTTCTCGTTCTATCTGCCCCGCGGAGAGAACCCCGCCGAATTTAAAAACGCAGTGCTCGACCGCCTTGCCCAAATGGCCGAGATCACCGAAAAGAGCGGAATCGGCGCGGTGCTCTGCCACGAAAACGAAAAGGGAATCTACGGCGACAGCGCCGAAAGGTGCCTCGAAATTCTCGAGGAAATCCCCGAGATCAAGGGCGTTTTCGACCCGGCAAACTTCATTCAGTGCGGGGTCGAGACTCTGCCGGCGTGGGAGCTTCTGAAAAATAAGGTCAGATATTTACATATCAAGGACGCTCTTTCTGACGGAAAGGTCGTTCCCGCTGGCTGCGGAGTCGGGCATCTAAAAGAGATCGTCGCGGAATATAAGGCCCTCGGCGGCGAGGCGATGACGGTTGAGCCCCACCTCGCAGTCTTTAAGGGCCTCGGGGGTCTCGAACGCGAGGGCGAAAGGTCTCAGGTCGGCGGGGTATATGTCTATCCCGATTCAAACGCCGCCTTTGACGCCGCCTGCAATGCGATCAAAGAGATAATCGGGGAGGTCTGAAATGAAAATCGGAGCACAGCTTTATACCGTCAGGGGCAGCACCCAGACCCTCGAAGACTTTTCTGAGACGCTGAAAAAGGTCGCCGACATCGGCTATAAAACGGTTCAGGTCTCCGGAACCTGCGCGTTTCCGGCGGAGTGGCTCCGCGGCGAGCTGAGAAAAAACGGCCTCGAGTGCGCTGTCACCCACACCCCGCCCCAGCGGCTTCTCGGCGAGACCGAAAAAGTCGCGGAGGAGCACAAAATCTTCGGCTGCAAATATGCCGGAATCGGCTGGAACGCCTTTACCCTTGAAAACGGCGACACACCAGAGGCGTTTATCGAAAAATATCTCCCGGTCGCCGAAACGCTGAAAAATAACGGCGTGAAATTTATGTATCACAACCACGACCAGGAGTTCAAAAAGGTCGGAGGGAGGCTTATCATCGAAATCCTCGCCGAGAGCTTCTCGCCTGAACTGATGGGCTTTATCCCCGACACCTTCTGGATCCAGGCGGCGGGCGGAGACCCTGCCGAGTGGCTGAGAAGACTTTCGGGCAGGATACCCTGTATCCACCTCAAGGATTTCTCCTACGGCAGAAAATATTCCGTTATCGGCGAGGGAAATATGAATTTCGGCGCGATTTTCAACGCCGCGGCCGACAGCGGGGTCGAATATATGCTTGTCGAGCAGGACGACTGCTACGGCGAAGACCCGTTCGAGTGTCTCAGGCGCAGTTATCAGTATCTTAAATCCAACGGCTTTGAATGATCTAACGGAGGAATGAATTATGGACAAAATCAGACTCGGAATAATCGGAATAGGAAATATGGGCTCCGGCCACGCTAGAAGCATCTTTGCGGGCCACTGTCCCGACTTTGTGCTCGCCGCTGTTGCGGATATCAACCCCGTCCGCCTAGAATGGGCGGAAAAGGAGTTCGGCGAGGGAGTAAAGCGCTTTTCGACCGCAGAAGCGATGCTCGACTCCGGCGAGATCGACGCCTGCATCGTCGCTGTGCCGCACTATGACCACCCAAAATATGTCATCGAATGTTTGAAGCGCGAGATACACGTTATGTGTGAAAAGCCCGCTGGCGTCTATACTCTCGACGTCAGAAGAATGAACGCCGAGGCCGAAAAGCACCCGAACGTCGTCTTCGGAATGATGTTCAACCAGCGCACCAACTGCGTTTACAGAAAGATGCGGGAGCTTGTTCAGTCGGGGGTCTACGGCAATATCCGCCGCACAAACTGGATAATCACCGACTGGTACCGCCCGCAGGCATATTTTGACTCCGGAAACTGGCGCGCGACATGGTCGGGCGAGGGCGGCGGCGTCCTTTTGAACCAATGCCCCCACAACCTCGATCTCTGGCAGTGGATCTGCGGTATGCCGACAATGGTCTCGGCGCACATGAAGTTCGGAAAATGGCACGACATCGAGGTCGAGGACGACGTCACCGTCTACTGCGAATATGAAAACGGCGCGACGGGTGTATTTGTCACCACTACCGGCGACGCGAGAGGCACCAACCGCTTTGAAATTCAGCTCGACAGGGCGAAGATCGTCGCCGATTACAGCGGCCTCAGCGTTATCGAATACGATATGACCGAGCAGGAGTTCTCGGCGACAAATAAGGTCCCGTTCGGGAGCATCGGAGCACACAGAGCCGAGATAGTCCTCGACGGCGAGAACCCCCAGCACGACGGAGTTTTAAGAGCGTGGGGCGGAGCTATCCTTCGCGGAGAGCCGCTTGTCGCCCACGGCAGCGAGGGAATCTTCGGGCTGACACTTTCCAACGCGATCCACCTTTCCGCCTGGCTCGGCAAGGAGATCGACGTCAGAAACCTCGACGAGGAGCTGTTCTATGAGGAGCTTAAAAAGAGGATCGCGACATCGCGCAGAAAGACAAACGTAGTCGAGCAGGTCGCCGACACCAGCGGGACCTACGCGGGAGCAAAATGATGGACGCCGTCAGATTGGGGATAGTCGGAGTCGGAGGAATCGGCTCGGCACATTTCAACTGCGTCGGCGGCGGAAGGATCGCCGAAATGAAACTCGGCGCGGTCTGCGACATCGACCCTAAGCGGCTGGAATACTGCCGCAGCGTTATCGGCGATATACCCTGCTTCGGCGATTACCGCGAGATGTTCAAAAGCGGGCTGATCGACGCGGCGCTGATCTCGGTCCCGCACCCGCTGCACGCAAAAATCGCGATAGAAGCGCTCGGCGCAGGCCTTAACGTTCTGACCGAAAAGCCGGAGGATATAACCGTATCGGCGGCGGAAAGGCTGAACGACGCTGCGAAAAAGTCCGGCCTTGTCTTCGGAATAATGTTCAACCAGCGCACCAACCCGCTCTTTGCGCGAGCGCGGGAGCTTGTCAGGGCGGGGGAGATCGGCGAGATCAAGCGCTCGGTCTGGATAATCACCAACTGGTACCGCACCCAGCACTACTATGACACCGGCGGCTGGCGCGCGACATGGTCGGGCGAGGGCGGGGGAGTGCTCTTAAATCAGGCGCCCCACAATCTCGATCTCTGGCAGTGGATCTGCGGAATGCCCTCGGAGATAACCGCCTTTTGCGACGAAGGAAAGTGGCATAACATCGAGGTCGAGGACGACGCGACTATCTTTGCGCGCTACCCGAACGGCGGCACCGGAGTTTTTATTACCTCGACCGGCGACTGCCCCGGCACCAACTGCCTCGAAATCACCGGAACAAGGGGAACGGTAATCGTTGAAAAGGGCCGCCTGACGTTAAAAAGGCTCGCCGAAGACGAGCGGGAGCTATGCTTTAAATCAAGCGAGAGTATGCCCTCGGCGCGGCCGGAGATTGAAATCTTCGAGCCGAAGGAGCAGGAAACCGCTCACGCCGGCATTCTTCAGAACTTCGCAAACGCGATACTTCACGGCGAGGAGCTTTTGGCTCCGGGATATGAGGGAATAAACCAGCTTATGCTGACAAACGCGGCCTATCTTTCGCAGTGGACTAAAAAGCCGGTCAGTCTGCCGATCGACAGCGGGCTTTATGACAGGCTGCTGAGAGAAAAGCAGGAGGAGTCGGAGTCAAAGCACGGCGGCGACAAGCAGACCCACAAAACTTACAGTGAAAGATGGCAGGTAAGGTTTTGACATTCTCGCATCTCTAATAATGAACTTAAAAATATAAAACTCGGGAATTTACTTCCCGAGTTTTATACATTTATGGCCGGAGCGGCGAGCGAAGGCCATGCAGGAAAGGTTTACGGGAAACCCGTTCGGGGTTTCCCGTCACAACGCGCCGTTGTTTTTTACAACCTGCCGACAACTTCGCGGTTGTTGAAATTTCGGAAAATTACGGTTATAATTATAGACAGAACGAGGCCGAGTTCAAAAAATTCATTTGGAGGATTATATTATGGATATAATTATTTCAGAAAATATGCGCGAGCTAAGGCGCAGCCGGGGAATCACCCAGGAGCAGCTCGCGGACTTTCTGACCGTCAGCCCGCAGTCGGTCTCAAAGTGGGAAACGGGCTCCGGAATGCCGGACATAACGTTTTTGCCGAAAATCGCCGCGTTTTATAACGTGACCGTCGACGACCTTCTGGGCGTGGGCGAGATAAGAAAGCAGGAGCGCCTCGATTGGTATGAAGCGGAGAGCCGAAAGCTTCAGAACGTCGGAAAGATACCCGATTCGGTCGCCCTCTGGCGCGAAGCTTTAAAGGAATTTCCGAACGAGCATAAGGTCATATCCGAGCTTGCCCACGCGATTTTCTACCAAAACAGCGACGATACCGAACGGTATAATGAGATAATAGAGCTTGAGGAACGCATACTCCGCGAATCGACCGATCAGGAGCTTCGCGACGGCGCCATACAGCTGCTTTGCTTATCATACGACAACCTCGGAGACAGCGAAAAAGCAAAGGAATACGCCAATATGGGCGGGGATATGTATTGCTCAAGGCAAAGCCTTTTGTCGTTAGTTCTGAAGGACGATGAGCGCGAGAAATACAACAAGCACCTGATTGTCGAATTTGCGGACGAAATCGGGCAGTGTTCTTGCGAACTGGAATCTATCCCCTGGGAAAAGCGCCACGAGTTTTTCCTGAAAATCTTAGAGCTGATCTTTGACGACGGCTTCTACGGCTTCTATGCCTGCCGCGTCTCCCAGCGCCATCACTGGCTTGCGAGGATCTATGCCGGTTGGGAGAATCAGGAGGAAAAGGTCAGATATCACCTTGAGCAGCTCGTTCATTTTGCAAAGCAGTATGACAGCCTCGACGGCGAATATACCTACACCTCGACGTTTATGAAGGGCGTCAAGGGCAACTCAAAGAGTTCCACCACAAACACCGAAGGCACACAGTGCGAGAATTATCTCAAAGCCCTCACCGGCGATGACAGCTGGATGTTCGACAGGTTCCGCGAGACCGATTGGTTCAAGGCGGTACTTAAAGATTTAGAAAAATAAACACAAAGAGCAATCCGAATCGGAGCCTGATTTAAGGGCTCCGATTTTTTTATTTCAAAAGACTAAGATAAGACTGAATTTAATCCGAATCAACTAATGAGCTATTGATTTTTTTCCGCGGGGGGGGGTATAATCATATTGAAAGGGAATTTTTGACGGCCGGCAAAAATTTTTTTCAAAAAATGCCTAACCTTTTTCGGTTTAAAGAGACTATATTATAGAGGTGAATGCAAATGGATTTAAAAATTGATCAAAGACTTCGCGAGCTCAGACGCGATCGTGGCAACACACAGGAGGAGCTCGCGCAATATCTCGGAATATCGACCCAGGCGGTTTCAAAGTGGGAGAGGGGCGGCACCGCGCCGGACATCTCGCTGCTTCCGAAAATCGCCGCGTTCTATGACGTGACTGTCGACAGCCTGCTCGGGGTGAATGAATACAAAAAGCAGAAGCTTTTCGAGGAGACTCGGAAAAAGTGGCAGGAATACAAGGCGGAGGGGAGATATGGCGACTGCCTCGCGGTTTGGGAAAAGGTCGCGGAGAATTATCCGAATGATCTCGGCGCAGCGTATCATATAATGTATTCGCTGCACTACATAAACGGCTCCGACACGGGGCGGATAATCTCGCTCGGTGAGAGGATTCTCTCCGAGAGCAGGGATCAGCGTATGCGCGAGGGCGCGATACACTGTCTTTGCATCGTTTATCACCGTCTCGGCGACGACAAGACCGCGCAAAAATACGCCGAAATGGCTGGCAGCGAGCATCTGACCCGCGGTGCACTTTTGATGACGGTTCTCAAAGGCGAGGAGCGCCAAGAGCACTGCGAAAAGTTGTTTGAAATCTATCTCGACAAGCTGGGCTATCTGCTTCGCCATTCCGGCTGGGCCGACGAGCGCGACCGAATCCGGCTGAAGGGCTTTTGCGCCGAGCTAAAAAAGCTGGCCGACGAGGCCGAGGGCCTTTGCAAAATCTGATCCCCCACTTCCTTTTATATTCGGCGGCCCGGTCTCGGTTTTGAAAGATCGGGCCGCCGGGGTTTAAAGGCTACAATTAAAAATAAATTTTAATCGAGGCCTTTTCAAAAGGACCCCAGGGAGTATCACAGGGCTGTTTGCAGTTAAAAGCAAAACGCCAAATTATTTTCCCACCCCTTGACAAACGGGAGTATTTGTGATATTCTATATTTAACATTTCAGCTAAATGTTAAATGAAAGCTTCCGCAGCGCTGCGGGGCGAAAAAGGAGGAGAATTCTTGGGACTTCAGTCGACGTTAAAGGCCCTCGCCGACCCGACCCGGCGGGAGATACTGAATATGTTAAAAGGGGGCTGCCTTTCGGCCGGGGAAATTGTCGAGCATTTCGACATATCCGGCGCGGCAATTTCGCGCCACCTTTCGGTTCTGAAAGAGGCCGACCTTATCCGCGACCGAAGAGAGGGAAAGTTCATCTATTATGAGCTCAACGCCTCGGTCTTGGAAGAAATTATGCTCTGGATAAAGGATTTAGGAGGTAATGACAATGATTAAAAAATATCTGCCGACACTTATAATCACCGCGCTGCTGACCCTTTTGCCGATAGTCTTCGGCGTTTTGGCATGGGATAAGCTGCCCGACCCGATGCCCTCTCACTTTAACTCGGCGGGCGAGGCCGACAGCTTTATGCCGAAGGCAGGGGTAGTCTTTGCGCTGCCCGCGTTCATGCTTGTTGTGCATATACTCTGCGCCGCGCTGACGCTTATGGATCCTAAGCGCAAGAATATCGACGGCAAGCCGTTTTTGATGGTTCTCTGGATATGTCCGGTAATGTCAATACTCGTAAACGGCATGGTATATGTCTACGCTCTCGGCGGAAAAATCAATATCACAACCGTAGTGCTGATCGGCTGCGGGATACTGTTTATAGTCCTCGGCAACTATCTGCCGAAGTGCGGGCAGAACTATTCGATCGGCATCAAGACCCCGTGGGCCTTAAACGATGAGAACAACTGGCGCGCGACCCACCGCTTCGGCGGCAAGGTTTTTGTCGTGGTCGGGGTGATATCAGTGATTTTGGCGTTTGTAGTATCTGCCTCGCCGGTGCTTTTCTGGGCCTATTTCGTTCTTGTAATGCTCTCAAGCGTCGTGCCGATGGCCTATTCATACATCTATTATCTGAAACACGGGAAAAAGGAGGATTAAATGTTTTCCGCTATTATTATGGCGGCGACGGGAATCCTCTCCGCCGCCATACCCGCGGTTTATGCGCTGATATTCAAATCAAAGGTAAAAACCGCGCCCCTGTCGGCACTTTTTGTCGGCGCGGGGGTATTCATAATCTTTGCGCTTTTGCTTGAACAGCTCCTTCACGCGGTCATGCTCCCGTTTGTTTCAAACAGCGATATTGCATATATTATCTACGGCGCTCTTGCGGCGGGAATATTCGAGGAGACCGGCAGGTTTTTGACGTTTAAGACGGTTCTGAAAAAGCAGGATTCACCGAAAGCCGCAGTTATGTACGGAATCGGTCACGGCGGCTGCGAGTCGGTTATGATTCTGGGCATGACGATGGTTTCGGGCGTAGTAATCACTGTTATGGTAAATTCAATCGGCATTGATGAGCTGATAAAGCTTGTTGCGGCGGGCAATCCCGAGCTTGAGCAGGCGGCAAGAGCGCAGATCGAGACCTTTGCCTCCTTCGGAATTGTCAACATGGCCGTGTCGCTCTTTGAGCGGGCGATGATGATAGTGCTTCAGATCGCCCTGTCGGTTCTCGTTTTTGAAAGCGCAAGGGTCAAGGGCAGGGCGTGGCTCTACCCCGTCTGCATACTTGTTCATGCCGCCTGCGACATTCCGGCGGCGATGTATCAGCGCGGGATTTTGGGGCTTGCGGCGGTTTATATCCTGATGGCCATACTGACAGCCGCGGTCGCTGTTTTAGCGGTGAGGTCATATAAGAGGGTAAATCAGGCTCGGGGCGAAGCCTGACAAAAACCGGAAGAGTAAGAAGCAAAAGATTTTGACGCAGCCGATAACAGGGAGGATTTATGGAATTTTTAGTGCTGATAAACGAAATAGTTATCCCTCCGATAATCATTCCGCTGGTGATGATTGTCTTCGGCGCGATTTTCATGGAAAACGCCCCGGGAGAGATCAACCACCTTTACGGTTACCGCTCCGAAATGTCGATGAAAAACAGGGACACATGGGAGTTTGCGCACAAATTCTCCGGCAGGCTGTGGTTTATATTCGGACTGATACTCCTTCCCGTGTCGGTTATCGCCCTTTATCTGATTCAAAAGCGGCTCGGCTTCGGAACGGCTCTGCTGATCGTTCTGGGCGTTCAGCTTATTCCGCTCGCCGGCAGTATCATTCTGACCGAAATCGCGCTCAGAATCAAGTTCGACGAAAACGGGGAGTGGAGGGAGAAGTGAGGATAAAGCAAAAGCACCCTCTTTGGGTGCTTTTCATTATATTTTCTGCAAAATATCAAGCGTGTGGTGCGAAGCGCCGACGAGGTCCTGCCGTTCGCAGATTGCAAGGTGGTATTCCACCCATTTTTCAAACGTCTCCTTGTCCATAGCGTCGATGTATTCCCGCTTATAGTTTGTCGCGCCGTCCGTGGCCACCAGTTTGACCCGTTTAACGGGGACCTCGGCGTCAAGCGCGGCGATCTCTTCTGTGCGCACCATTTCAAACAGATCCTTCGGCTCGCTCACGCAGTGCCAATCCGGCGTGAGCATATTCAGCTCCATCACCTCGTGCAGCTTGTTCAGCCCGAAGACATATTGAATCACCGTCGGCTCGTTCATGCAGTAGGCGACAAATATATGCCCCTTCGGCTTTGTGACCGTGACCGCCTCCGACAGCGCGCGAATCTTGTCCTCTTTTGAATATAGGTGATACATCGGACCGAGAAGCAGAGTCATATCAAACGAATTGTCCGAAAACGCGGACAGATCGAGCGCGTTTCCCTGCAAGACCGTGATCCTTTCGCTGCCGTCGAGCTTTTGGCGAAGAATTTCAAGGTTGTGGGCGACAAGGTCGACCGCGGTGACCTCAAAGCCCTCCTTCGCGAGCGCGACGCTGTATCTTCCGGTGCCTGCGCCGACCTCGAGAACAGAGCCCGAGCTGAGATATTCGTGAATATACTTCTGAGTGGTGATATATTCGACCCGGCCGTGCTGCGAGAGCAGTCTGCCGTCCTCGTCATAGTTCTGATAGTAGTTTTCAAGATAATTCATGGCTGCCTCCCGAGGCTTTTACATCGCCTCTTTCATCGAGCGGACATATTCGCCGACATACGGCGCGGCGTCCCTGCCGTATTTTTCGATGATTTTGATTATCGCCGAGCCGACTATTGCGCCGTCCGACAGGGCGGACATTTTTTTCGCCTGCTCGGGGGTCGAAATTCCGAAGCCGACCGCGCAGGGCAGACTGCTGTTCTCGCGGATAACTTTGACAATCGAACCGATGTCGGTGGTGATCTCCTTTCTCTCGCCGGTGACTCCGAGGCTCGAAACGACATAGATAAACCCCTCGGCGGCTTTAGCGATCATCGCGATTCGGTTTGCCGAGGTCGGCGCGATAAGCGGTATCAGGTCGATTCCGTATTTTCGGCAGACCGGCTGAAATTCGTCCCGCTCTTCATAAGGCAGGTCGGGCAGAATCAGCCCGTCGATGCCGATTTCGCGACAGGTCGAGATAAAGCGCTCCGAGCCGTAGCTGAAGACGACGTTCGCATAGGTCATAAACACAAGCGGAATCTCAACGTCGCGGCGAAGCTCGCGCACGAGATTAAAAATCTTATCGGTAGTCGTTCCGGCGGCGAGAGCGCGGATATTCGCGCCCTGAATCACCGGCCCCTCGGCGGTCGGGTCAGAAAACGGAATGCCGAGCTCGATAAGATCGGCGCCGTTTTTGACCGCCTCGCGGACGACTTTGGCGGTCGTTTCGAGATCGGGGTCGCCGCAGGTGATAAAGGGAATGAACGCCTTTTTGTTCTCAAAAGCCGATTTGATTCTACTCATTGATATCCTCACCTCTGTATCTTGCGATTGCCGCGCAGTCCTTGTCGCCCCGCCCCGAGAGTGTGACGACGATTATTTTGTCCTTATCCGTTTTCGGCGCGAGCTTCATCGCGTAGGCGAGCGCGTGGGCCGATTCGATTGCGGGAATTATTCCCTCGGTCTTCGCAAGGTATTCAAACGCCTCGACCGCTTCGTCGTCGGTGATCGGGACATACTGCGCTCTGCCAATGTCGTGAAGATGCGCGTGCTCCGGGCCGATTCCGGGGTAGTCGAGCCCCGCCGAGATCGAATATACCGGCGCGATCTGGCCGAATTCGTCCTGGCAAAAATATGACTTCATTCCGTGGAAGATTCCGAGGCGTCCGGTGTTGACAGTCGCCGCGGTCTCAAAGGTGTCAATCCCGCGGCCGGCGGCCTCGCAG
>CANQJB010000025.1 GCA_947624155.1 uncultured Clostridia bacterium
TGATTTCGACGGCATACATTTTTACACCTCAAAAAAGGGAGGGCGTGCGAAACAGCACACCCTCCCGAAATATCAGAGCACCGCGCTCGCGTCTACATAGATCGTTCTCGGGCCGTCGGGCTTCTTCTCGGGCTTCGGCTCCTCTTTCGGAGCGAGGCGGGAGGCGAAGAACTTCGCGGCGACCTGCGGGAACAGAGCGTAGCTCAGAACGTCTTCCTCGGAGCCGTTGAAGCCGGGGACGCTCTTGCATTCCTCGCGGTATTTTTCAAGCTCGGGTTCGAGCAGGTCTGCCGGCCGGCAGGTGATTACTTCTTCGCTGCCGATCGCCTTTCTGCGGACTTCCTCGTTTACCTCGCCGGGCAGATGCCCGTATTCGCCTCTCAAAAGCGCCTTCGATTCCTTGGTGAATACCTTATATCTCTCGCCGGAGAGGACGTTTAAAACCGCCTGCGAGCCGACGATCTGGCTGGTCGGGGTGACGAGCGGGGGATAGCCGAAGTCCTTTCTGACATTCGGGACTTCTGCGAGAACTTCGTAATATTTATCCTCGGCGTTGGCCTGCTTGAGCTGGCTGATCAGGTTTGAGAGCATTCCGCCCGGAACCTGATACATAAGCGTCTTGGTGTCGACATTCAGAACCTTCGGGTCGAGGATTCCCTCTGCCTTGAGCTTGTTGGCGACATTTCTGAAATGGGCAGCAACGTCAGAAAGCGCCGCGAGATCGAGCCCGGTGTCGCGCTCGGTTCCGGCGACTGTCGCGACAAGCGATTCGGTCGCGGGCTGGCTGGTTCCGTTGGCGAGAGGAGAGAGCGCTGTGTCGACAATATCGACTCCCGCCTCGGCGGCTTTGAGATAAACCATGTCGCCGGTGCCGGTGGTGTTGTGGGTATGAAGGTGGATCGGGATCTTTACCGCCTTTTTGAGCTTCGAGACGAGCGACGCCGCGTCATAGGGCAGAAGCAGGTTAGCCATGTCCTTGATGCAGATAGTGTCTGCGCCCATCGCTTCGAGCTCCTTCGCAAGGTTGACGAAATACTCCTCGTTGTGGACCGGACTGGTGGTGTAGCTTATCGCGGCCTCGCAGATTCCGCCGTATTTCTTGGTTGCGTCGATGGCGGCTTTGAGGTTGCGGGTGTCGTTGAGGGCGTCGAAGATTCTGATTACGTCGATTCCGTTTTCGATCGACTTTTTGACGAATGCGTCGACAACGTCGTCGGCGTAGTGCTTATAGCCGAGAATATTCTGGCCGCGGAAGAGCATCTGGAGCTTGGTGTTGGGCATCGCCTTTTTGAGGGCTCTGAGGCGCTCCCAAGGGTCTTCGTTCAGAAATCTCATGCAGGAGTCGAAGGTTGCGCCGCCCCAGCATTCGAGCGACCAATAGCCGATCTTGTCGAGCCGCTCACAGGCGGGGAGCATATCCTCGAGCCTCATTCTTGTCGCGGCCTGGGACTGGTGTGCGTCTCTTAAAATTGTATCGGTGATTTTCAAAGGGTTTTTAGCCATACTGTCCTCCTAAAATTAGCCGAGCAGGGAGATCAGAACTCCCGCGGCGATAGCGGAACCGATTACTCCCGCGACGTTCGGACCCATAGCGTGCATCAGAAGGAAGTTTCCGGGGTTCTCCTCCTGGCCGACCTTCTGTGAAACGCGCGCGGCCATCGGAACTGCCGAAACGCCTGCCGAGCCGATAAGCGGGTTGATTTTTTCCTTCAGGAATAGGTTCATGAACTTCGCAAGGAGAAGTCCTCCGGCGGTACCCATCGAGAACGCGACAATGCCCATCGCGATAATGCCGATGGTGCGCCAGGTCAGGAATGTCGAGGCGGTCGCAGTTGCGCCGACCGAAACTCCGAGGAAGATGGTGACAATGTTCATAAGCTCGTTCTGAGCGGTCTTTGAAAGCCTGTCGCAGACTCCGCATTCCTTTATAAGGTTGCCGAGCATCAGCGAGCCGATCAGCGGGCCGGCAGAGGGAACGAGAAGGGTCACGAAAACGGTTACGATTATCGGGAAGATTATCTTCTCGGTCTTTGAAACGGGCCGGAGCTGCTTCATTACTATCGAGCGCTCTTTTTTGGTGGTCAGAGCCTTCATTATCGGCGGCTGAATGACGCCGATCAGAGCCATATAGGAATATGCCGCGACGGCGATCGGGCCTAAGAGATCAGCCGCGAGGATCATTGTTGTATAGATCGCGGTCGGGCCGTCGGCTCCGCCGATAATTCCGATCGAGCCGGCCTGCTGGGGAGTGAAGCCCAAGAGGTTGGCAGCGATATAGGTGATGAATATTCCGAGCTGGGCGGCCGCGCCGAGAAGCATCGACTTCGGGTTGGCGATCAGCGGGCCGAAATCGGTCATCGCGCCGACGCCGATGAAGATAAGGCAGGGATAAACTCCGAGCTTAACGCCTAAATACAAGACGTCGAGAAGCCCGGGGGTGACGGTTTGGCCCAAAAGCGCGGTCATTTCGTCGAGGATATTCGCCGAAACGCCGGACGCGGCAAACTCGTCGATCATCTCCTGGGTGATCTGCGCTCCGCCGAAGATGTCCCAGTGGACATGGCCTCCGGCGAAGAGAAGCTCGTGGAACATATCCGCGCCGGGGAGGTTGGTCAAGAGCATACCGAAGGCGATCGGCAAAAGGAGAAGCGGTTCAAATTTCTTGACGATCGCGAGATACATCAGAACGAAGGAAATCGCGATCATAATCAGAACCTTCGGGTCTCCGCCGATAAGGGCGAAGCCCGTCGATTTCAGAAAATCAGTTAAAGCACTCATCTTGCACCTCGCGATTATTCAACGGTGCAGAGAACGTCGCCGGTGGCAACGGTAGAGCCCTTTGAGACGGTGACCGAAGTGACCTTGCCGGCCTTCGGAGCCATGATTTCGTTCTCCATCTTCATCGCTTCGAGGATCATCAGCACATCGCCGGATTTAACGGTCTGGCCGGCGGCGACATTGACCGCAAGGATATTTCCGGGCATCGGGGCGGTGATCTTCTCGCCTGCGCCAGCCGCGGCGGGGGCTGCCTTCGGCGCGGGGGCGGTGGGCTTTGCGGGAGCTGCCTTGACTTCGGAAGCGGCGATCTCCTCGATCGAGACCTCATATTCGGTTCCGTTTACATTTACACGGTAATTTCTCATCAGTTGTTCCTCCAAAAAATTTTATGATACTTTGCGGATCGACCTGATCCTGATTGCTTCTGCGCTTTCTCCGAGCTCCTCTGCGATAACAGCCGAAATGACTGCGATCAGTTCTTCCTTGTTCGCGATCGGCTCCTCGGCGGCGGGTGGCGTCTGAGGTTCGGAAACAGGCTCGGGCTTTGCGGGCTTGCGGGATTCAAAGAGCTTGATTACCGCACCCATTATGTAGCAGATGACGATAATGCAGATCAGACCGACAAAAACCGTTCCTAGTCCCATTCCGATGACAAGTCCCATTCCGGGATCGCTTGCTGCTGAAACTTGCATAAATCAGCCTCCGTTTCTGATATTTTAATCGGGGCTATATCAAGCCCAAATCAAAGTCATCATACCATAAAACCCGCCGGATTTCAATAGGCAAAATGACGGCTTTAGTTTGACGTAAAAAAATAATTTGGGCAATGTTTCAAAAAACAGTGGAAATCGTCACGGGTTCATGATATAATAGTTTTGATTACGGTTTACGGAGTGGTGATAAATGACAGCAACGGTTGACGGAATCAGAACCGAATACACAGACAGCGGAGAGGGCGAGATCATTCTTATGCTCCACGGCTGGGGCAGCCGTGCCTCGCTATTTGAGGGCCTTATCCGGCTTTGCTCAAAAAAATACCGCGTTCTCGCGCCGGATATGCCCGGCTTCGGCGGCTCAGCCGAGCCCTCGGAGCCCTGGGACGTCGGCCGCTACGCCGATTTTATTCTCAAATTTCTCGAGCCCTTCGCGCCGGGCTCGGTGATCCTTTTGGGCCACAGCTTCGGCGGCAGAGTTATCTTAAAACTCACCGAGCGTGAGCTGCCCTTTAAAATTTCAAAGATAATTCTTCTCGACTCGGCGGGAATAAAGCCGAAAAAGACTCTTAAACAGCGCCTCAGCCTCATATTCTATAAAACGGGCAGGAAGATAATGAGTCTGCCGCCGCTGAAAGAGCTCTTCCCCGACGCTGTCGAAAAGATGCGGAAAAAGCGCGGCTCCGCCGACTATAACGCCGCCTCGCCGGTGATGAGACAGACCCTTGTCAAAGTCGTCAACGAGGATCTGAGGCATGATCTGCCGAAAATAAAGGCTCCGACCCTTTTGATCTGGGGAACCGCCGACACCGCGACTCCGCTTTCCGACGGCGAGCTGATGGAAAGGCTGATACCCGATTCGGGGCTTGTAAAGGTTCAGGGCGCGGGGCATTACAGCTTTTTGGAGGCTCCGGAATATGTCGCGCGGGTGGTCGCGTCGTTCCTGAATATCTGAGGAGGAAACCGGTAAATGATCAGAATAATTTTAACAGCTCTCTATCTTGTAACGGCGTGGTTCCCGATCCGCCGCTATATCCACATCTTTCAGCTCAACTCCTATAAGCCGAAGGTTCAGCTCAAATGGCTGAAAACAAACAACCACTTCTGGCTGGTCTTCCCCGTTGCCGTTCTTGAAATATATGTCATTTTCGTGAACCGCGACCTCGACCTCCGCCGCTTTCTTACCTTCTATACGGTAATAGCCGCGATGTTCGTCTATTCGGTGATCGCCCATTTTCCCAAAAAGAGCTATAAAGTTCCGCTCAAATACACTGCGAGGATAAAGCGGCTTCTTGTGACCGCCGCGATAATCTATCTTCTGCCGACGCTTTTGAACCTCCCGGTCTTCGGCTCGCTCGCGCCGACATTTATGAGTATAATCTATGTCGCGATGATAATTGCCGCGCCGTTTTTGGTGCTCCTCGCGAATCTCATCAACCGCCCTGTCGAGCAGGCGATCAACCGGCACTACATCAACGATGCAAAGAGGATTTTAAAGGAATGCCCTAACCTGACCGTAATCGGTATCACCGGAAGCTTCGGCAAAACCTCGGTAAAATACTTCTTAGATGAATTACTCAGCGTAAAATATAATGTTCTTAAAACGCCGGGTAATTTCAATACCCCGCTCGGAGTGGTCAGAACAATCCGCGGGGAGCTTCGGGCGACTCACGACATCTTTCTCTGCGAGATGGGCGCTAAGAATGTCGGGGACATAAAGGAGATCTGCGACATCGTTCACCCCAAACACGGAATAATCACCTCGGTCGGGCCGATGCACCTTGAAAGCTTCGGGAGCATAGAGAATGTCAGAAAGACGAAATTCGAGCTCGCCGACGCACTGCCCGAAGACGGCAGTCTCTGGCTCAATATGGACAGCGAATATGTCCGCGAGGGCTCGGCCGGAAGAAGCTTTATCGGCTACGGCCTAGATTCCCGCGAGGGCTATTATGTCGAGGGCCTCAGCGTCACCGCTTCCGGTTCGGAGTTCACCGTCGTCTCGCCGTCGGGCGGTAAATGCGAATACAAGACAAAGCTTATCGGCCGACACAACGTTCTGAATATCTGCGGGGCGATCGCCGCCGCGAACACACTCGGCATTCCGCTCGAAGACCTTAAAACCGCCGTCAGGCGGCTCGAAAGCGTTCCGCACCGACTCGAACTCAAGAGAAACGGCGATGTAACGATAATCGACGACGCCTATAACTCCAACCCCTCCGGCGCGAGAGCCGCGCTCGAAGCCCTGTCGATGCTCGACGGCTATAAAATCCTCGTCACCCCGGGAATGGTCGAGCTCGGCGAAAAGAGCGAGGAGCTCAACCGCGAGTTCGGAACCGAAGCCGCCGAAGTCTGCGACTATGTCGCGCTTGTCGCAGGAGCCGCCGCACCCGCGATACACCGCGGGCTGACCGAAAAGGGCTTCCCGGAGGAGAAAATCTTCGACGCAAAGAGCCTGAACGAGGCGATGAGCCGAGTTTACACCTTGACAACCGGCGAAAAAAAGAAGATAATACTCCTTGAAAACGATTTACCGGACAATTACTGATTACGGAGATGATTTTTTATGAAAATAAAGGTTGCACTTATATTCGGCGGAAAATCGGTCGAGCACGAAATCTCGATCATTTCCGCGCTCCAGGCCGCCCAGAGCCTCGACAGAGAGAAATATGACGTCATTCCGGTCTACATATCAAAATCGGGCGAGATGTATTGCGGCGAAAGAGTCGGCGACATCGAAGCCTATAAGGACATCAAATTGCTGATTGCCGAAAGCTTTGAGGTCGCTTTCGCGAGAATTTCGGGCCGCCCGGCGATAATAAGAACTCAGCCGAAGCTGTTTCAGAGGCCTCTTGTCGACTATATCGACGTTGCGTTTCCGGTCGTTCACGGGACGAATGTCGAGGACGGCACCGTCGCGGGCTATTTAAATCTGATCGGTGTGCCGTTTGTCGGCTGCGACGTTCTTTCGGCGGCGCTCTCGATGGATAAATACGCGATGAAGGCGATTTTCAGAAGCTGCGGAATACCGGTTCTCGACAGCGTTGTTCTCGACAGCCCCGAGATCATCGACAACATCAAATCGGTCGAGGAGATCGAGGAAAGAATCGGCTACCCGATGATCGTCAAGCCGGTAAATCTCGGTTCGAGCGTCGGAATCTCAAAGGCCGCCGACCGCGAAAAGCTCGCCGAGGCGGTTGCAGATGCGTTTTTATATGCCGACCGCGTGCTGATCGAGCGCGCGATAGTCAACCTGACCGAGGTCAACTGCTCGGTGGTCGGAAACGGCAGAAAGGCGGCCGCCTCGGTGTGTGAGCGGCCGGTCGGCAGCGACGAGATACTCAGCTATGAAGACAAATATATCGGCGGTTCGAAGTCTTCAAAGGGCATGGCCTCGACAAAAAGGGTAATCCCCGCCGACATTTCTGAAGAGCATTCCGAGAAGATCCGCGAGCTGTCGGTCAGAGCGTTCATTGCGCTCGGATGCAGCGGCGTCGCGCGGATCGACTTCATGATCGACAACGATTCCGGCGACATCTATCTCAACGAGATAAACTCAATCCCCGGCTCGCTCGCGTTCTATCTCTGGGAGGCTTCGGGCAAGAAATATCCCGAGCTTTTAGACGAGCTGATCTCGCTTGCGCTCGAACGCGACCGCGAGAAGAAGAAAATAACCTATGCTTTTGAGACAAACGTCCTCTCGGGGATAAAGCTCGGCGGCGTCAAGGGCGCAAAGGGCAAGGCGTAAGACAGAATAAAGAGCAGACTATAAAGCTGCTTGCCGATTTTGCGCGATAAATCGGGGGCTTGACTGGAGAAAAATGAAAATCCGTATTATTGGTAAGATGAATTTTAATAAGCGCGCTTTTATACGCAAAAAGCAGACGGCTTCGTCTGCTTTTGCCGTTTTATGGGGGACTGCAAAGGTCTGAAAAAAATCACGGAGAACCCGCTCGGGGTTCTCCGCCAGTTTTTATTTTACCGTTTCCGAGGTCATTTCGCCGTGAGGGTCAAAGGTCCTGTCGGTGGTTTCGACCAGCTTTCCGTCCTCATAGTGCTCAAGGTGGAAGGTCTTTACCGTCTTTCCGTCGGTATAATAGACCTCCTCGCCGGTGTCGCGATAGGTTTTGCCCTCGGTGTCGAAATAGTTGTTGTCCCAGGTTCCGCGCTTTAAAACCTGGCCGGAATCATAGAACATCTCGGTGTAATATGTCTGCCCGAGGTCGTCTTTGGTGTAGGAATAGACCCTCTCGACCGCAAGTATTCCGATTGTAACGGTGTAGCGGTTCATTTCGCCGGTCTCGCCGTTGAAATAAACGCTCTTCTTGCCGGCGATTCCGGTCAGCTCAGGGTCGGTGCATAAAAAGTACATCTGCTCGGTGACGACTCCGTCGTCGTTTCTGACCTCATATTGGAGGCTGCTGTAATAGTCTTCAAAATCGCCGTAGTCGAGAACCTGTGTGCTTGCGACCGTTTCGCCGCAGCCCGCGAGCAGAAGCGCCGTGATCATCAGCGCCGCCGCGATAAATTTCTTTGCCATAAATTATTTCAACCCTTCTTTGAATTGGGATATAACCGAAAGCCGCAGTTTTGGTTGCGGCCAAGCCTTAATAAGGCTGCGACTAAGCCGATAAGCCGAGTTTTGTCTAGTGCGGCAATCTATCTAGGCGTCGCGTCGCCGCGCCACTCAAGCCACCTTTAACGGTATGCCCGCCGAGCAGGCGTTGACATTACCGAACCAAACGGTGTTGCATCGGGTAGGGTTTACACGCCAGGGCGGTCTCCCGCCCAGCGGTGAGCTCTTGCCTCGCCTTTTCATCCTTACCGCTTAAAGCGGCGGTAGTTTTCTGTTGCACTTTCCCTAGGGTCGCCCCCGGCTGCCGTTAGCAGTTACCCTGCTCTGTGATGCTCGGACTTTCCTCATACGCCGGGATTAACCGACGTCCGCTGCCGCATGGCTTACTCGCAGATTGTATTTTACAACAGTTTTTCCGGGTTGTCAACCCATTATTCACCGGAATTTTCGGGTTGGCTGAATTCTTCGACCAGCCCGCTGATCTCGCGGAATATTCTGTAATCGTCGGGGCCGTCGCCTGTGAAGTTGGTCAGCACCCCGAGAATATAGGGCCTCGGCGCGTCGACATAACCGATGTCGTGGAAGGCAAAGTTTGTCCAGCCGTATTTTCTGTATATCGGATAATCCGAAACAAGCATCTTTACCCTTGTGTTCAGCAGATCCTCTTTATAGAGCTCGACAAATCCGTCCTCCGGGTCCGATCTGAGATAATCTGCAAGTATCCTGCCGTAGGCCCCGGCAGATTCGGTGCAAAGCTTCTGCTTCGAGCGTCTGACGTCCTGAGGGTGGGTGCAGCCCGCCTCGGCGAGATATGCCGAAAAGTCGTCCCAACTGACCAAGTCCTTTAACATCTCGTAGGCGACATTGTCGCTTCGGGTGATCGCGAGGCCCAAAAGCTCACGGATCGTGAACTGCTGGCCGAAATCCCCCTCGACGATTACCCCCGAGCCCTCGAAATAGTGCCGCTCCTCATAGGTCAGGACCGTTTCGGGGTCGAGCTCGCCCGCGCTGAGCTTTTCATAGATCATTGTGCAGAACGGAATTTTTACCGAGCTCGCGATCGGGTAGTGAGCGCCGGGGTTGAGCTCAAACTCAAACCCGCTAAGAATGTCGCGGTAATAGATCGAAATGCACCTCTCGCGCGGGGTGACGACGTTCCCTTCGGCGTCGAGCTCCTCAAATTCCGGGTTGCAGAGGCATTCGTCGCTGCCGTCGCAGTTGGGGTTGAGGCCGTAGCGCTCAATCAGCTCCTGAATCTGAGTATAAAACTCCTCGGGGAGGGCGAAGCTGTCCGGCTCCTCGCCGAGCTCTTCGTCGGTCTGAACAGCGCGGTCATATTCAATCTCGGGCGGCTCGGTCTCTTCGGGTTCAGGTTCCGGCTCGGGCTTGGGTTCGGAGGCAGAGGACGGCTCAGGCGATTCCGGCGCGGTCTGAATTGTCACCTCGGGCGAGGGAACGGTCTCTGAAATATCCCCCGAAGCGCGCTCATCGGCCCCGAGGCAGCCGGAGAGCAGTATCATACTCAAAACGAGAGCCGCGGAGCCGATTAAAATTCTCATAGCTTTTTACCCTATGCTGTCGGGAGTGAGGCTGTCATACTGATCCCAGTAGACGATCTCGGCGTTTTCAAGCATTTCGTCGGTATTTTCGTTAAACACGGCGTTGATATAGTCCCCGCGGACCGTGTCCCAGTTGTCCTCGATATACTGATCCTGTTCGAGCCTGAGAATGATGTGATAGCCGTAAGAGGTCTCGACAATGCCGCTTAGCTCGCCGGGCTGAAGCGCGAAGGAAGCCTCCTCAAACGGTTCGACCATTTCGCCGTAGGTGAAGAAATAGCCGTCCTCGTTGTCGATCATTCCGGGGTCGTCGGCCGCCTGCGCAAGCTCATAGATGTCCGCACCGTCCTGAATCTGACCGAGAAGCTGGTTGGCATAGTCTAGCGCGGCCTGCTTCAGAGTTTCCTCGTCCGCGTCGACATAGCCGTCGAGGCCGCTGAAGTGGTCGAAGGTGACCAGGACGTGATAAACTCTGACGTAGTCGTTGGTCAGCGTTTCCCTGATCTCGTCGTCCGAGGGGGCGAGGGGCGCGCCGTCCTTCAAATAGAGCTCTTCATAGACTCTGTTGCTGAGAACCTGACCGGCGATGATCCTTCTCAGAAGATCCTCCGAAATAGAGGATTCTGCAAGCGCCGACTGAAATTCCTCGTCGGACTCAAAATATCCGCGCTGCTCGTCCATATAGGTCTCGACCTCGGCGAGGTCTTCGTCGGTCATCTCGATGTTATATTTCAGCGCGAGCAAATTGCCCCAGTTGTTTTCGAGAACCATATATTCGAGGTTCTGCTTCAAAACGTCGAAGGCGGAGGGGTTTGAATCCCAATAGGTCGGATCGCCGTTGGAGAAGGCGGTCATATCGAGGTATTTATAGAAATATCTGAACTCGTCGAACGGAATTTCAAGCCCGTCGATGGTCATCATCACAAGGCCGTCGGTGTCGACCGGCTCGCCGTTTATAGTCAAAAGAGCGGTGTTTTCGGCTTCGGCGTTCTGGGCCTCAGAGTCGTCGGCAGAAGAAACGTCGGGCGCCGAGGCGGGGTCTCCGCAGGCCGAGAGCAGGGCGGCGGTCATAACCAGCGCCATTAACAGCGCAAATATTTTTCTTAAAGTCATTTTACAGTCTCCAATCCGGGTAATATTGCCGATTATTTTACCCCGCCAATATGACGGTTATGTGACAGCGGGCTGAAATCGGCCGATAATAAATTATTCTAACACATTTCTCCGGAAAAAGCAAGGGGCGCGTGGCAGAAAACAGCGACGAGAGGGCAGAAGGCAGAATTAAAAAACCCGCCGGCAGGCCAAGCCTGCCGGCGCGGGTTTCATATCACAAAGTTCCCGTTTCTGAAAACTTCAATATCTCTGCCGTCAAAGGTATGCCCGATGATCGAAAGATCCGGCGCGCCGATCATAAAATCGACGTGTATCATCGAATCGTTCACCCCGAGCTCCGAAAGCTCGTCGCCGGTCATCTCGGAATACCCCTCGACGCACTCGCGGTATCCTCTGCCGAGCGCGATATGGCAGCTCGCATTTTCGTCGAACAGCGTCTCATAATAGAGAATGTTCTGATTGCTGATCGGTGAATTCTGCGGAACCAGCGCAAGCTCGCCGATCATGCAGGAGCCGGAATCGGAGTTTATCATCTCTTCGAGAAGCTGCTGGCCCTTTTTGGCTTCGCAGGAGACCGCCTTGCCGTTCTTGAAGGTGATCGAGAAGTCCTCGATAAGCTGTCCGCGGTAGGAAAGCGGCTTTGTCGAGACGACCTTTCCCTCCGCCTTTCCCTTCATCGGGGTGGTGAAGACCTCGATCGTCGGCATATTCGGGTTGAAGTAATGGCCGTTGAGATCGGTCTCGCCGCCGCCGCACCAGAGCGACCGGGGCATCAGCCAGCATCTGAAATCGGTACCGTTTGAGGACTTGTAGTCAAGATATTCAAATCTGTACTCGTTGAGCTTTTTGCATCTCTTTTTAAAGTCGGAATTAACCTTTTCCCAGACCTCGACAGGGTCGTTGTCATCGGTGACATAGACCGTTTCGAGTATCGCCTGCCAGAGCTTTTCGATCGCCTGGCTCTTTCTGAGCTCGGGGAAGACCTTTTTCGCCCACGCCTCGCCCGGAACCGCGGCGATTGTCCACTGGTGCTTTGATTCCATCGCGTCGGAATAGGGCTTTGTGACTTTATATCTGTTCACCGCGACCTTTTGCATCTTTGTCGGGTTGACGCCCTTTAGACCGTCGGGGTCCTCCGAGACAATATGTATCCGGCAGGGAAGCTCTTCCGACGCCCATTTAAGCTTTTCCTCCTGCCATTTCAGTACCGTTGACAGTGACCTGATGCTTTCGTTGCGGTATTGAAGCCTTTCGACCTTGTCGCTCGACCAGTTTACGGCAACATATTTTGCGCCGGCTTTGTAACACTCCTCGACGACAAGAGCGCAGAAATCAGACTGATCGACCGCGCAGCTTATTACGACGCTTTGGCCTTTCTGAACATTTGCGCCGACTCTGACGATCAGTCTGGCATACTTTTTGATAGTTGACTTCTTCATTTTATACCTCCGTCTTTGCCCGATTTTTTAAAGCTGTTTGCAGATTTAAAGCGACGGCTTTCGGGCAACAACCTGATTATACCACTACTCATTTCAATTTTCAATACCCAAATGCTTGACTTTTTCAATAAAAAACAGTATCATATAAGACGGTTATTAACAAATTGTTTTCATTCGCGTTATATTTTGAAAACATCGGGGGATTATACTTATGAACGATAACGCTGCGATCAAAACCGCACTTGAAAGCTCGGAGCTTTTTTCGGGGCTCGACCCTTCGGCACTCAGGGGGAGCTTTACCGAAGATTTCCGGCGGGGCGACCCCGTCTCCGAAAACCGAAACGGAACCGACTGTGTCGGAGTTCTGATCTCGGGGAGCCTCGGAGTCGAGGCGAATGAGGGCAGCTCGGTTTCGGTGATGAAGCGCGGAGGCGAGTTCGGAATCTGCAACGTCTTTGTCCGCGAGAGTATGCCGACAAAGATCTGGGCGAGAGTTCAGTCGAAAGTCCTGTTTATTCCGAAGGAGGAATTTGCGAGACTTCTCGCCGAGGACGCCGGGCTGATGTACCGCTATGTCAGGCTCTGCAACGAAAAGATGATCTATCTCGCCCGCCGGCTTAGACTGATCTCGATTTCGGACTGCACCGAGCGGCTGCTCTATTATCTCAGCACAGCCGCCGAAAACGGCGCCGTCCTGCTCCGGATCCCGAAAGACGAGCTTGCGCGCCAACTCGGGATCTCGCGCTCGTCGCTGTTTCGGGCGCTGTCCTCTCTTGAGGCCGCAGGCAAAATTTCGGTCAGCGGCGGAGTTATCAGAATGTTATGCGTTTGAAAGGAAGAAACCCAATGAATCTCAGAAAAATCTTTGCAGTGATCCTCTCGCTACTGCTTGTGATCGGTCTGTTTGCCGCCTGCGGCGACGCCGCCGATACTCCCGAAAACGGCGATGCCGGTGAGCCTGTCTCCGACGCCGGAAACGGCGAACCCGCTCCCGACGGCGCCGATTCTCCCGAAGAGCCCGCCACCCTCAGAATCGCTTCGCTCAAAGGCCCGACGACTATCGGAATGGTGAAGCTGATGGACGATTCGGACAACGGCCTGACCGAGAATAAATACGACGTTCAGATTTTCGGCACGGCAGACGAAATAGTCGGCCTTTTGGTCAACGGCGACATCGACGCCGCGAATATCCCCTGCAACCTCGCGTCTGTACTCTATAAAAAGACCGAAAAGGGAATCAAGGCAGTCGACATCAACACCCTCGGCGTTCTCTATATCCTCGCGGCCTCCGACCCCGACTCGGCCGAAAACACCGAGGAGCCATTCAAGACAATAGCCGATCTCAAGGGCAAGACCATCTATTCCACCGGCAAGGGTACCACCCCCGAATATGTTCTCAACTATATCCTCACTTCTAACGGCATCGACCCGGCGACAGACGTCAATATCGAATATCTTTCCGAGGCGACTGAGGTTGCCGCGAAGATGAGCGAGACCGCCGACGCGATCGCAGTGCTTCCCCAGCCCTATGTTACCGTCGCGATGACCCAGAACGAGAATCTCAGGATCGTCTTCGACCTGACCGAGGAATGGGAGAAGATCGACGGCACCCAGCTCGTCACCGGAGTGACGGTTGTCAGAAACGAATTTATCGAAGAACACCCCGAGGCTGTCGCCAAGTTTATGGCCGACTACGCCGCTTCGGTCGAATATGTCAACAACAACGTCGAGGACGCCGCTGCCCTTGTCGAGAAATACGACATCGTTAAAGCTCCCGTCGCCCAGAAGGCAATCCCCTATTGCAACATAGTCTGCCAGACCGGCGACGATATGAAGGCAAACGTAACCGCCTACCTCAACGTACTGTTCAACAGCGACCCGACCTCTGTCGGAGGAGAACTCCCTGATGACAGCTTCTACTACTTCGGAGAATAAGTCAAAGCTCAAGATTTCATTATACAAGCTGTGCGCCATTGCCTTCTGGATCCTAGTCTGGGAGGCTTTGGCGCGTGCAGTCGGAAGCGATCTGATAATCTGCTCGCCGGGCGTCGCGCTTAAGCGCCTCTGCGAGCTTGTCACGACAGCAGATTTTCGCTCGGCGATCGCGTTTTCGTCGCTGAGAATCCTCGGCGGGTTCTTTTCGGCGCTGATTCTCGGGACGCTTCTCGCAATCATTTCATCAAAGCTCCCGCTGATAAAGGCGCTGCTTCAGCCGATAACCTCGGTTATAAAGGCTACGCCCGTCGCGTCCTTCATAATCCTCGCGATAATCTGGTTCGGCAGCCGGAATCTCAGCGCGTTCATCTCGTTTCTGATGGTCTTTCCGGTGATCTATCTCAATCTCCTTGAGGGAATCGAGAGCGCCGACCGAGACCTCGTTGAAATGGCGAAGGTTTTCAGGCTCGGCGGGCGGAAAACGCTGCTCTATGTCTATTTCCCGCAGATACTTCCGTTTCTGAGCTCGGCCTGCTCCGTCGCGCTCGGTCTCTGCTGGAAAAGCGGAATCGCCGCCGAGGTTATCGGAATCTCGACCGGCTCGGTCGGCGAGCGGCTTTATCGCGCTAAGCTCTATTTCGAGACCGGCGACCTTCTCGCCTGGACGGCAGTTATAATCGCGATCAGCGCGGTTTTCGAGAAGCTGTTCATGCTCCTGCTTCGGTTGGCAGAGAGAAAAATCGAGGGGGCGGGGAAATGATCGGGCTGAAAAACGTTTCAAAATCCTACGGCGCGCAAAAGGTTCTCGAAGGCTTTGATCTCGTCCTCGAAGACGGCTCCCGCACCGCTCTGATGGGCCGCTCCGGCGCAGGAAAGACAACAGTCCTTCGGCTGATAATGGGGCTGATAAAGCCGGATTCGGGGGAAGTGATCCTGCCCGACGGGATAAAAATCGGCGCGGTATTTCAGGAAGACCGGCTGATCGGGCCGCTCGGCGCCGAGGCTAACTGCCGCGTGGTAATGCAAAAGGGCGAGGGCGGAATATCCGAGCTGCTCGGCCGCCTCGGAATCGGCGAGGAGCTTCGCTCAAAGCCGGTTTCCGAGCTTTCGGGCGGCGAGCGCCGCAGAGTTGCAATCGCGCGTGCGCTTCTCTTTAGGCCGTCGCTGATACTCCTCGACGAGCCGTTTAAGGGAATCGACCGCGAAACTCTTCCCTCGGTGATCGGCGCGGTAAGCGAAGCCGCAGAGGGCAGAACTCTGCTTCTGGTAACTCATTCCGCCGAAGAGGCCGAAGCGCTGAACTGCAAGATAGTGAATATATAAAAATCCCGACAGATATCACTCTGTCGGGATTTTATTTGTCGGTAACCTTTTTTAAGCGCAGCATTAAAACATAAAAATCGGGGCTCTGCCGCGATTTTTATACCTTGATCGCCGCAGCTCATAAACTGCGTGGCGCAGTTTATGAGCGTGAGCGTATGCGCAGGCGATGCAGTAGAGGTTTACGGGGAACCCGTTCGGGGTTCCCCGTCAGTATCCGTTAAATCGGGAAGCCTCCGGCGGGGCAGAATTCGTCTTTATAGCAGCCGATCTCGGTCACAAAGCCTTTTTCGGGAGTAGCCGAGAAAACGAGCCTGTCGATCTCTCCGCTGAACCCGAGGTCGCTGACCGAAAAGCTGTCGAGAAGATCGGGCGCGTCATATCCGAGATAAGCGAAGCTGTCGGAATACATTCCCCTTGTCGAGTTATATATCTTGAAAAGCGTTCCCCTGTCGGGGTCCATTATCCACTCGCGGTCGAAGTTTTCCTCGCGGCAGCGCGTCATCATTCGCGAGGTAGTGACGCCGTTCGTCGCGACATAGGCGTCCTGAGTTCCGTCGATGTCCTTCATCGAAACGCGGGAGAGCAGCTTTGAATAGTCGGTTTTGTTCGAGCGGGAGATAAGCCTCGCCGAGGTGGTCGTGATCTGCTTCGGCGAGGCGGGTTTTGTGACCTTGAGCGTGTTGTATCCGCTGATATAGGGGTAAACGCCGGTCGCGCGCATCGCGTAGCAGACTATCGCGTCCCACATACAGGTGCCGTTGTAGTAGTTGACATAGTTGACTGTCGGCGTGTTCGGCTCATAGACGATCAGCGGCAGCTTCCAGGACTGCGCCGCGAGAGTTGTCAGGTTGATGTCGGTCAGCATTCCGTCGGGGCATTGGTTGACAAGCAGCGCCGAGGCGTGGCTTCGGCTGGCGACGCTGAGAATCGTCCTGCCGTTCTCGCGGGTGATTCTGATGTCGGTCGGATATCCGTAGTGCCGGATTACGTTGTCGATATAGAATATAACCATGAACACCTCGTTCTCGGCCATGTCGGACGGGCAGTACCACCTTCCGCTAAGCTCGGTATATGGCGTGTAGCGGTCTTTAGTGAGCCGAAAGCTCAGGCAGTCGGTCAGGTTTACAAGCTTTGAAGCATATCTGACCGTCAGTTTAAGGCTCGGCATCAGCTCTCGTTCACCTCCGTGAATTCGGCTCTGATTTCGGAGCTCTTGCCGATTTCCGAGACGACCGAGAGGTCGGTCAGCGCCATTTGGTCAAAGACCTCTCCGCCTACCGAGATTTGGCTCTGAACAGTGCCGAGCAGCTTGGAAAGCGAGGAATAGAGCGCCGCCGCTCCGCTTTCCGAGGCGTTTCCGCGAAGAATTACTCTGAGAGGTCTTCGGCCGATTATTCTGGTCCTGATACCTCCGCCGAAGGTCGCGGTCTCTCCGGTTTTTGCAACCCCCGCGAGCTCAAAGCTTCTGATACCTGCGATCTGTGTCCCCGAAACCGAGACCTCGATCTCGGGCGGGGCGGTTTCAGAGGAAAACTCCGAGCCGACTGTCAGCTCCGCCGAGACGGAATAGGCGTTCTGCTCCCGCGAATAGGCGCAGGGGCCGCGCTTCAGGCCGACGATGTTCAGCCCGCAGCCTCCGAGCGCCGGAACCGCCTTTGAATCGAAAAGCTCCGAAAGCTCCGCCGCGCTCATTCCGCGCTTCGAGAGCGCCTTGATAAGATATGTCACCTCGGCGGTTCCCGAAGCTCCGCCCGAGCCGTCTGCGGCGGCCTCTCCGAGCTTATAGCCGTCGTTCCCGACAAAACAGAGCGTCTCGCCCCTGTGCTCCGGCATATTTATCATGTCAAAGAGGTCGAGAACCCTGTCGAAGCAGCCGGCGAGCGCAGATTTGATGATTTCGGTCTGATCTGTGATCATCTAGCCCTCCGTCCCCTCGAAGATAAAGCCGTCGTCCCTGAGAAGTCCTTCGGGGAGAGCCGCCATCGCGCTTCTCATCAGCTTTTCGGCGTTGTTGACCGCTTCATCCTCCGAGACCTTTGCGAAGATGCTGCCCGATTGCGAGGAAAATGTCCTAGGGGTAGCCGCGCAGAGGATTGTGTAGTCAAAAAACGCCTTGCAGCCGCAGGCATATTCCGCGAGCGGAGTCTCGTCCTCGGTCGGGTCGCGGAGAAAAAGCCGCCCGAAATAGGCGACGGCCGATTTCACCGTCGGGAGATATGTTTCGGCCTCCTCGCTGGTAAGGTGTGCGAGGGCGGCGAAGTTTGCGCTGACGTTTTCAATATTCAGTCTGTCCATAAATAGTCCTTTCTTTTTTATCCCAATATGGCCGGAGCGGCGAGCGCAGGCCATGCAGGAGAGGTTTGCGGGGAACCCGTGCGGGGTTCCCCGCGAGGCTGCCGTCAGGCAGCCTTAATCTTGAGCACCTTAACCGCCGCAGGATAGATTTTTGCAAATCCGATGCTGATGCTGAAGGCGATGCAGTCGATCTGGTTCGAGATCAGCCTGTCGCTGTCAACGACGATATCCGAGCCGAGAACCGCTTCGAGCGCGCTGCCCGCGTCGACTCCGACCGCGTATTCGTCCGACATTCCCGAGCACTTGATCAGCTTAACGCCGTAAGGAGTGGTGACTACGCCGCTTCCGCCGAGGTCGCCGCTGCAATCCTTCATCTCGTCGAGAGCGAGGATATTCGCCATAAAGGTCGGCGAGACGAGCATCGCGGTCATGTTGTGGTCGCTCATCGAGGCCCAGAACGCCGCGAGATCGGCATAGGTGACTGCCGCAGCCGCGGTTTCGGTCGAGGCGGCGTCGGTATAAAGGGTCGTGACCGCGGCGTTGTTGATCGCCGAGGATACCTGAGCGCCGGTGGATTTGAGAACGACTCCGAAGAGGTCGAGGCGCTGCTTTCTGATAACCTCATAGACCGCCTGAACCTGTCTGCCGTATTTGCTGACCGCGACGGCGGATTCTGCGCCGGTGACCGATGTGATCGGAAGCGCGCTTCCTGCGGCAACCGCTTCGTCGGTTCCGCTCTTTTTGATGTTCAGTCCGCGGTAATCCGCGCCGTCGGTATATGTCGTCGCGGCGACGATGCTGCCGAGGACCGAAGCTTGCTCCATTCCCGCCTTGATGCACCTGCGCACATATTCGGGGAAGAGGACCGCAGACTGGGTCGTTCTGAAGAATTTTTCGACTCTGTCAGAGTCGGGGCCGCTGACCCTGATTCCGAAGCGCTTTAGCTGGCGCTCATAGGCGTCGAGCCCTTCGAGCTCGGTCCCGACATAAGCCTCGTCGGCGTCGAGTTCGGAAAGAGCCTCGGTAAAGGTCTTGCCGGTGATGTTGTAAAGTCCCTTTTCAAGGGTGATGTTGTCATACATAGATTTTAAATTCCTTTCTTTTTTAAATTCTGAAGCTTCTGTTAGCTTCAATTTCCTTTTGTGTGTTCTGGCCGAGAGCCTTTTCAAGCTCCGGCGCGCTTTCGCCGTCGGAGAGGGTTGAAAGCGCCTGCTTCATTTTTAAAAGCTCCTCCGGCTCCATTCTTGTGATTGCCGCCTTTGTCAGCTCGACCGGTATGCTGTCTCCCGAAAGAAACGACAGCCTGATTATTTCGCGTCTCAGGTCGTCGCAAAGCTTTCCGACAATGTCCTCGCTTTCGCCGGTCTTTTCGGCGAAGCCCTCCTCTCCGGAGAATTTCTTGGTGACCCCCGCGCCGCGCTGGGCCGGGACCGCGACAAAGCTCCATTCGTAAGCGTCGGTCGGCTCGCTGAGGATATAAAAGCACTTTCTGCCGTTATAAACTCTGCCCTTGCGGTGGACGCAGCCGCCCGACCTTCTGTCTCTGCCGCAGACCGAGCAGATCTCCTTCGAGACCGCGCAGCCGACCGAGACCTCCTTTTTAATCCCGCCGTCGATCTCGCGAATAAGATCGGCGTTGGAGTCGGTTCTGACCATATAAGCCTCCGCCTTCAGGCAGGCGTATTCCTCGCCGTCGGCGGTCTTTCTCTCCGGGTCGCTGACCACCTTTGCGTCAAAGATCCTCGCGGTCTGATTTTCGCCCTTCGGGTCGTGGTTGAAGATTCCCGTCTTGCCGATAAACAGCTCGGCGAGCTTTTCGAGAGCCTGCCTCGAAAACTTTTCTTGATCCCTGTCGATCTCGTTGTCGCAGAGTATCGCCGAGAAGCAGTAAACCTCCTCCTCGCCGAGCTCGCGGCGGGTGAATCTGTTGATTTTTGCCATTTTGGTCTGACTGTCAGACACTGATTCTTTCCTCCTTTTCGTTTGAAATTTCGACTGCTCTCGCCTGAGCCCTGCGGAGCCTTGCGAGCGCGAGCTCCGATTCGTCCTGGAGATTGATGTTGTCCCAGTCGATTCTGACTCCGTCCGCGCTCCCCGAAAGCCTCAGAAAGGCGTTGCAGATCTGCGCGGCGGCGGGCTCCAAAAGCCGCCTGTAATACTCCAGCTCGCTGGTCAGAATGTCTGACTGCTGGGCCGACATTCTCTCCGAGGTGCTCCAGCTAAGCCCGAGCAGGAACGGAGGGATTCCGAGCTTCGCGATAAGCTGTTCGAGAAGCTGTCTGACCGGAATTTCTGTGTCGAGCACCTGGTTGTCCGCGCCAATCACCTTGATGCCGACATCTCCGACCGCGACAAAATCCCTGACGTCGCCGTTTTTTAGCGCGCTCATTCCGCTCGACCACTCCTGAGCGATCTGCTTCGCGCGTTCGCGCGCAAACGAGCGGTCGCCGTTGTCGCCCGAGGGCTTATAGGTCACCGCGTAGCGCACGTTGCCGACCCTGTCGAAGTTCTGGCCGATGCACTCATAGATTCTGAGCAGAATCGCCGACAGCCCGGGCAGTCCTCTTAAAACAGACACCCCACAGGGCGACTCGGGAGTCGGCGACAGCGCGGTGAAGATCAGGTTTTCGGGGTGGCTGATCTTAAGCGGCTTCCGGCTTCCGCAGGGAAAATACTGAATCGAGAGGGGCGAGCTTCCCTCGCGGATATCGAGCCGCTTGACCGGCGCGATATAAAGCCCCGCGATACCTCTGCGGCTCCGGCCGAAAACTATTTCCCCGAGCGCGCAGCCGTAGGTCAGCATCGAGTCAAGATAACAGTCCAAAAAGGTCTGAAGCCCCCTGCCCGACGACCCGACTCTGACGCTTCTGACAAAGCCGTCGAGCGCGGGCTGAAACCTCGGGTCTACCGCCTCGGCCTTGATTCCGCCGGTCAGCCTGATTATCTTTCCGATGCAGGCGTCGATGATCGGAACCTCTGCGCGAAGCTTTGAATAAAGCTCCCTTTCGCTCTGCTCCGCCGCCGGCCCGAGCTTAAAGATGCTCTCGCGGCGCTCCGCCGTGCCGATTCCTGTCTCGGGCGCCGTCTTTGTCTTTGACTTTGAAAATAATGCCAATTTTTCACTTCCGTTTCAATAATATTTATGTAAATCCCGCCCTCCCGCCCGTCAGCCGTTTATTATCTTTCCACCGACGCAAAGAACCAGTCTTCGCTCTTCTGCCCGAGATACCGGTTGACAAAATATCTCAGGTCGTCCATCGCGTGGTCGTTTTCCTTGACAACGCTGTCCTTTCCGCCCTGCTCGTCCCAGCGGTAGAGGCCGAATTCTCTGATGCAGTCGCGGCACTCCGACGAAATCTTGATCTTCCCGTTTCTGAGAGCGTCGCCGACCCTGCTTATTCCGCCGAGAACGTCGTTGTCTGCCGGAACCGCGTTGAACCTGCCGTGGCGGCGGATACATTCCAAAAAGCTTGCCGCCGACGGGTCGCAGATCACCGCCTCGATCTCCCTGTCTCCGCAGAGCTTTTCGAGCGCCTGATAGTGTTCCTCGTCGGTTCTCATCGCGCCCTCCCGCTTTGAGCTGTAATAATACTCTCTGATTCGGTACCACACCCCGCCGCTCTCGCCCCACAGCCCGAACGAAGACGGGTTGACTGTCCCGTAATCGCAGCTCACCGCGAATCTCGAACACTCCGGAACGGTATCGACGACCTGCTTTTCGGGGTCAAACATCGGGTAGACTGCCCCGCTGAGAGCGGTCCAGCGCCCGAGCACAAACCGCTGATAAAACGCGCCGCTGTAAAGCCGCTCATATCTTCTTCTGACCTCTTTTGAGAGCGACGGGTTGTCGTCCATCGTGAAATGAAGATAGAGCGCCCTTTTCTCCTTTGACTTTCTGATCCATTCGTTATAGAACCAGTGCGAGGGGTTGTCGGGGTTGCAGTTGAACCAGAGCTTTGAACCCTCGGGAGAACACCGCGCGATCGCCTGCTCGACAAATGAGCGCGGCATCAGCGCGACCTCGTCGAGCAAAACGCCGGAAAGGGTCATTCCCTGAATCAGCGCGGCAGAGCTTTCGTCCCGCCCGCCGAAGAGATAAAAGCGGTTGACCCGCGAGCGGTAGCGGACGGTCATCAGGTTCTGCGAGACCTTTAAACTGACCTCAAACCCGCCCTTTGAGCAATATCTCGCGAGCTCGTCGGCGAGGTTACGCCGAACAGAGGTTATCGTCTTTCCGCAGATCGCGAAGTCGGAGCCGTTGAAAGAGGCCATCGCCCAAAGCAGGAAGGACAGCCCCATCGCGACGGTTTTTCCGCTTCTGACCGCTCCGTCGCAGATTATCGCGCAGCAGCCGGAATATCTCTCGTCGTGCCACCAGTTCATTACCTCGAGCTGCTTGGGCGAAAACGCCTTAAAGCTCCACATGCTCGATCTCCTCCTCGGAGCGCTTCACACTCTTGCTCAGCGCCGCAAAGAAATTGTCCGCCGAGGCGAAGTCGGCGGCCTTGTCTTCGAGCTCGGCCAGCTTTTCAAGCGCTTCGAGCCGGTCGAAGAATTTGATCTCGACCCCGCCGCCCTTGACCTTTTTGATCTCCGAGACGTTGAACAGGTCCAAAAGCTCGGGGTCAAAGGGACGGTCGTCGTTTAAAAGCGCGAGCGCGTCGTTGATTCTGCCGAACGCAAGCCGCCTCAGCCCCGCGAGCGCCTCGGTCCTTGTGTCTCTGCCGCTCTTTCTCTTTAAAAGCCTTCTGACCCTTTGGTCGTTCATCAGCCTAATTCCCTCGCCGAGAGCGTCACTCGGCCCGATCCCGAGCTTCAGCGCCGCTTCCTGAGGGTTGCCGAGCGAAGAAAAATAGTCTGCGAAATCCGCCGCGGATTCGTCCGAAACCCCGGCGGGCCTGTTTGTTTCTGAATTAGCGATATTAGCCGTCCTTTCCGAAAGGTGAATTTTGTTTGCCCTTTCACTTACAGTCCGAAAACAAAAAAAGTTGCACGCAAAGGTGCAACTTTCCTGAAAATATTTTCTTAAAGCCCTGCCGGAGTCCGAATTTTTGTACTTCGGGTCACATATTTTCAACCGTTTCGATCGCGAGGCAGTCGAGAAGCTTGACGAGAATCCGCCTTGTCAGCGAGCAGAGCGCAAGCCAGCAGCCACGCTTTTTCGGATCCTCCTCGGTTAAGATCCTGTTGTCGCGGTAGAATTTCGAGAACGCCGAGGCGATGTTATAAGCGCTGTCGCAGAGCGCCGAGGGCGCCATGTCGGCGAACGCCTTTTCAAAGCTTTCGCCCGAGAGCGCCAGAAGCAGAGCGAGATCGCGTTCGCCGCCGCCGAAGATTTCCGAGGGCGCGAGCCGGTCGTCATATCCGATTCCGGCCTTTTTGAGGATAGAATTTATCCTCGTGACGGTATAAAGCAGATAGGTTCCGGTCTTGCCGTCAAAGGCGAGGAACCGGTCGAGGTCAAAGATATAGTCCTTAACCGGCTGGTTTGAGAGATCGCCGAATTTGAGCGCAGCAACGCCGATCCTGTGGGCGGCCTCGGTCTTGTCGCCCGAGATATATTCCGAATCCCTGAGCTTTTCCATCGCCGCCTCCTCGACCGTGTCGATAAGGCTTTCGAGGCTCATCACTCCGCCGTCGCGGGTTTTATAGGGTCTGCCGTCGGGGCCGGTCATCGCGCCGAATGCGAGGTGGCGCAGCTCGGTAGATTCCGGAACAAGCCCCGCCTTTTTCGCGCAGCGGAAGACCTGGACAAAGTGGAGCGCCTGACGCTTGTCGGCGAGATACCAGATTCTGTCGGGGTTGAAGTCGTGCTCGCGCTGCATTATTGTCGCGAGGTCAAAGGTCGCATAGATCGAAGAGCCGTCGGACTTCTTGACGATTATCGGCGGAACGCTGACCTTGTCGCCCTCCTCAGAAACGTCGACGACCAGTGCGCCGTCGCTCTCATAAAGCAGGCCCTTTTCGTTGAGCCGCTCGATCAGCTCTCCGGTGTAGCCGTCCGAATCAGACTCGCCGTACCAGTAGTCAAAGTCGACCGAAAGGCGCTCATAGTTTTTCTTTACGCTCTCGACCGAGAGGTCTTTGATCTTCTTCCAGAGCGCATATACCCCGGGCTCGCGGTTCTGAAGGTCGACGACGGTCTGCCGCGACATGATCTTGAACTCCCCGTCCTCCTTGCTCTTCGCCGAGGCAGAGGGATATATCTCATATAGCTCGGCCTCGTTGATCTCGGGGATCTCGTCCTTTTCGGGGTCGAAATCCGGCTTGAAGCAGGACCAGTCGGGGTGGCGGACCTTGTATTCCGCGATAGTCAGGCCGTAGGGCGTTCCCCAGTCGCCGAAATGAACGTCGCCGATCACGTTTCGACCTGTCGCTCGGGCGGTCCTTTTTAGCGATTCGCCGATTATCGCCGAGCGCAGGTGGCCGATATGCAGCGGCTTCGCGACGTTCGGGCCGCCGTAGTCGATTACGACAGTCTCCGGCTTCTCGCACTGCGGCACGCCGAGATTTTCGTCTTCCGAGATTTCCGAGAGAACCGAGGCGAGAAAACCATCGGTCAGCGAGAGGTTGATGAACCCGGGGCTGACAGCTTCGGCCTTCGAGAATATTTCTGAGCCGGAAAGCGCCTCCGCAACGTCTTTCGCGATCATTATCGGGGCCTTGCGATAGATTTTTGCGCCGGAGAGCGCGCCGTTGCACTGAAACTGACAGAGATCCATTCGGTTAGAGACAGTCACCGCGCCGAGCGCAGGGTCATAGCCGCATTTTTCAAACGCCGCCGAGACGGCGGCAGTCAGCCGGTCTGTTAATTTTTTCATAATATCTTCCTTTAATTTATTTTTTGGGAAAGCTCATAAAGCTCGTGCGGAGCAATATCCTGCCCGTCGCGCCATTCTATTCCGAAGCCGTCGGGAAGAATCCTGACGGTTTTAAAATAGTTTTTGTCGGCAAGCAGGCCGAACCACCGC
>CANQJB010000026.1 GCA_947624155.1 uncultured Clostridia bacterium
TAAAGGCCGTCGGCGATCTTGGCGACCATAGTCTGAGTGGCGTCGAAGAGGGAGCCGAATCTCATTCCGATGACGTCTGAGGAGACGATAGGATCCTCGTTGTAGCCGTAGGACTCGGAGGCGGCAGCCTTCATAGCGGCGTTGATGCCTTCCTTAGTCAGCTCGTCAGCCTTGACAACAGCGGTCAGAATGGTGGTGGAGCCGGTCGGAACGGGAACTCTCTGAGCGGAGCCGATGAGCTTGCCGTTCAGCTCGGGGATTACAAGGCCGATAGCCTTTGCAGCACCGGTGGAGTTAGGAACGATATTGGCGGCGCCGGCGCGGGCTCTTCTGAGATCGCCCTTGCGGTGAGGACCGTCGAGGATCATCTGGTCGCCGGTGTAGGCGTGAATGGTGGACATGATGCCGCTCTGGATAGGAGCGTAGTCATTGAGAGCCTTAGCCATAGGAGCGAGGCAGTTGGTGGTGCAGGAAGCAGCGGAGATGATGGTGTCGTCCTTGGTGAGGGACTTTTCGTTGACACCGTAGACGATGGTGGGCAGATCGTTACCCGCGGGAGCGGAGATGACGACCTTCTTTGCGCCGGCCTTGATGTGAGCTTCGCTCTTCGCCTTAGAGGTGTAGAAGCCGGTGCATTCGAGAACAACGTCAACGCCAAGCTCGCCCCAAGGGAGATTGGCAGCGTCCTTCTCGCTGTAAATGGTGATCTTCTTGCCGTCGACAACGATAGCGTTCTCGGCGACCTCGACAGTGTGAGCGTTCTCGCCGATCTTGCCGCAGTAGCCGCCCTGAGCGGTATCATACTTGAGCAGGTGAGCGAGCATCGCGGGATCGGTCAGATCGTTGATCGCAACGATCTCATAGCCCTCAGCGCCGAACATCTGGCGGAAAGCGAGACGGCCGATTCTGCCGAATCCGTTAATTGCAACTTTTACTGACATGATTAAAATACCTCCTATAAAGTATTGCACTTTATTTGCATCTTCTATCTTACACTAATTCTCTCAGCTTTTCAAGTCTTTTGACAAAAAAATATCAATAAAATTTCCCCTCTGGAGGAAAATCATAAATATTTTCCGAAAAGTAGAAAAAACTTTAATATCTCGGAAAAAATCTTTACTATCTGAGTTTGATGTGATATAATTCAAAAAACGATTGTGAGGTTTGCGGAATGTATGATATAAGTAAATCGGGTATCAACCCGGACGAAATCAGCGACTTGATGACCAGGGCGCTCGCAATTGACCAGGAGCTGAACTATCGCCTCGAGTGCGCGGATATGTTTGAGGAGCTTCGCATACTCCGCGAACAGGCGCGCTGCTGCTTCCGCACCCTCGCACAGGTTCAGAATATCATCGAAACGTCTCAGTACAGCCGGGGGCGTGTCAGACCGATCAGATTCAATCTGTCGGAACACCTAGAAGACATCGCCTCGATGATACGTTCAAAGCTGCGAAGCTGCGAGATAACGCTTGAATTTGATATCGACAGAAACGTTATCTGCCTTGCCGACCCCGACAGGCTCTCGTTTTGCGTTGTTAATCTGATCGTCAATTCGCTTCAGAATGTCGACAAAGAGGAAGGCCGGGTAAGGCTTTCTCTGAAATCTTCCGGCGAAGTCGCCGCCGTTTCGGTGGTCGACAACGGATACGGAATGAGCAATAATAAGTTGGAAGAACTGTTAGCGGGCAGCGGCGGGGCAAAGGGCTTCGACATTCTCAAGCTTTTCTGCGAGAGCGTCGGGACAGCGCCGCTTTTTGAAACTACAAAAAACGGCGGCTTCAGCGTTACCGTTAAGGTTCCGCTTGCGCCGCCGACAGAGGGTCTTGAGTTTAAAGCGAGCCACGCCCGCCTCAATCTTGGGACAATATCGCCCTGCATTCTTTTGCTCTATAAGCTTGATGACACGACAGTAACTCTTTGAGGATTATTCTTCGGCTTCGTCCTCTTCGGCGAATTTCTTTAGATAGAATCTGTGTCCGATCAGATAGCTCGCGATGCAGAGGACTGCCTGAATTATAACTCCGATCAGTCCGTAGATCTGCGGGTCTTCGCTGATTTTTCCGAGCCATTCGCTGGTGAAATAGAGGCTGGTTATCGTCGCGACGACTTTCTTGTCGGTCATATATTCGAGAATGAAGACCGGAAGATAATAGACCGCCGCAGTTAAAACAACGATTATCTCCACCGCCACAGGGTTATATGTGCCGTAGGCGGTGTGTCTTTTGGCGTCGTCCCAGAAGAGCCAGACCAAAAGCCATATCGGCAGGAACCAGGAAATAAAGCTGAGCGTCTGCGGATTGTCATAAAGCGCAAGCCTAGGCAAAAATGTGCCGAAAATTCCGAGAATAGCGGTTTTTCCCATAATCGTTCCGAAAATGTTTATCAACCAGAAAAGACCGAATCTGGCCCAACCGTACAAAAAAGTTCTAAGATCGTCTCTTTCCTCCATATTCTGACCTCCCAAGCAGTATTATGTAATAATAATACCACATATTTTCATTTATATCAAGTGATTTTTTTAATATTCCGCATAAAAATAAAACCCGGGAAAGTTCTCCCGGGTTTTATTGCGCTTATGCCTCAGCAAAGCCGCGGCATTTAGGCCTGCCAATCAGCAGCCGCAGCCACAGCCGCAGTCGTTGTTGCCGCAGTTATTTCCGCAGTTGTTAGCGCAGCCGCAGGTATTGCCGCATCCGCAGCCGTTGAAGCCGAAGAGAATGATGAGGATCAGAATGATGATCCACCAGTAGCCGTTTCCGAAGCAGTTCATAGAATTGTCTCCTTAATGTAGTATTTTTTGAAGCACTTCAAATACTTCATATTACAGTTTATGAAAAAGCCGAAAAAGTGTTACACCGTTTTCGTAAGCAAGCCGATCAAGAGCATAGAATTTATCGGGCGTGATTATAAACCTGAAATCTGCCGATAATTTATCCTGAATCCTATCGGAAAGGAAGGTATATATGTTTGAGTTCAATGAGCTTTACGGAAACGATAATTTCACCGATTCTGCGCTCAGAGCAGTCGGCCACGCGATCAGACGTGCGGGGCAGATGGGCCACACCTATGTCGGCACCGAGCACCTTCTTCTCGGGCTTCTAAGCGACGAATCGGGCGCAGCAGCTTCGATCCTTGGGCGATTTTCGGTCAGCTATAAGGCGGTGGAGGCTAAGATAACAGAGCTTATCGGAACGGGGGAGCCGACATCAGTCACCGGTTCGCAGCTTACCCCCGCTGCAAAGCGCTGCATAAGATTTGCAAAGCGAACCGCCTGCGAGGTCTCAAATACTAAGGCCGGCACCGAACATATTCTCTGCGCCATTCTGAATCAACAAAACTCCACAGCGCGAAGCATACTGTTCGACCTCAACTGCAACATCTCGCGGCTTTACACCAGCGCAGGGGAGGCAGTCGAAAAAAGCGCCGTTATCGGCCAGAGCAGAGAGCGCGAGCAGCAGCGCCTGGCGCAGCTTGAAAAATACGGCTTCGATATGGTCGAGCACGCCCGCCGCCCGGGCTATGACCCCTGCGTTGAAAGAGATGCCGAGCTTGAGAGAATGACCGAGATTCTAATGCGCCGGGGCAAAAACAATCCCTGCCTTGTCGGTGAGGCGGGAGTCGGAAAAACGGCGATAGTCGAGGCTTTGGCGTCGAAAATAGCTTCGGGCGATGTCCCACGGTCTCTCGCCGGAAAGAGGATTTTTTCGCTCAGTCTGACATCTCTGCTCGCAGGCGCAAAATATCGGGGCGATTTCGAGGAAAGGCTCAAAGCCTGCATTGAGGAGGCAGGCCGCTCTAAAGACGTGATACTTTTCATCGACGAACTCCACACCCTTGTCGGGGCGGGAGCAGCGGAGGGAGCGATCGATGCGGCAAATATTCTCAAACCGATGCTTGCGCGCGGCGAACTCAGGCTGATCGGCGCAACGACTTATGACGAATACCGCCGGACTATTGAGGGCGACAAAGCGCTAGAACGGCGATTCTGCGTGATAAGGGTCAATGAGCCGACGCAGGAGGCAGCGGTCAAAATGCTCACGCGCTTAAAATCAAAATATGAACAGCACCACGGTGTCGACATCGACCGCTCGGCGATCGAGGCGGCGGTCAGTCTTTCGTCGCGATATATCACCGACCGCTGTCTGCCCGACAAGGCGATCGACATAATCGACGAGGCATGTGCTAATGTAAAGCTTAATGCCTTCACACGACATGAAACAAAGCGAGATCTGTCATCGGCGTTCAACGACTATGTGAGCGGAAAAATACCGAAAGAGCGCTACTTTGACGAGCTTTTCAGGCGGACCGATCTTCACGGAGAGAGGATAAGGGTGAGCGCCTCTGACGTGGAAAGGATTATCACTTTACAGACATCTATCCCGCAGGACAGACTTATGGCTCTGCGTTCGGAAGAAATAAGCAGAGAACTAAGCTCAAAAATCATCGGTCAGGAGGAGGCAATAAGCACCGTTGTCAGTGCTTTGAAGCGCACAGGCACGGGATTAAGATCTGGCGACGGGCCGATGGCTGCGCTGATGTTCTCCGGCCCGACCGGAGTCGGCAAAACAGAGCTTGCAAAGCTTTTGGCTGTAAGCCTTTTCGGCAGCGAAGACTCGTTGATACGCCTTGATATGTCGGAATTTTCCGAACGTCACAGCGTCTCGCGCCTGATCGGCTCTCCGCCGGGATATGTCGGCTACGGCGAGGGCGGCGAGCTGACCGAAAAGGTCAGAAAAAGACCTTCCTGCGTGATACTCTTTGACGAGTTTGAAAAGGCCGACCGTGAAGCCTCGGCGATCCTTTTGCAGCTTCTCGACACCGGCTCCTTGACCGATTCGACGGGGCGAAAGGTCTCGTTCAAGAGCTCGGTGGTTATTCTGACGACCAACGCGGTCGCGGCGGGCGGCTCGGTTCGCGGGTTTTCCGGCTCTGAAGTCGAAAGGGGAGACGCTCGCGGCGGGCTGTCGAAGCTGTTTTCGTTTGAACTGATGAACCGCCTCGACGCCGTTTGCAGCTTCCGCAGGCTCAGCCTTGAGGACTGCGAAAAAATCGCTGCGGCGCGGCTTTGCGACCTTGCCGCCCGAGCGAAGCTCAAGGGGCTGGAGCTGGAATTTTCTGACGGTTTGCCGCGCGCAGTCGCCGAAGCAAGCAGCTATTCTGTCTTCGGCGCGCGGGATATTGCGCGAACCGTCTCAGAAAAAATCGAAAATCCGCTCGCTGATCTATTGATCTCGGGCGTCAGCGGAATGGTCAAGGTCAGCGCCGAAGGAGGAAAAATCAGCCTCGAACAGCAGTCGGTGATGTCGGCGTAAAAGCGCTTTAAAGCTCATAATATGAAAAAGCGGCACGGATATTCCGTACCGCTTTTAAATTTAAACGCCTATTTAAAAGCTTCAAAGGCCTGCCTGAGATTTGAAACGCCGATTACCTCGATCCCGTCGACCTGCCTGACGCCCTTTAGTCCGTGGCGCGGGACGATGCACTTCGAGAACCCGAGGCGCCGTGCTTCGAGTATCCTCTGCTCAATATGGGAGACGGAGCGAATCTCTCCGCTGAGGCCGAGCTCGCCGAATGCGATAACATCGTCGCCGATCGGCTTGTCGGTCAGCGAGGAATAGAGCGCCATTGCAACCGGAAGATCGGCCGCAGGCTCCTGAATCCTGAGCCCGCCGATGATATTGACATAGACGTCGAGCGCGCCGTAATAGAACCCTAGCCGCTTTTCAAGCACGGCGAGAATCATCCAGACGCGGTTGAAATCGAAGCCTGTCGCGATCCTTCGCGGGGCGGTGCCGCCGCTCTTCGCGACAAGCGCCTGAACTTCGGCCAAAATCGGCCGCGAGCCCTCCATTGTGCATACGACACAGCAGCCCGAAACACCCTTCGGACGGCCGGAAAGAAGCATCTGCGACGGGTTTTCGACCTGCTCAAGCCCGTTGTCGCGCATATCGAAGACGCCGATCTCGTTTGTCGAACCGAAGCGGTTCTTCGCCGCGCGGAGTATTCTGTATGAAAGATTTCTGTCGCCCTCGAAGTAGAGAACTGCATCGACAATATGCTCCATTACCTTCGGGCCGGCAATCGCGCCGTCTTTATTGACATGGCCGACGATGAAAAAGGGAATCTCCTCTGATTTTGCGAGCTTCATAAATAGGTTAGAGCATTCTCTGACCTGGGTGATGCTCCCCGGCGCGGAGTTTATCTCGCTTATCGACATTGTCTGTATCGAGTCGATGATTACTATATCCGGCTTGTTCGAGCTGACGGCGTTCGCGACTGCCTGAGCGTCCGATTCCGCGAGAATATAGAGACCGTCGCAGGAAACTCCGAGGCGCTCTGCTCTGAGCCTGATCTGGCGTGCGGATTCCTCGCCCGAAACATATAGTATCGAATGATCCGCGCCCATAAATTCGCAGATCTGAAGAAGAAGCGTCGATTTGCCGATGCCGGGTTCGCCGCCGATCAGAACAAGCGAGCCTTTGACCAAGCCTCCGCCGAGAACTCTGTCGAGCTCATTGAGGCCGGTTTTATATCTGACCTCGCCGCTGTCCGAGAGATCGACCTCATTGAGCCGCTGAATTTTTTCGACTGTTCTGACAGAAGCTCTTGAAGAAGCCGAGCTCTTTGCGGGAACTGCTTCGACCTCTTCAAAGGTGTTCCATTCGCCGCAGCTCGGACAGCGTCCGTTCCACTTCGGGCTCTCATAGCCGCAGGAGCGGCAGACAAACACGCTTTTTGATTTGGGCATATTTAAACTTCCTTTCGTTTTGGCTCAGTAGGCGCTGACGCCGGTCTCCTCAAAGATAAAATCGCAGAGACCTTTAAATATTGTGAACGCGACCTTTGACTGGTAGTCATCGCTTTCGAGCTTCGCGGCCTCGTCGGGGTTAGAGAGAAAGCCGCATTCCGCCATGACAGCCGGACATTTTGCAAAGTGCAGAAGATAAATTTCGCTGCCGACGGGCTTAATTTCTCTGGAATTTTCGGGCTGCAAAAAGCCGACAAAGCTTCTCTGCATTATTGTTGCGAGGCGTTCGCTCCGCTCGCTTTCGAGGGGATAGAACATCTGCGCGCCGTAATATTTAGGGTCGGTGAACTGGTTCTGGTGGATCGAGACGAAGACTGCGTTTTCCTCGGAATTTATAATTTCAAGGCGGTTTTCCATGTCGGATTTTTTCTGATTTCCGAGTCCGGTGACACCTGTGTCGTGGATCGAGCGGTCGGTGTCGCGGGTGACTGTCACATCAAATCCGGTAACTCTCAGCATCTCCCTCAGTTTGAGAAGAATATTGAGGTTAATGTCCTTTTCCTCCGCGCCGTTGACGCTGACACAGCCGCTGTCGATTCCTCCGTGGCCGGCGTCGAGAATTATCACCGGCAGAGCGCTTTTGATCTCGGCTCCGGCGGGGATCACCTGCTCAGGCAGAGAGGCGGTTTTGATGAATCCGAATACAAGAAGATAGGTGCAGAGCATCACGATAAGCGCTCCGACACGGTTGACCCACAGCTTTTTCAACATATTGATTTCCTCCAAAGTCTTTTTTAAAAGACTATGAGGTTGTCTGAGGTTTTATGACCCGCGCTTGCCGCCGTAGAGAATTTTTTCTTTGAGGTCGATATGCTCATATCCGACATAGAACGCCGCCCAGCAGACCAGAAGGAAGAATAGCGGAAGAACGGAAATTATGAATATTCCGAGAGTCGATATGTCCCACGCGGGGACGCTTGCCGACATCGAGCGGCCGGTTTCGTCGAAAACAAGCGAGTTCGGCGCAAAAAGATAGGTTATCGGCATGAAGTAGAAGGTCAGGGTCTTATACCACGGGTAGAAATCAAAGCCGAGGACTTTATATCTCGAAAGGCATAGCAGCAGCACAAACAGATAGTTTATTCCTGCGGGAACCGCTCCGATGACCGCGCCGAAGTGCTTTTCGTTGGGGGCTGCGGCGTCAAGGCGAGAGCGTGTATTTAGCTTTGCGCCGGCTTTGCTGCAAAAGTCGGCATAAATGCAGAGCGAGGCTCCGAGGGAGCAGAACCCGAACAGCACGCACATCACCGCGCCGTAGTTCTGATAGCAGAGCGGGAAGAAATAGTTTATCACAAAGCCGGTAAACTCACAGGCGATAAGCATTACGGCGGATTTGATCAGCATTCTTGATTTTTTCATTTCGGTCTTCCTTTCAAAAAATTTACCAAATCCATTATACACCCGTTTGCCTAGAAAAACAAGAGTACATTTGCATTTAATCCTCAGAAAACAGTTGCAAAATTATTTCATTAGTGCTAAAATATATTTTATGCAATCTCAAACAGCAGGAGGAGAATATGGAGATCATAATTGCCGGCTGCGGAAAAATCGGGTCATCGGTGCTCGCAAACCTCGCTCAGGAGGGTCACGACATCACCGCCGTTGACAAAAAGCCGGAGGTAATTACCGAAATCACCAATGTCTACGATGTAATGGGAGTCTGCGGAAATGCGGCCGACTGCGATACTCTGATCGAGGCGGGCGTCAGCACCTGCGGGCTGTTTGTCGCTATGACCGATTCCGACGAGTTGAATATGCTGAGCTGTTTTCTCGCTAAAAAAATGGGCGCTAAAAACACCATCGCGCGAATCAGAAGCCCCGAATACAACGACTCCAGCCTCGGCTTTATGCGCCAGCACCTCGAACTCTCAATGGCGTTGAATCCCGACCTCAGAACGGCTGTCGAGCTGTATAATATCCTCAAATTCCCGTCAGCTCTGAGAATCGAGACATTTTCCCGCCGAAATCTTGAGATGATCGAGTTCAGGTTGGGGGAGGACAGCGATCTCGTCGGCAAGAATCTCGTCGAAATACGCCGGAAATACGATGCTAAATTCCTGATCTGCTGCGTTCAGCGCGGCGAAGAGGTATTTATCCCGGGCGGCTTCTTTACCCTGCAATCCGGCGATAAGATCGGCCTGACCGCCTCGCAGAGCGAAATGCAGAAGCTTTTGAAGATGCTCAATTCGCTTCGGAAACAGGCTAAGAACATAATCATTCTCGGCGGAAGTAAAATCGCCTATTATCTCGCGAAGATGCTCGAAAGCTCGGGAACGACCGTCAAGATAATTGAGCAGGACGAGGAGCGCTGCGTTGAGCTGACCTCGATCCTTCCCTCAGCGACAATTATCCACGGCAACGGCGCCGATCAGGAGCTTCTTATGGAGGAAGGTCTTTCAGACTGCGACGCATTCGTCTCGCTTACCGGCATCGACGAGGAAAACATTCTTCTCTCGATTTTCGCAAATATGCAGAACGTGCCGAAAACGATAGTCAAGATCAACCGCGACGAGCTGGTAACAATGGCTCAGAAGATCGGCATCGACAGCATCGTCTCTCCGAAGGAGATCACCTCAAACATTCTCGTTCAATATGCGAGAGCGCTCGAAAACTCGACCGGCTCGGCAGTTGAAACACTCTATAAAATTTTCGACGGCAACGTCGAGGCGCTGGAATTCAGGGCAGAGGAGTCGAGCCTGACCGGAACGATGCTCCGCGACATCAGCTTAAAGCCGAATATCCTCATCGGCGGAATAATGCGCGGCCGCAGAACGATAATCCCGACCGGTACCGATATGATCCTCCCCGGAGACAGGGTGATCGTCATATCCGCCAAAAACCGCCTTAACGACCTGCTTGATATATTAAAATAATACCGGAGTCAGATTATGAATCGCAAAATGGTTTTTCATATATGCGGGCAGATGCTTCTGCTCGAGGCGGTGCTGCTGGTTCTGCCGCTCGCCGTCGCCTTGATCTACCGCGAAAAATGCGCGCTTTCGATACTCGCAACTATCGCAATAGCCGTCGTTCTCGGACTTCTGATAATGCTTGTCTCAAAGCCTAAGGACACAGTAATATATTCCCGCGAGGGGTTTGTGATCACCGCGCTGACCTGGATATTTCTTTCGGCGATCGGCGCTCTGCCCTTTGTCATTTCCGGGGAAATACCCTCTTATGTCGACGCCTTTTTCGAGACCGTCAGCGGCTTCACCACCACCGGCGCCTCGATACTGACAGACATCGAGGGAATGAGCAAGGGACTTTTGTTCTGGCGGAGCTTCACCCACTGGGTCGGGGGAATGGGGATACTTGTTCTCGTTATGGCGGTAATGCCGATGACCACCGACCGCTCGATCCACATTATGCGCGCCGAAATGCCGGGGCCTGTTGTCGGAAAGCTTGTCCCGCGGGTCAGGCAGACCGCGAAGATCCTCTACATAATCTATATCGCGCTGACTCTTCTCGAAATAATAATGCTTCTTTTCGGCGGAATGAACCTCTTTGAGGCTTCGGTTCACGCCTTCGGAACGGCGGGTACCGGCGGCTTCGGAATCAAATCCGACAGCATCGCAGGCTATAATCCCTATATCCAGTGGGTAATGACCGCGTTTATGCTTATCTTCGCGACGAACTTCAATCTCTATTATCTTCTGCTGATCAGGCGCTTCAAGGCGGTTTTCTCGAGTGAGGAGCTTTGGGTCTATCTCGCGATAGTCTTTACCTCGATAGGAATTATCGCGATCAATATCAGCCCGCTCTACGGCAGCGTTGAAGAAACCTTCCGCCACGCGGCTTTTCAGGTAATGACCATCGTTTCGACCTCGGGATTCGCGACGACCGACTTCAACCTCTGGCCCCAGCTTTCGAGGAGCCTCCTGTTCATTCTGATGCTTATAGGCGGCTGCGCAGGCTCGACAGGAGGCGGATTAAAGGTCTCGCGCGTAGTGATGCTCTTTAAATCCGCACGCCGCGAGCTCAAAAAAATGCTCCACCCGCGCTCCGTTTCGACTGTCCGTCTCGAGGGAAAGCCTGTCGACGACAAGACTATCTCCGGCGTCGGGGTGTATTTCGCGTTCTTTGTCGCGATTCAGCTCGCTGTGTTTCTGCTGATAAGCTTTGAGCCGTTCGACTTTGAGACAAAGCTGACCTCTGTCGTCGCCTGCTTCAACAACGTCGGCCCCGGTCTCGGAGCGGTCGGCCCGGCCGGGAATTATGCCGGCTACACCGCTTTTTCAAAGATTCTGCTCTCGGTCTCAATGCTCTTCGGGCGACTTGAGATTTACCCGATAATCTTTGTGCTGAGTCCGTCGGTCTGGCTGAAAAAGAGATGATTAAAACACAAAACGGGTGCGGCTTGTTCCGCGCCCGTTTCTTGTGTAAAGCATACTGATTTCTTTCAACTTTTCCGTCGATATGTCCAATTGACATTTTAACTATTTTTTGTTATAATGCTATTAAGCTAAAGTACTTCAGCTCAAACATCTTGTTCCATTTTTTTGGAACATGGCTATCGACTGAAATGGAGGTTTATTATGAAAAAACTAGTATGCATTATATTAGTCATGGTTCTTTCGATTTCAGTTCTTAGCGTAAACGTTTCAGCAAGCAACTTATATACCTGTAATTACTGCCACACGCCTAATGCGGCGTATAGGTATTGCAAACATGATTATATGTATAATAGTGATTTGAATGATTATGTTACTTGCCCATATAGAAATCAATATTTTTTAGGAGATCTTCACTCCGGGGTATGTGATATTACTAGAGAATATTCTTCAACGGGATATCATTGCACAGTATGTATGCGCGATTATGTGATGGGCGTTCACATGTGCCATGTAATTCATGACGGCGTTCAGTATAATCCAGGTGGTAAGGGCTATGATGTCTGTTCAACTTTTCTAAATCTTAGTAATATGGATTTGCAGATTATGATGATGAAACGGAAAATAAGCGATGTAAGAACGTATTCTAAGGAATACATTGACTTGCTCGTTTCCGGAGAAGTTTATGATTTGCTTGTTGCCGGATCATTTTAATTATTGCGTGCAGATTCAATGAATATATTCTTAGGGGTGTTATTATGAAACGTTTTGCTCTCTGCCTTGCGCTTATAGTGATGATTTCAGCTTCTCTTTGCGTTCAGGTCAGCGCAGTATTTTGCGTTCAGGTCAGCGCAGTATGTTGCAGATACTGTTACAGCACGGCTTGGCTCAAAGGCCCTTATTGTCTGCACGAATCCGCTGTGCGAGCAGGACTTTTTCTGACTCCCGACACCTTTCATGTTCTCCGTGTGAGCGAATACCGTAGAATCCGCCCCTATTGCTACACCTTCTATGTCTGCGATTATTGCGGCGAAATCTCTTTGGATATACCTCATTTCTGTGCATACCACGACTGCAGTTATCTGACTCCCGACTACGACCTCGGCTGCAGAATGCTGCAATCAATACCCAAACCTGCGCGCACTGCGCCTGACTGAGCGCATATCGCATTTAAATTAACTCCTCCCCATCGGCTGACGGGGAGGAGTTTTTAATGTCAGATCATCAGCTCTGAGATCAACCCGCTGAATTCCTCAGCGTTCTCGATTTCGAGCCCCGAAAGCAGTCTCGCCTGAGCGTAGAGCAGCTTGCAGTATTTCGCGCATTTATCCTTGTCGGATTCAAACAGCTCTCTGATTTTCGAGGTAATCGCGTGCTCGCTGTTGATCTCGAGGACAAGCGAAGCCTTTAATCCCTCGCCGGCGTCCGGCATTTTCGAGAGGACTCTCGCCATTTCGATCGACATTCCGCCCTCGCTCGAAAGCGCGGCAGGGTGTCCGCCGAGAGTGTTCGAGAACCTGACCGAATTGAGCCCGCCGACGCTCTCCTTGATGAAGTCGAGAAGCTCTTTGCCGCTCTTGTTTTCCTCTTCGAGCTTTTTGGTCTCCTCCTCGGTCGCGAGGTCGAGCTCGTCGGTCGAGACATTGACAAACTTCTTGTCGTTATAGTTCATCATTGTCTGGAGAGTAAACTCGTCGACGTCTTCGGTTAAGAGCAGGACCTCATATCCCTTTGAGATTACCGCCTGAGCCTGTGGCAGCCTGAGCGCCTTTTCGGCTGTTTCGCCGCAGGCATAGTAGATGCTCTTCTGAGATTCCGGCATACGGTCGGCATATTCCTTAAGAGTTGTGTATTTCATATCGTTCGAGGAGGTGAACATAATCAGATCTTGCAAGAGCTCCTTGTGGGTGCCGTAGTCGGAATATACTCCGAATTTAAGCTGTGAGCCGAAAGCCTTAAAGAACGACTCATATTTTTCTCTGTCGGTTTCGAGAAGCTTCTGAAGCTCGTTTTTGATCTTCTTTTCAACCGCTTTTGCGATTGTGCGGAGCTGGTGATCCTGCTGGAGAGTTTCGCGGGAGATGTTGAGCGAAATGTCAGAGCTGTCGATTAACCCCTTGACGAAACTGAAATAGTCGGGCAGCATTTCTGCGCAGCGGTCCATAATCAGAACGCCGCTTGAATAGAGCTGGAGACCTTTTTCATAGTTCTTTGAATAGTAGTCAAACGGAGCGTGAGAGGGGATAAAGAGCAGCGCGGTGTATTCGACAGTTCCCTCCTGGCGGTAGTGAATTACCTTAACAGGCTTTTCGTAGTCATAGAACTTTCCGCTGTAAAAGCTCTGGTATTCTTCCTCGGTGACTTCGGAGGGCTGCTTCTTCCAGAGCGGGGTGATCGAGTTGAGTGTGCGGCGCTCGACCGTCTTTTCGGTCTCGCCTTCCTTGCCCTCGACAGGCTTTGTGACCTCAAAGTCCATGCGGATAGGGTAGTGGATATAGTCGGAATATTTCTTTACAAGCCTCTGAATCGAATAGGGCTCCAAAAATTCGCAGTAATCCTCTTCCTCCGAATCTGGCTTGATGTGAAGAGTGATAACCGTTCCGACGCTGTCCTTGTCGCACTCTTCGAGAGTATAACCCTCGACGCCCTCAGATTCCCACTTATAAGCCTTGTCCGCGCCGTAGACCTTTGAAACGACCGTCACCTTGTCGGCGACCATGAAAGCGGAGTAGAATCCGACGCCGAACTGACCGATTATGTCGACGTTGTCGGCGGAGTTCTCGGACTTGAAATCGAGCGAACCGCTCTTAGCAATCGTCCCGAGATTGTTTTCAAGCTCGTCCGCAGTCATTCCGCAGCCGTTGTCGCTGACGGTCAGAATCCTTGAATCTTCGTCGGCGGTGATGAAGATCTCATATTCGTCGCGGTTGAGCCCGCTTTCAGGCTCGGTCAGCGAGCGGAAATAGCGCTTGTCGATCGCGTCGCTTGCGTTTGAAATGAGCTCTCTTAAAAAGATTTCCTTGTGGGTATAGATCGAGTTGATCATCATATCCAGAAGCTTTTTTGATTCTGTCTGAAATTGTTTCTTTTCCATTTTTGACTTCTCCTTAGTTTGTAATGTTTTTATCGCTATATATTATAGCCGCGATTTATTACTGATATATGTCAATATTGTTTCAGAAATGTAAATTTTAGCACTCTGAGCAAATAAGTGCTAAAATTTAAAAATTCGCTTCGCCCGTCTTTACATTTAAAGAGGAATATGTTATACTTTACAGAGAATTTTATTTTGAAAGGAAGCTTTGAAATGTCAGTTTTAGTCAGCGGCGGCGCCGGTTATATCGGCTCACACACTGTTGTCTGCCTTCTCGAACAGGGCTATGATGTAGTTGTGTTCGATAATCTCTCAAATTCCTTTGAGGAATCGATCCGGCGCGTTGAAAAAATCACCGGCAAAAACGTTAAATTTTATAAGGCGGATATGTGCGATCCCGAGGCGATGGACAGAATATTCACCGAAAATCCCGACATAACCTCTGTTATCCACTTCGCCGGTCTGAAAGCCGTCGCCGTCTCGACAGCGGTGCCGATCGAATATTATAAAAACAACATCGGCGGAACCCTCACTCTTGTCGAGACAATGAAGAAACACAACGTCAAGAACATAATCTTCTCCTCCTCTGCGACGGTTTACGGCACCCCGAAGGAGCTCCCGATAACCGAAAATTCCCCGAAGGGGACCTGCACCAACCCCTACGGATGGACAAAGTGGATGATCGAGCAGATTCTGACCGACGTTCACACCTCCGACCCGAGCTGGAATGTCATTCTTCTCCGCTACTTTAACCCTGTCGGCGCGCACGAAAGCGGCCTGATAGGGGAGGATCCGCAGGGTGTTCCGAACAATCTCACGCCATATATTGCTCAGGTCGCCGTCGGCCGCCGTCCTCACCTCAACGTCAACGGCAACGACTATAATACCCCCGACGGAACCGGCGTCCGCGATTATATCCACGTCGTCGACCTCGCCGAGGGACATCTTAAAGCTCTTGAAAAAATGGAGACTCTCAACGGCACCGTTAAGATCTATAATCTCGGCACCGGCAAGGGCTCGTCGGTATTCGATGTGCTACACGCCTTTGAGCGCGCTTGCGGCAGAGAGCTGCCCTATGTGATCGCCCCGAGACGCCCCGGCGACATCGACGCCTGCTGGGCCGACCCGACCCTTGCAGAGCGCGAGCTCGGCTGGAAAGCAAAGCGCAATCTCGACGATATGTGCCGCGACAGCTGGAATTGGCAGTCCAAGAATCCTTATGGGTTTAAGGGGAAAGAATAGAATCCCATATTCGGTTTGGTTCTGCTTTGCCAAATAAAACCGCTAAAGTTAATTTCAATAATATGTGTTGAATTAACACAAATTTTACAATTTATGCGCAATATTTTTCGATTTATTGCACAATAGCCGATTTTGTCAAAAAACTTTCATAAAAGATTGTATAAATTGGCAATAGTAATAATAACCAAAGTAATGTATAATATTAAGCACAAAGGCATTTTGCCAAAAATCAAGGAGGTTTTCAATTATGAAGAAATTACTTGCAATGCTTCTGGCCGTTATGATGGTTCTTACTCTGACCGTTGCCGTTTTCGCTGAGCCTACCGATCAGGTCTCCGATGACGAGCAGGTTGATGTCGGCGATACCGAGGAGCCTACCGAGACTCCCGCTCCCGCCACTGAGTCCAACCCTCCTACGGGCATTGCTCTTGCTGTGGTTCCTATGATGGTAGCTGCTGCTGCCGCCGTAGTTGCTAAGAAGCACTAATCTGAATATTTATCAGAAATAACACAAGGCGTCTCGAAAGAGGCGCTTTTGTTTTGCACCCAATTTGCTGCTTTACAGCGCAATGTTGACTTAAATTACAGTTTCGTTGAAAATATTCACCTCTTTATATTTAAATCGACAGTCTTTTTCAGACGTTGTTGACAACTTTAAAAACGGGTGATAAAATCAAATTATAAGAATATGTAAAAATGCGGATTCCGCAAAAGCGTAAAGGAGAAGAATATGGCCTATCTTACTGATATCGAAATCGCACAGAGCATACCCCTCAAGCCGATCATCGAGATTGCCGAAAAGGCGGGTATCAGCCCTGACTGTCTGGAGCAGTACGGCAGATATAAGGCAAAGCTCGACCACCGCCTAATTATGAAATCAGACCGCGAAGACGGAAAGCTCATTCTTGTAACTGCTATAACCCCGACTCCTGCCGGAGAGGGGAAGACGACTACTACTATCGGCCTTGCCGACGGTCTCAGAAGAATAGGTAAAAATTCGATCGTCGCGCTTCGGGAACCTTCGCTCGGCCCTGTCTTCGGGATTAAGGGAGGCGCTGCCGGCGGCGGCTATGCTCAGGTCGTGCCGATGGAGGACATCAATCTCCACTTCACCGGCGATTTCCATGCAATAGGCGCCGCAAACAATCTCCTTGCAGCTATGCTCGACAACCATATTTATCAGGGCAACGCGCTCAATATCGACCCCAGAAGGATCACCTGGAAGCGCTGTGTCGACATGAACGACCGTCAGCTCCGCTTTGTGACCGACGGCCTCGGTGGAAAGGCTAACGGAACTCCGCGCGAGGACGGCTACGACATCACCGTTGCGAGCGAGATAATGGCCGTCTTCTGCCTTGCGAGCGATATCGACGACCTCAAAGAGCGTCTTTCGAGAATCGTCGTCGGCTATACTTATGACGACAAGCCGGTGACCGCCGGTCAGTTAAAAGCTGTCGGCGCAATGACTGCGCTTCTTAAAGACGCAATAAAGCCGAATCTTGTTCAGACTCTCGAAGGCACACCCGCAATCGTCCACGGCGGCCCGTTTGCGAATATCGCACACGGCTGCAACTCTGTCATCGCGACCAGAACCGCTCTTAAGCTCGGTGACTATGCCGTAACCGAGGCAGGTTTCGGCGCCGATCTCGGTGCCGAAAAGTTCCTCGACATCAAGTGCAGAATGGCGGGGCTGACTCCGTCGGCGGTGGTAATTGTTGCGACCGTCAGAGCCTTGAAGATGCACGGCGGCCTGCCCAAAACCGAACTCGGGACAGAAGACCTCAGCGCTCTCGAAAAAGGTCTCCCGAACCTTCTGCGCCATGTTTCAAATATTAAGAATGTCTACGGGCTTCCGGCGGTAGTCGCCGTCAACCGCTTCCCGACCGATACCGACGCCGAAATTGAGCTCGTAATCAAAAAGTGCGCCGAACTCGGCGTTAAGGCTGTTCTTTCGGACGTCTGGGCGAAGGGCGGCGAGGGAGGAATTGAGCTCGCCGAGGAGGTCGTCAGACTCTGCGAAGAAGAGAAGCCCGATTTCAGATTCTCATACGATCTCGACCTGCCGATTGACAAGAAGATCGAAGCAGTCGTCAAGCGCGTTTACGGCGGCGACGGAGTTATCTTCCAGCCCGCTGCCGCGAAGGAGATTGCCCGACTCACAGCTCTCTGCTTCGACAAATGCCCTGTCTGCATCGCAAAAACGCAGTACAGCTTCTCAGACGACCCGACCAAGCTCGGCGCTCCAGAGGGCTTTACCGTCACCGTCAAGAGCGTCAAGGTCTCCGCGGGCGCGGGATTCATCGTCGCGCTGACCGGCGATATACTGACTATGCCTGGTCTGCCGAAGGTTCCCGCCGCAGAGAAAATCGACGTCGATTCCGATGGCAGGATCAGCGGACTGTTCTGATTCATAATTTTTAAGCACCGGTTAGCCGCCGGTGCTTTTTTTGAGCTGGCTTTAGCAGTCTCCGAGATTAACTGTTAGCACTTTTTCAAAAAGAGTGCTAAAATTTACAATTCAGAAACATAAATGATACACATTCGTAACAAAATGGGTATATAATGATAATTGTCAAAAGGGAAAAGACCCTAAGACAGTCGAACGGCTCCGGACAGCGGCCGCGCCCGTGAGCAGTCCGAAACAAATATTTGCAAACAAACAACACATAATAAAGACATTTCCAAAGGAGGAAATTACAATGTTAGTACCTTATGTTAGAAGAAATCTTTCAGCTTTTGATCCCTTCCGTGAGCTCGACGAAATCGAGCGTGCCTTCTTCGGCAGCAACGACACCAAGATGACTCCGTTCTCGACCGATATTAAGGACACCGGCAGCGAGTTCGTTCTCGAAGCCGATCTCCCCGGCGTCAAGAAGGAAGACATCAAGCTCGACCTCAGCGACAACATTCTCACCATCACCGCCGAACGCCATTCCGAGTTCGAGGAGAAGGACAAGAAGGGACGTTATGTCCGCTGCGAGCGCTCTTACGGCTCATATCAGCGTAGCTTTGACACCACCGGCATCGACGTCGACAAGATCGACGCGGAGTTCAAGGACGGCGTTCTGAAGCTCACAATGCCGAAGCTCGTTGAGCAGAAGCCCGAGCCCAAGAGACTTGAAATCAGATAAAAACAAATCCGCGGGAGACCTTTCGGGGTCTCCCGCAAAATTTCTCAGAGCGTAAGCAAACAGTATCCTCGGCTCAGCCGGGGATACTTATTTTTATCTGTTGATATAGGCTTTAACGCCTTTTTCAAGCCTTTCAAGCCCGTCCATAAGCGTCGAGCGGGGGCAGGCGATATTAAATCTCAGGAAGCTGTTGCCGCTTTTGCCGTATTCAACGCCGGGTGTCAGGAAAAGGCCGGTTTCTTTTCGGATAAATGTCTCGATTTCCTCAGAGCCGCCGCCGAGAGCAGAGCAGTCGAGCCACATCAGATATGTCGCATCTGCCTTTACCGGAACGATTTCAGGGATATTATTTTTCATATATTCCTCGGCGACTCGTCTGTTTTCAAAGACATATTCGCGGAACTCGTCGAGCCATTCGCGGCCCTCCGTAAACGCCGAAACAGCCGCGCAGACCGAGAAAACATTCGGCTCGGCGACTTCGTCGGTGTTGAGCGCGCGCCAGACCTTGTGGCGGAGCTTAGGGTTCGGAACCGAGACCGCCGCGGTATGGAGCCCGGCGATGTTGAAGCACTTTGTAGGAGCTATGCAGGTAACCGATATGTCGCGGCATATGTCCGAAACCGACGCGAACGGAACATATGAAGCGTTCGGCGAGGTTATGTCGCAGTGGATCTCGTCACTGATGACCGTTACGCCGTGTTTATAACAGAGCTCGCCGATTTTCGAGAGAGTCTCGCAGTCCCATATCTTCCCGACAGGGTTGTGAGGATTGCAGAGGATCATAAGTGTTGTCTGCGGGTCGCTGAGCTTTTCTTCGAGGTCGTCAAAGTCGATTGAATAGCCGCCGTCGGCGTAGACAAGCGGACTTTCGAGAATATTTCTGCCATTGTTATAGATCGAGTTGAAGAAGATATTATAGACAGGCGTCTGGATCAGAACCTTTTCGGCGGTAGTAGTCAGCTTTCTGACGCAGCTTGAAATAGCAGGAACAACGCCGGTGCAGAAAATCAGCCATTCGCGGTCTAGTTCAAAGCCGTGGCGGGTTTTCCACCAACCGATATAGCTTTCCGCCCATTCGTCGGGTATCACCGAATAACCGAAAATCCCGTGTGAAAGGCGTTTTTCGAGCGCCGCGCGTATCGGGGGAGCGGCGGCAAAGTCCATATCCGCGACCCACATCGGCAGCTCGTTTTCGCCGACGTCCCATTTCAGAGAATTGCTGCCTCTGCGGTCAATAACTCTGTCGAAGTCGTATTTCATTTTTCCGTCCTCACTTTGTCGTCGGTTTTTCACTGGTTTCCGCACTTTGGAGTGCATTCGCACCTGCATTTACAGGGCTCGCTCGATTTGCAGATTATCTTTGTCTTCGACGGGTCTATCTTGTCCTTTTCGATAATCAGCTCGCCGATGCTGTCGGCTCTGATGATTCCGCCGGAGGGATTTATAACGCTGTCGACAGAGCCGTCGATGTCTGCGTCCACGGTCGAATACTCAAAGGCGAGGGTGGTATTGATCAGTTTGCAGTTTTTCATAACGAGGTTTTCGATGTAGCACATACCCTGCAAGCTCTCGACTGTGCAGTTGATAAGAGTGAGATTCTTCGCGTTCCAGCCGAGATATTCCCCAGAGATAAACGAGTCATAGACGGTGACGTTCTCGCCGTTCCAGAAAGCGTCTTTCGAGAGAAGACGCGAGTTTCTGACAGTGACGTTTTTCGCGCCGTCAAAGGAATAGTTGCCGTAAAGAGTAAGGTTTGTGACCGTCATATCGGAGCAGTTCATCGCAAAGTAATCGCCCTTTGCTTCGACGTCGGTGAGCTCGACATTTTTGCATTCCCAAAGAGTTTCGGCAGCGCTCGGGAAGGAAACTCTGCGGATCTTGACGCCGTCGCATCTGCGGAAGCCTTTAGGAGCTTCGTAAGCGCAGTCTTCAATAGTCACGTTGTCGGTGTACCAGATTCCTGCGCGGGCCATTTCAAAGAAAACGCAGTTTTTCGCGACGATATTTTTTGAATACCAGAGCGGATATTTCCATTTGAACATCGAGCCTTCGAGTTCAATATTGCGGCTTTCCTTGAGAGGGGATTCGCCGTCGGTGAAAATAGTGTCGGTGATTTTAAGGCTTTCACCCATAAAAAGCGGACGTTCGCCGGTGTAATACTGCCGCCTGATAAGCTTTTGCATTTCAGCCATTAAAGTCAATCCTTTTTGAAAATATGTTTTTTATATTCTACACCAATTCTGCAAAAAAAGCAATACTAAAATGACAACAAAATCCCCTGCGCGGGCAGGGGATCTGTCAGTTAAAGCGAACGGTTTTATTTCTTTGCCTTTGAGCCGAGGATCTGGTTGACGATGATGCCGAGGATAAGAGCGGTCGCGACGGAAGTGATCGTTACTGCGCCGAAGTTGAGCGAAAGGCCGCCGATTCCGCAGATCAGAATAGTAGAGACGACGAAGAGGTTTCTGTTTTCCTCAAGGTCGACCTTCTGAACCATTTTGAGACCGGAGACGGCGATGAAGCCGTAGAGCGCGATGCAGACGCCGCCCATTACACAGCTCGGGATCGAGTTGACAAACGCGACAAACGGAGCGAAGAAGGAGACGATTATCGCGAGAACAGCGGTGGCGATAATGGTCGCGACAGAGGCGTTTCCGGTGATCGCGACGCAGGCGATAGATTCACCGTAGGTAGTGTTCGGGCAGCCGCCGAAGAACGCACCCGCCATTGAACCTACGCCGTCGCCGAGGAGAGTTCTCGAAAGGCCGGGATCCTCAAGGAGGTCTTTTTCAATGATAGATGAGATGTTCTTGTGGTCGGCAACGTGCTCAGCAAAGACGACGAACGCAACCGGAATATAGGCGATCGCGACGGCGCCGATATAAGAACCGGTGATCTCGCTGAAGCCGCCGAGAGCTGTCAGGAAGGTGAATTCGGGGAGATGAATTATCGTTTGAAGACCGAAGCCGCCGTCGACAAGATTGGCAAAGGACTGGAAGCTGATGACCTTCAGAGCGTCGATTCCCGCAACGTTGCCGATAATCGTGAATATGGTTGCGAGGACATATCCGCCGAGAATACCGATGATGAACGGAATGAGCTTGACCATTTTCTTACCGAAGGTGGAAGCGATGGTCGTGATGATAAGGGTGACTATTCCGACGAGGACGCAGATCAGGGGATGAGCAAGCGAGGAGCCGACCGAATCCTTTACACCGCCGGTCTGAAGATCGCCGATAGCGTTTCCGGCGAGAGAAAGTCCGATTATAGCAACAGTCGGGCCGATGACAACTGTCGGCATCAGCTTATTGAGCCAGCCGACTCCGGCAAACTTGACGAGCACCGAAATCAGCACATAGACAAGTCCGGCGAAGATCGCACCGATTATCAGTCCGAGGAAGCCGAGCTGAATCGAAACGCCGCCCGCAAATGCGGCAGCCATCGAGCCGAGGAAGGCGAAGGAAGAGCCGAGGAAGACAGGGCTGTTTGCTTTAGTGAACAGGACATAGACCAAGGTGCCGATACCTGCGCCGAAGAGAGCCGCTGCGGGGTCCATCGAGCCTTCGCTTATGCTGCCCGAGGTGATGACAGGGACAACCAGAGTAGCCGCCATTATGGCGAGAAGCTGCTGGATAGCAAAGACGATAAGCTGGCCGAACTTCGGCTTGTCCTTGATGCCATAGATTAGTTTCATTTTTGTATTCCTCCTAATATAGTTGTCCGAAAGCGTTAGCTTCCGTTATAGCAGCCGCCCTTGGGGCGGATTATGCTCCGATTCAGTCCGGGCCGAGAAGCTTGACCGAGGTGTCATCATCAAACGGCGGGATATGCACGCTGACCAGCTCTGTCTTCGAGGTCGGGATATTTTTGCCGACATAATCTGCTCTGATAGGCAGCTCGCGGTGGCCTCGGTCAATTAAAATTGCAAGCTGAATCGCCGCAGGCCGCCCAATCGAGAAAACTGCCTCGATCGCCGCTCTGACCGTTCTTCCGGTGCAGAGAACGTCGTCGACCAAAACGACCTTTTTACCCTCGATAGAAAAGGGGAGTTCTGCCTTTTTGAACACCGGCATATTTTCAAGGCCGCTGAGGTCGTCGCGGTAGTAGCCGATGTCGATATCTCCGCAGGGGACGGGGACATTCTCGATTCCGGCGATGTTGTCGGCGATTATCTTTGCAAGCGCTGCACCGCGCCGCCTTATTCCGACGAGACAGACGCCGGTAGCGCCGCGGTTTTTTTCGAGAATTTCGTGAGATATTCTTGTCAGCGCGCGGGTAACAGCGCTTTCCTCCATAATAATTGCCTTTTCGGTCATACCGGGTCACCTCCGAAAATAAAAAGCCTTATCGCGCCGCAAGGTACGATAAGGCAGAGATTATGATTATTCGTATCTTACGGCATCACAGTACCGCAATTAAAGATTTATTTGAAACTATCTTACCACCGCATATTGTGTTTGTCAAGTGAAAAGGACAAATTTTTGACGAATTTTCTAAAATTTTAGTCTATAACGCAGAAGAATGCACAAACTGCCTTTTACTTTACTGCGTTTTCAATCGGTATGCCGCATATTTTAACGGTTTCATTTGAGGCGATATCCGCAATCTCAATTATCAGTCCGTTTTCCGACCAGCCGTTCAAGAAAGCAAATTGATTCTCATCGAAAACGACTTCGTGTATGTCGAGTGATTTGGTTTCGGTATCAATCGTCCACACGCTTCCGTCGGTTAAGCTGCCGAAGGCAATGATTCCGTTTCTTTCAAACACCTTGTCAAAGTTTACCGGCTCTTCGATTTTGTATTCGGTTATGATGTTTTCCGATAAATCATCAACAAAAACAGCGGTATCAGTCTTATATACCGCATAGCCGTTGCTGACAAAAACAGCCGTATCTTCGGGAAAATTCAGGGCTTCAAGTTCATTTGAAACAATATTCAGCTTATAATAATCTCCGCCCTCGTCAGCAAACATGATCGTTTCATCATCAATCCACTTTAAATTTTTGACCGTCGGAACAAGCTCGCCCAGATTCAGTCTGTATTCACTGCCGTCTTTCAGGTCGGCAATCCATATTCCGGGAGTCAGGCACATAGCGCCGTTTTCTGCATATTTATTTGACCAGTAGACGATTCTGTCGCCGTCGGCGTTGACGTCAGGAACGTCAAACCAGTAAATTTTGTCATACTTTCCGGTGAGGGTTTCATATTCTTCCAAGCCAAAACCGTAAGCTTTGTCCGACAATACGGGAGTAACGGAATTTGTCGCCGTATCGAATATAAAAAGCTGATTTGCGTAAAAATCGACGATTACAGCTTTGTTGTCCCGAATCCAGACAGCCTCTCTGTTGGCGCCGTTAAAAACGAGCTGTTTAAGGTCGCCGCTCTTGTCCTTTAAAACACCGGCTTCGACGTCTTCGCCGGACAGATTCAAAACCTCGGAAGTCTTAGTGAGCGGCTCGAAAGAGC
>CANQJB010000027.1 GCA_947624155.1 uncultured Clostridia bacterium
CACTCATGCCAGTGGGTGTTTTCGTCGTGGCTCCACTCATCGGCGGGCTTATGAACGTGTTCGAGCTTCGGAATGGTCTCGGTGATCTTGTATCCGCAGACCGAGCATTCTTTATGTTTTGAACCTTCCTCGAGTTCGGTAGCTTCTTTGTCGATTATCCATTCGCCCATGATGTGCTCGGCCTCGTCGAGCTTTTCATCGCAGCCTGAGCACTCGTGCCAGTGGGTGTTTTCGTCGTGGCTCCACTCATCGGCGGGTTTGTGGACGTGCTCTAACTTCGGAATGGTTTCGGTGATCTTGTATCCGCAGACTGAACACTCTTTATGTTTTGAACCCTCTTCGAGTTCGGTCGCTTCCTTGTCGATTATCCACTCGCCGATAGTATGAGCGTCAAGATCGGCGATTTCGTCGCAGCTCAGACATTCGTGCCAGTGATTATCCTCGTCCATGCTCCATTCGGTATCGAAATTATGAATATGGCCGGTAGCGGGAATTATCTCTGACTTGAACGCCTCGCCGCAGACGGTGCATTTATAGACCTTTTCGCCCGGCTCGGTCTCGGTCGGGGCCTTGATAATTGTACCCTCGTCGGGAGTGTGTCCGGTTGCGGTATCGGGAATAGGCGCCTCCATAGTTTCGCCGCAGCCGTGCTCATCTAACGGCCTTGTGCAGGTGTAAAGCCCGATCGCGTCGGCGGTGCAGGTCGCGGGAGTCGAGATTACAGGCTCGGAATAGATGTGTCCGAGAGCGGTGCCGGACTTGGTGCGGGTGTTGGTTGAGCCGCAGCCGTTGTCGCAGACAGCGGTTTCGGTTCCGTCATAGCAGCCGGCGTCGTTGTTATAGACATAATTTGTAAAGGAATGTTCGGATTCAAGCTTGGTGCCGGGCTTTACTCGCCTGTCGGTCTCGCCGCATCCGTTGTCGCAGACGGCGGTTTCGGTTCCGTCGGCCTCGGTGGTAGCGTCGTTGTTATAGACATAATTCGTAAAGCTGTGGCCGGTCGCGGTTCCCGCCTCGCTCCATTCCATTACGGTCTCGGGAGCGTGGCAGCGGTCGCATTCGGTGGTCATGACCGCGTCGGCGGTGCAGGTCGCGGGAATCTTGATAACCGGCACGCCCTCGCTGTGTCCGAGAGCGGAATCGGGAACTATCTCAAGCTCAGAAGGAGTGCCGCAAATATCGCACTTGGCCTGCTGAACGGCGTTCTCGGTGCAGGTCGCGTTCTTGACTATCTGATAGTTGGTGAAGGTATGATGATGGAGCTTTGTCCCCTCGATTTCGCGGACGCTGCTCGTTCCGCAGCCGTAATCACAGTAGGAAATTTCGGTTGCATTCTTTTCAAGAGTTGCGTCCTCATAAGCATTCCATGTATTAAAGATGTGATCGGCAACAGGGTGCGCCTCGTCGTCGACGGTCTCGATATTTCCGCAGGCGTCGCAGGTGCGGGACTTGGTTCCGCTCTTCTGACAGGTGGCGTCGTTGTTATAGCTGTATGCGCCGTAGGTGTGGCCGGTCGCCGGAATTTCGTCATATCTTTCATTGCCGCAGACGGTGCAGGCAAATACATTTGCGCCGGAGTCGGTGCATTTTGCGGGAATAACTCTCGAAGGAGTATCGCGATAGGTGTGATCTATCATCGGGATAGTCTCATCGCTCTTTGTTTCGTCGCACCTAGAGCAATGGATAGACTTGCTGCCCTCGGTGGTGCAGGTAGGCTCTTTGTCAATGGTGTAATTGAGTTCCCAAGTGTGGCCGTCGGCGGGGTCTTCACTGTAATCACGGAACTTGCAGACAGCGCACTCCCGATACATTCTTCCCTCAGCCACACAGGTCGAGGGAGTTTCGCTTATCCACTCGCCGAAGCTGTGGCCGAGCGGATCAACATGGCGCTCGACTTCCTTGGTCGCGTTGCAGCCCGCGGCGGTGCAGACATAGACGTCCTTATAAATGCCTTCCTCGGTGCAGTTTTCCTGCTTGACAGTAACTGTTTCAGCAGGTGTCTCGCCATAGGTGTGGGTATCACTTTCCTGATAGTTACAGCCGACATTCGCGCAGCTTCTTGTATGCTCGCCGTTGTTATTATCAGTCCAGTCAGTGAACCGGTGCTGCATCGCCTTAATAGTGACATATCCGCAAACCTTGCAAACGAGGTCGGTTGTGCAGTCGTTATCGTTGTCATAGGTGTGCATAAAGGTAGCAACAGCCCCGCAAATTTTGCATGTCTGAGAATGACCGTAACCGTTTTTAGCGGAAAATACGCCTTCCTCGTAAACATGAGCGCCGCCGGCTATGTATTTTTTGCATATATCGCAGACAAAGCCCTTTGTGCATTCGCCGGTGTCGCCCGGATGACGCTTGTGGAACTGTTTTTCGCTTGTTTTGTTGCAGCCGGTGTTGGAACATACGTTCCAGTGATATGTTGCGTCATTTGAATAGCGCGAGAATGAGTGCTCCTTAGCCTCGATAGCTATTCCTCTGCACCTTTCGCACATGACGGGAGTCGTGCAGTCGCCGTCGTCGGGTTCGGGCTGATGGCCGAGCTTGTCGAGTGTTATTCTTTCGCTGTTAGGCTGTTCCTGACCGCAGATTTCGCAGATATAGCCCATATATCCGTCTTTGATACAGGTGGGTTCAGAGACAGTTTGCAGAGTATATTTATGTGCTCCGCGCGGGAATGTATGGTTCTCTTCAGTCGTTCCGCATCTGGAGCATTTTACATTGCCTAAGCCGTCTTCTTCACAGGTGGGTTCTTTGATATAGTCGCCGTCGAGCTGCCAGTCATGGCCGAGAGGATAACCGCTGTTATAAATATCGGCGGCGTCACAGTCAGGGTTTTTACACTTGCGTGTATAATAGCCCCAATTGGTGCAGGTCGGTTCAGTATATGTGGTGTTTGGATCATTCCAACCCGGGAAATTATGACCCGTTGCGGGAATAGTATCATTGGAGCCTTCCTTTACTACACCGCAATTTTCGCACTTAATATATTTCATGCCTTCGTTGGTGCAGGTTGCTTCTTTACCAACCTGTACCGCGCCAAATGAATGAGAACCTTCTGCGGGCGAGTCGCTGCCGTCTTTAATCTGGGTATAGCCGCATCTGCTGCAAACTTCGTATGTAAATGTTTTGCCCGCTTCACAGCTGCTTTGAACAGTCTGTTCATGAAAATCATGCCCGAGAGCTGCAGAGTCCTTCGCATATGAATAAACGACTTGATACATTTCTCCGCAAACGCTGCAGAAATAGTGGGTTTCTTTTCTCTGCGGCTTAGTGCAGGTTGCACCGAGCTCGACGCTGTCGCGGCCGCCGAGACTGTGAGTGATAATGAAGTCAAGATTGACGGTCTGCCCCCCGTCGAGCACAACGACTATTCTGACGTTGCCGCTGGTTCCGGTTGCAAGTTTAGCAGTAACTTGTGTGCCGCCTATCCCTTCAAGCTTTTCGGTAGAAATATCTCCTTTTTCTTGAAGATCATAGGGAGCTTTGTCGGCGTAAACCATTTGCTTAAATGTAACAGATGTAATATTGCTTTTTGCTGTGATAACGATTTCGTCAGGGTTTTCGCAAAGAAGCGTTGTGCCCGCGAAATGTCCGCTCAAAAGCTTCAGCGTTACCGTTATGCCGTCTTTAGTGAATGATTTTTCCGTTTCGACTGCCTTAGCTTCAGCAGCCGGTGCCGCCTCCTGCGGCAAATCAGGGTAGGTGTGAGTGTGGGTGTGTGCAGCCTCGGGCTGAGTGAAGCTGTCTGCCGCGAAAGCGGGAGCTGTTCCCGAAACGAGAAGCGACAGGCAAACGATCAGCGAAAAGACCGCGTTCAGCGTTTTCTTCATTTGTTTTCCTCCGATTTCACATAAAAATATCTCGCGTAGGATATTGACGGGAGATGCTGTTGCATTGGCATGATATTCAGATACGGATATATTATAACCCCCCCCCGGTGGAAAAGTCAATAGGCAGCGCTTAATTTTTGAGCGCCTTTCGCAGGATTTTGTCCGGCTTAAAAATTTGAACACGCTTTTTATTTCAGAATATAAAAACCGTTCAAAATGCGGAATAAAGGCTCAAATATTTTGTTTAACCATCGGGCTTCGGGTTTTCATATCAGATAATGCTAAAAAACGCGGTTGACAATGTCAATCAACTGTGATATTATAATATAAAATTGTATGATTTGAATGACGGTGTGTTCGGCGGGAAGTGGAATCAACCTGTTAAATGGCTTTCGGGCAAATGCCCGAGAGTTATTATATAATTTGCCGTGCAAAAAGCGCGGCAAAAACAGAAAGCGAGGATTTATATGAAACTAAAGAGATTTCTTGCGTTGGCATTGGTTGTGCTGATGATCGTCGCTCTTGTCGGCTGCGGAGCCAAGAAGAGACAGGTCGTTCAGCTCACACTGTCGACCGAGGACGCCGAAGCGATTCTCGCGGCGGCGGGAATTGCTCTTCCCGACGCGGCCGACGCTCCCGGCGCGGGCTCAACCGTTCAGTGGTTCTCCTGGTATGACCCCTTCCAGAATTACAGCGAGGACCAGATGATCAACACCGGCTACTACACCTTCCAGGAAAAATACAACGGAAAGGTCGACTGGGTCGAGGTTGCTTGGGATCAGAGATATGACGGAGTCGCCAACCTGATAATGGGCGGCACACCTCCGGATCTTTATCCCGGCGAGGCAAACACCTTCCCGAACTTTGCGATCAAGGGCCTTTATGACGCCGTCAACAAATACATAGACTATGACGACCCGCTCTGGGAATCAATGAAGGATTACGCTTATAAATACTTCTCCCTCGGCGACAATGTCTATATGATGGTCACCGACCGCACCTTCGGCACCGTCTGCCCTTATAACCGCAGAGTTATCGAGGAATACGGCTTCGACGACCCCGCCGAGCTGTTCTATAACGACGAATGGACATGGGACGTATTCTATGATATGTGCATGGAATTCACCGATCCCGACGCCGACCGCTATGCTCTCGACGGCTGGTACTTCTATTCCGGCCTTCTCCGCGGAACCGGCAACACCGTCGTCAGCTATAACACCGACACCAATCACTTCCAGTCCAACCTCGACGAACCCGGCTTCGACCGCGCCGCCAGCCTGCTCTATGATCTCAGCGTCAACGGCTGTATGTACCCCTGGTACAACAACGGCTGGTCCTGCCGCAACGAGAGCGCCAACGGCGGCGGTATGAAGGAAGGTCTCTGCCTGTTCTGGCCGGTCTCCGAATGGGGCTTCACCGGAACGGTTGAAGAGGTCTCCGCTGTCTGGGGAGATATGGAAGCCGGCGAGCTGATGTATGTTCCCCTTCCGCGCGACCCTAACGGCGACGGCAACTACTACCTCGAATCCTATCCGAACGGCTACTGCATCGTCAAGAACTGCAAGAACCCCGACGGCGTTGCGCTGCTCGTTTCCTGCATGAGATTCAAGGTTCTCGACCCGACCGTTATCGACATCGACCGCAGACTTCTCGAGGAAAAATACCTTTGGAATCAGGAAATGCTTTCGATGCACGACTATCTGCTCGACCTTGTCAACACCTCCGACGCGCTGATCATGAGCTATGACGCCGGAATGGGCGATCAGGTCAACACCATCGTCGGCAACATCGAGGGCTTCAGCCATGCGAGCAACGCGCAGTCCTGGGCTCAGGTCAAGGAAGCTAACTCAGACACCCTTGTCAACGCGATCGACGAGCTGAACAAGACGATCGACGAGTTTATCGCGTCGGGTGGCGAGGTTGAAGCTCAGTATCCGTGATATTACCCGGAGAATTGACCTCCTTAAAAATTATGAATACCGGGACGCCCAAGCGGCGTCCCGGTGTTTTTTTTGCTGATTGTCAGCTTGTCCTCACTTTTTAATCCTCGACCTGCTGCGGTATTCCGCCGGGGTGATGTCCTCGTGCTTCTTAAAAACGGTGCTGAAATACCCCGCGTTCGGGAAGCCGCAGGCGGCCGCGATCTCGGAGATCGGCATATCGCTCTTTATCATCAGCCTCTTAGCCTCCTGAAGCCGCCGCTTTGTCAGATATTCGTTCGGGCGCATATTCATCGCGTCCTTGAAGATTCGGCAGAGGTGCTGAGGCGTGATTCCCGCTATCTCCGCGAGGTCGGTCATCGGAAAATCGGTGCCGAAATTGCTGTCGATATATTCTAAAACTCCGGTCAGAAGGAGGCTGCGTTCGCTCCTCGATTTATTCAGCCTGTCGTCGATATGGCGGCGAAACTCGATTATGTAGTCATAAATCAGGCCGGAGCAGACAAAATCGCCGTAGAGGCGGTCGGACTGAGCGCTGTAAATCTTATCAAACAGCTTTTCGAGAGCGCCGTTGTCCTCCGGCATAATTATTATCGGCTTGGTCATTCCGAGAAGGCTCAGAATGTGGCTGACGGCATAGCCGTCGAACGCGACCCACCTGACCTCCCACATATCCCCGACCGGGCCGTATTCGTGGGGATAATCGGCGGGCAGAAAGAAATAGGCTCCCTCGCCGACGTTATAGGTCGCGTTGTCGTAGGTCAGAGTGCCTTTTTTATCGGCGCTGTAAAGAATTTGGTGCCACTGATAGCCTTCCGGCCTGACGGTCAGCTTCTGCCACTCGGTGCCTCCGATACCTGTCAAATGAACCGGCAGCTTTCTCGCCTCGATATTGTAAGGATAAATGTTGCGGTTGATTTTCATACTGTCACCCCCTGTTTATAATAACACAGCAGAGGCTTTGTGTCAACAACAATTTTTGAATTTTAACATTTATCATATTCGGAAAATATCATTAAACCGCGGATAATCTCGGAGACATTTTGAATTATGAATAAAATTCGGGATTCATAGTTTTATATGACTTTTTCGGCGCCGGGCAAATATCCTTCCGTCAAAGCGCTGAAAATTCCGTCTTTGATTTGTTTGATTATACAAAAATTCCGAAGGGATATTGACACTTACCTCGGGGAAGAGTTTATAATCTGAGCGCAAAACAGCCGGAAAAGGAAGGATCACTATGAAAAAACTGCTCTTTATCGCCGCAGCTCTGCCGGTTCTGCTCGCAGGCTGCGACGAAAAGCCAAAATACTGCTCGGCTTATTTTATCACCGACTATAACGACAGATTCCGATATCAAAGCGGAGAGCTTTATACCGACGACATGACAAGGCTGCATTTCTGCGACTTTTTGACCGTCAAGGACGCTCTTATCTGCCCGAAACCGAACTGCACCCACAGCGGCGAAAGCTGCCCGGCGTTCGGAATGTCAGTTCACCCGACCGCCGTTGACGGCAGCATCTACTTTTTTGAGGACAGCTCGCATTATGAGGACGGCAGAGCGGTCAGCAGCACCGACATCTATAAAGCCGCAATCGACGGAACGGGGCGGACAAAAATAGACACGCTCGACGGGCTGACGGTCTTCGAGAGCACAAGCACGGCTTTCGGAAACGGCGTTCTCTATTTTGCAGGGAGCGATATGTTCCCCGAAAACGCGCCGGACGGCTTCATAAAAACATATCTCTGCGGATATGACTTTATCAACCGAAAACTGATCCTAAACGAGCCTGTCTGCGAGGGATACGGCGGAAATATAACCTTTTGCGGCGAGCTCGGCGGCGAAATCTATCTCGTAATCACATATCGGGACGGCAGGGCGGACATTCAGCGCGGCGACAGCGAGGAGATCAAACGCCACAACGCCGAGGAGATGAAGCGGGTCAGCAAATGCGAGCACAAAAAGCTGAATGTGAAAACGCTTGAAATAACCGACTGGGAAATACCCGAGAAGATCGCCGAGGCGAACGCGAAGCGCGCGGAAGACCCGAACCTAGCGGTTCCGCCGGTGTTTGCTCAGGCAAAGGGCGGAGCGCTGGTCTATTCCGACGGAACCGACACGCTGATTGTCAACCAAAGCGGGCGGGAGATATTCCTCAAGGGATATGATTCAAGCGACTGCGCGATCGAAAACGGATATATCTTCGGCCCGATCTCCGACGGAGAGTGTAAAGCCCGGCGGATTTCGGACGGAAAAGAGGTCAGATTCAATATCGAAACCGAAAACATATCCTGCGACGGATATGTCGCAGGATATGCCGACGGCAGATATATTATCAGATATTACAACGCCAAAACTCAGACGACGGAATATTTCCCGATCGCCGACGGGATTTTAAAATAACCGGCGTCAGTCCCTGTCCGGCGGGAGGATTTCTTCGATGGCTTTCGGCAGCTCGCGGATCGAGCTTATCGCGGGGGTTCCGGCGGGAACGGTTCCGTAGCCGTAGGAGGCGTGGATAAAATCGGCTCCGGCCTCTTTTGCGGAAAGATAATCCCCCATCGTGTCGCCTACATAGACCGACCTGCCGACGCCGTTTCTCTCGGCGACCATCCTGATATTTCCGGATTTCGGGAGTCCGGTGCCACCCCAGCACTCCTTGTCGTCAAACAGGCGGCCGAGGCCGGTGGAGTCATAGAACGCCTCGATATAGCCGCTCTGGCAGTTTGACACGCAGGCGAGAAAATATCCGCGGGAACGAAGAACGGTCAAAACCTCCTCCAGGCCGTCATATACGACTCCGCCCTCGGTTTTGAGGTGCTCCATCTCCTCGGCGATGCACTCGACCATTATCTGTTCGGCGCGGTCGGGGTCGATAGCGTCAAAATAAAGGTGGGCGATCTCGGTCATAGTCTTTCCCATCGCCGCGCGGACGTCGTCGACTGTCAGGCGCAGGTCATAGCCCATTTTTTCAAGTCCGATATTATATGCGGCGGCTACGCTTTCGGAGGAGTCCCACATCGTTCCGTCGAGATCGAAAATTACAGCTTTTTTCATCTTGCAGCTCCAGATAATAAGATTTCCGGTATATTTTAATACTTTTTTGCGGAATATGCAAGAGGGAATTGCAAAATGATGTGTCCGAAACGGACACATATCAGATAACAGAAGCCGGATTGTCGGATATCGGAATTTCAAGGTGTCACCTTCGGTGACTTATATAAATGCTGTAAATCATATACCCGAAATAGACGCAAGAGGGCTCAGTCGGTGCGCGTGCCAAGCACACGCACACCCCGCCGCAAGGCGGGGCCGCGCAATAGCGCGGCGGCTGAGCCCAGGTTCGGCGTCTGAGGGCGGGGGCTGGACTGATCTGAGCCCATTATTTCAATCGTTGCCGAAGGCAACACCTCTAAATTCTGTCCCCTGATTTCTAAAATCCTTTTTCTGAACGCGGCACATTTGCCTATTGATATTTCAAAACTGATGATGTATAATATATCCTGACAAAATTTGAACTGGAGGAACCCGATATGACATTCATAAACGACGACTTTCTTCTGACAAACAAAACCGCCAGACATCTCTACCACACCTACGCCGAAAACCAGCCTATCATCGACTACCATTGCCACATCAGTCCAAAGGAAATCGCCGAGGACAAGCGCTTTTCCGACATCACCGAGGTTTGGCTCGGAGGAGATCACTACAAGTGGCGCCTGATAAGAATGAACGGCGTCCCGGAATCCGAGATCACCGGAAGCGCCGACCCGAAGACAAAGTTCCGCCGCTTCGCCGAAGCTCTTCCACTCGCAATCGGCAACCCGATGTATCACTGGACACACCTCGAGCTCAAGCGCTATTTCGACTGCGACCTGATCCTCTCGCCCGCGACTGCCGACGAGATCTATGACCGCTGCAACGAAGTCCTGAGCAGGCCGGATATGTCCGCCCGTGGGATTATCAGACGCTCAAACGTCAGAATGATCGGCACCACCGACGACCCCGCCGACAGCCTCGAATGGCACGAAAAAATCGCCGCGGAGCATTCCCTCGATACCGCCGTACTCCCCTCCTTCCGCCCCGACAAGGCGATCAACATCGACAAGCCCGGCTTTTGCGAATATATCGCTAAGCTCGCCGAAGTATCAGGCATTAAGATCGAGACTCCCGAAGACGTTATGAAGGCCCTCTCGCTCCGGCTCGACCACTTCTGCTCCCACGGCTGCAAGGCTTCTGATCACGGAATCGACTACCCGGTCTACTCCCCCGCCCCCGCCGACGAGGTCAAAGAAATCTTTGAAAGAGCGATGAGCGGCAAGGCCGTCTCTCAGCCCGACGCCGACAAATACAAGACCGCGATACTTTTGCACCTCGGCCGCGAGTATTCAAAGCGCGGAATCGTAATGCAGCTTCACTACAACACCCAGAGAAACGTCAACTCCCGCTATTTCGGCCTGCTCGGCCCCGACACCGGCTTTGACTGCATCAGCACCCGCGACTGCTCGCGCGAGCTGACCGGCTTCTTGAACGCCCTTGACTCCGAAAACTGCCTCCCGAGGACAATTCTTTACTCCCTCAACCCCGCCGACAACGAGCTTCTCGACACGGTTGCAGGCTCCTTCCCGGGCGAAGGCGGAATCCAGAAGGTCCAGCACGGCGCGGCCTGGTGGTTCAACGACACAAAATCCGGCATGGAGGCTCAGCTCAGGAGCTTTGCAAACCTCGCACTGCTCGGCGGCTTTGTCGGTATGCTCACCGACTCGCGCAGCTTCCTCTCCTATACCCGCCACGAATATTTCCGCAGAATACTCTGCAACATGATCGGCGAGTGGGTCGAAGCGGGCGAATACCCCGCCGATGAGGAGTCGCTGAAGAAAATCGTCGAGGGCGTGTGCTATAAGAACGCCGCGAAATTCTTTGGTATTGAATGATGACCCCATATCTGAGAAAGGTTCAGTATTACGAAACCGACAAGATGGGAATAACCCACCACTCGAATTATATCCGCTTTATGGAGGAGGCGCGGACCGACTTTCTATCGCAGATCGGCTGGCCTTATGAAAAGCTGGAAGAAAGCGGAATCCTCTCCCCGGTGATCGGCGTCGAGTGTGAATACAGGAACCCGTCGACCTTCGCCGACATTCTCGAAATAAGAGCTTTTATCGAGGAATTTAAGGGCGCGCGGCTCAGGATCAGCTATGTGATGAAAAAGCAGGACGGCTCGACCGTCTGCGTCGGCCATTCGCAGCACTGCTTCGTAAACAGGGCGGGGCGGCCGATTCGGCTCAGAAGCGTCTGTCCCGAATTGGAAAAGACCTTAGAAGAACACATCGAAGAATAAAAGAAAGGCATGGGCTATAAAACCCATGCCTTTGATTTTTGTCCGTCTGTAATCAGATGGTGATGAAGAACTTGAGGAGGAAGATAGCCGAGATGACGAGAGTCAGCCAGGAGACTTCCTTGGCCTTGCCGGTGCAGAGCTTGATTACGGAATAAGTAATAAGTCCGAGGCCGATGCCGTGGCCGATCGAGCCGGAAATCGGCATCGCGAGCAGCATGATGAAGACAGGAGCCGCGATCGAAATATCGGACAGGTCGATATTCTTGAGGCCGCCGAGCATCAGGATTCCGACATAGATCAGAGCGGCGGAGGTCGCAGAGGCGGGAATGATCGCCGCGATCGGGCTGATGAACATACAGGCGAGGAAGAGAATACCGGTGGTCAGAGCGGTCAGACCGGTGCGGCCGCCGGCCTCAACGCCGGAAGCGGACTCGACGAAGGTGGTGACGGTAGAGGTACCGGTGCAGGCGCCGACTACGGTGCCGACAGCGTCGGAGAGAAGGGTCTCGCGCATCTGGGGCATATTGCCGTCCTTGTCGACCATGTTGGCGCGGTTGGCAGTCGCGATAACGGTGCCGATCGTGTCGAACATATCAATGATGCAGAAGGTGATGATAAGAATGATAACGGTTCCCCAGCCGATCGAGAAGAGGGTCGCGAAATCAAACTTGAAGAGGGTGGTCTTCGCCATATCGCCGAAGGGAGGCAGCCAGCTGGCGCTCGCAAGCGACGCGAAGGGGTTGGTTCCGAGAATGAACTGGCCGATCCAGTTGATCACGGAGGCGGCAAGCATTCCGATCAGAACGGCGCCCTTGACCTTGTAGTGGGCGAGAATGATTATCGCGAAGAGGCCGATAAACATTGTGACGACGGTCAGAACCATTGTCGGCCAATATTCGCCGAGAGCTTCCTTAGCGGATCTGGCGGCCAGAGCGCCGAAGAAGTCGCGCATTACATAGTGCTCGCTCGAAGCGCCTACGCCGGCGTTGGAGCCGAAGCCGATGTTCATAAGCATAAGGCCGATGCCGGGGCCGATTCCGAGGCGGACGCCGAGAGGTATCGCCTCAACGATCTTCTGCCTGATGTTGAATATCGACAGAAGAATGAAGATAATGCCCTCGATCAGGATGATGCAGAGACCGGCCTGAAGACCCACGAGGTAAGAGCAGCCCGCCGCGCCGGCGATCTGAGCGATAACAACCGCGAAGTAGGAGTTAAGGCCCATTCCGGGGGCGAGAGCAAATGGCTTGTTCGCAAGGAACGCCATGCAGAACATTGCAACGGCGGAGGCGAGGCAGGTCGCCATAAATACGCCGTTCCAAGCGGCTGTGCCGTCTTCACCGAAGCCGCCGAAGGCTCCCTGGCCGAAACCGACAATCAGGTTAGGGTTCAGGGCGATGATGTAAGCCATCGTCATGAAGGTGGTCAAGCCGGCAACAATTTCGGTTCTGACATTGGTGCCGTTTTGCTTGAGCTTGAAAACTTTTTCCATTTTGTTCAATCCTTTCTTTTGCGGAGCGTGAATCAAATTCCGCAGTTTGGCCCAATTTCAGGCAAAACTGCCCGAAATTAAAAGCATATTTATATAGTAACTCAATTCTCAGAAAATGTCAATATTTTGTGAAACGCAGATGATGACAAAAATCCCTGCCGAAAACTGATAATTTTGACTAACTTTCTTTCAACTTTTATCGGTTTATCACAATCTGCTTGCTTTTTTTCCTTCCGTGTGGTATAATTTTTTGATATATTACGGCGTTTTGCTTTTTTCGCTCAAAACGCCGCCCTGAAAGGACGCGATTTTTATGATACTGGCTGCCGCAGCTGAGCTCAGGAGCCGCTTTACTCCGATGCCGGTCGGACTGCACCTCGGCTTCTGCGCTTTTGCAACAGTTATATTCCTGCTCGTTTTTATCCGCAAGAAGAGCGTTTCCTCGCTGATTTGGGCGCTGATCTGCGACGCGACCGTTATTTTAGAGCTCTATCACGACCCGAGGACCGCAACAGCCGTCGGAGTCGCCGAGATAGTGATGTTCGCGATTCTGATCTGGCTCTGGTTCGGCGAGCGCAGAGATAAAAAGAGGAAGGCCGCCGAAGCTGCCGCCGCCGAAAAAGGCGGAGAGAGCGGCGATGGCGGCGAGCCTGAGCAGCCCGCCGACGATCTGAACGACATCGCGAAGCTGGTCAAAAACGAACGCAGCAAGCTTGCGAGCGACGACAGGCCGAACGACATAATCGGCAACGCCTTTGAGGACGATAAGCTATGATAAAAGCCGTAATTCTTGACGCATCGACCGTCACCGACGGAGACGTTTCGCTCGAACCGCTTACATCGCTCTGCGATACAACCGTTTATGACTATACCCTGCCCTCCGACACTGTCGAAAGGATCGGCGGCGCGGAGGCGGTTCTGACAAACAAGTGCCGGATAACCCGCGAGGTGTTCGAGCGCTGCCCGAACCTTAAATTTGTCGGCATCTTCGCGACGGGATATAATAACGTCGATTTAGAAGCGGCGAAGGAGCGCGGCGCGGTCGTTTCAAATGTTCCGGGCTATTCGACAAACTCTGTCGCGCAGCACACCTTTGCGCTTATTCTGCACTACTATTCCAGCGTCTCGAAATACTCCGACTACACCTCGAGCGGAGAGTGGTGCTATTCAAAGCTTTTCACCCACTTCGGGCCTCCGCTCTTTGAGCTTTCGGGAAAGACGATCGGAATTATCGGCTACGGCGCGATCGGAAAGGCGGTCGCGAAGGTCGCTCACGCCTTTAATATGAATGTCGCGGTAACAACGAGGTCGACTCCGAAGGACACCGACGGCATCGAGCTGATGAGCCTCGAAGAGCTTCTTCGGCGCTCCGACATTGTCACTCTGCACTGCCCGCTGACGCCCGAGACCGAGCTTCTTATAAACGAGCGGACGCTTTCGCTGATGAAGCCGTCGGCGATTTTAATCAACACGTCGCGCGGCGGTACTGTCGACGAAAAAGCTCTAAGAAACGCGCTCGACCGGGGACAGATCGCCGGCTTCGGAGCGGATGTTCTGACAGTCGAGCCGATGGACAAAGACTGCCCGCTTCTTGGGGCGAAAAACTGCTGGATCACCCCTCATATCGCCTGGGCGCCGCTCGAAACGAGGATAAGGCTTGTCGAAGCGGTAAAAGACAATCTCGAAGGGTATCTCAGCGGGAATATCAGAAATAACGTTGTAAAGTAACGGTGATTTTATGGATAAAAAAAGAGTCGTGGTAAAGGTCGGAACATCGACCCTCACCCACCCCTCGGGGAGCTTCAATATCCGCCACATCGAGAGCCTTGTCAAGACCCTCGCGGATATCCGCAACTCCGGCAGGGAGATAATTCTCGTCACCTCCGGCGCAATCGGGCTCGGAATGGCGAAGCTCGGGCTGCGCGAAAGGCCGAAGGACACTCCCTCAAAACAGGCCTGCGCGGCGGTCGGACAGTGCGAGCTGATGAATATGTATGACCGGCTGTTCGGCGACTACAACATCACCGTCGCGCAGATTCTGCTGACAAAATACGTCCTCTCTGACGAGCGGAAGGAAAACGTCGTCAACGCGCTTGAGAAAATCCTCGCCGCGGGGGCGATTCCGATAGTCAACGAAAACGACGTCGTTGCGATCGACGAGCTGGAGCTCGAGGTCGGCGAAAACGACAGCCTCGCGGCGATAGTTTCGGTGCTTGTCGGCGCCGATCTTCTGATTATAATGTCGGACATCGACGGGCTTTACGACAAAAACCCGAGGACAGACCCCGACGCAAAGCTGATTTCGAGGGTCGAGAGAATTTCGGACGAGATCGAAAAATCGGCCTCCGGCGCGGGGACAGAGCTAGGCACCGGCGGAATGGCGACAAAGGTAAAGGCCGCGAAGATCGCCAACGGCAGCGGGATAGATATGCTAATCATCAACGGCTCTCGTGCGGAGAACCTTTATGACGTCTTTGACGGAAAGATAATCGGGACACTTTTCGCCGCCGGAACGAGAAACTGATATGACTATCACTACCGAGCGGCTTGAAATCAGGCGGTTTGAGCCGAGCGACGCCGAAGACCTTCATGAAATTCTCGGCGACGCCGAGACGATGAAATTCTTGGAACCGCCGTTTTCAAAAGAGCAGACCGTGGAATTTCTGAGAGATTTTTGCATCAAAAAGCAGGGCGCGCTCGCGGCAAAGCTCAAAGGCGGAAAGGTGATCGGATATATCCTCTTTAACCCGACCTCACCCGGGACTTATGAGCTCGGGTGGGTGTTCAACCGCGCGTTCTGGCGGAAGGGATATGCCTTTGAAGCGCTTTCGGCGGTAATAGATTACGGATTCAGGGAGCTTTCGGTCAAAAAATTCATCGCCGAGACCACCGACCCGATCAGGTCGGTCGGGCTGATGAAAAAGCTCGGAATGAGGCGGGAAGGGTCGATGATGACCACCGACTCCTACGGCGATAAGGCCGAAATGCTTTTATACGGACTTACTGACAGAGAATTGAGGTGCGATAATGTTTGATTTTGAACCGATCGGCCGAAAGGCAAAAGAAGCCTCGCGCAGCCTTGCGCTCGCGGGGACCGAGCAGAAAAACAGATCTCTCTCGCTGATCGCAGAGGAGCTTATCAAAAACAAGCGCGCAATAATCGACCAGAACCGGCTCGACGTCAAGGCCGCCGAGGCAAAAGGGGTCAAGAGCTCGCTAGTCGACCGGCTTTATCTCAACGAAAAGAGAATCGAAGGGATCGCGGACGGGGTCGAAAAGGTGGTCTCGCTGCCCGACCCTGTCGGAATGATTGAATACGGCGAAACCCGTCCGAACGGGCTCAGGGTCTTAAAACAGCGCGTTCCGCTCGGGACGGTCGGGATAATCTATGAATCCCGCCCGAATGTGACAGTCGACGCGGCGGCGCTCTGCTTAAAATCCGGCAACGCGGCGATACTGCGCGGCGGCAGCGACGCGATCGGCACAAACACCGTGCTCGTCACGATAATGCAGGACGCGCTCGAAAAGGCGGGACTTTCACGCGAAAGCGTCCAGCTTCTCGCAGACACCTCGCGCGAGGCCGCCAACGCGATGATGAAAGCACACGGATATATCGACGTCCTGATTCCGAGAGGCGGCGCGGGGCTTATCAGAAGCTGCGTTGAAAACTCGACAGTTCCGGTTATCGAGACCGGCGTCGGCAACTGCCACATTTATGTCGACTCCTCGGCGAGCATACCGATGGCGATAGACATCATCGACAACGCCAAAACACAGCGCCCCGGCGTCTGCAACGCCGCAGAATCTCTCCTTCTGCACCGCGATATTGCCGAGGAAATTCTCCCGAAGCTCAAAAAGCGCCTCGATCAGCACAAGGTCGAGATCAGAGGCTGCGAGATCACGAAGATGATTCTCGGGAGCTGCGTTGTCCCCGCGACAGAAGAAGACTGGGCGACCGAATTTTTGGACTATATCCTCGCGGTAAAGGTTGTCGACAACCTCTACGACGCGATCGACCATATCAGAAAATATTCGACAGGGCATTCGGAGTGCATAATCACCGACAGCTTCGAGGCGGCCGCAGAATTCCAGAGACTGGTCGACGCCGCCGCGGTTTATGTCAACGCCTCCACCCGCTTCACCGACGGCTATGAGCTCGGGCTCGGCGCGGAGATCGGCATTTCGACCGCAAAGCTGCACGCGCGCGGCCCGATGGGACTTAAAGAGCTCACTACAATAAAATATCTGATAACCGGCAACGGACAGATACGTCAATGATTGAATGAGGTTATAAAATGAGTAAACGCAAAAAGAAAAAAAATAACGCCGCTGCCGGCGCTTCTCCCGAAATTTCGGCGGAAAGCGTTGCGGCGAGCGTTGCCGAGACCGTTTCGGAATCAGCCGAGCCTGCACCCGATGAGGTTCAGAACACAAACGAGAATCTGAGCGCCGAGGAACCCTCCGCCGAGACAGCCGAAGCCGAGGCAGAGAACTCGGGCGAAAAGAAGGAGCAGGGCGGGCTTTTCGACAGAAAGATCTCGGACACCGAGAACAAGAAGCTCCACGAGCGGTTTAAATTCGACTGGGAGCTCGAAGAACACCTTGTCGAGGCGCTCGACGAGGACGCCGCCGAGCTCGAAGAAGAGGAGGAAGACTCGGAGCCCGAGCCGCTCGATGTCAAGCCGGTCAACCCGGCGAAGGCCGCTCAGACAGTCTTCGGGCTGTTCGTTCTGATATTTACGATAATCGGCGTCGTTGCGACAGGCTTCAAGATCAGGGATATTGTCGAGGCGCAAAAGGACAATTCGGAGCAGGTCGAATATTTCGAGCACTTTTTAATGCCTCTCGTCGCTTCGGATACTCCGATCTTCGACGGCGCGTCCTCGCTCAACGAGGACGTCGTTATCACCGCGGCCTGCTGGGACATTATTTTCAATCCGTCGGTCTATTATGAATACAGCGGCGGGAACTATCAGGTCTCTTATCTCGACATCGACCGCAGAATCACAAAGCTCTTCGGCCCCGGGCTGACATATACCCACAAGACGGTCGGTGACGTCGACCTGTCGTTTGAATATGACGAGGAGACGGGAATGTATTCTATCCCCGCATATCCCCGCTCGCCGGCCTATTATTCCGAGGTCAGCGAGATCAACGAACTCGACGGCGGAAATCTCGAAATAACCGTCTGCTACAAGCTGCCGATCACAAACTGGATTCCCTCTCTCGACACCGTTGAAAAGACGATGATCTATACCGTCACGCCGTCCGAAACCGACTATAATGTCGTCGCGATCAGGCTCGGCGAGATAGTCGTCAGCGAGGCTAACTGACAAGGTGAATCGGGACTGTTTGAGAGGACATAACCTATGAAAAAACGCCGTTTAATTATCGCATTCATCGGCGCACTGATAATACTTATGACAAGCGGGTGTTCAGTACAGCCGGATGATACTGATTCATTTGATGAAGCGCTCAATAAATTCCCGTTTATCGCCTGACCCTTAAAACCGAATACCAAAAAGACCGTTGGCGCATCGGATAACCGGTGAATGCCAACGGTCTTTATTTTGAAATTACCGTGCTATTTCTTGAGCGAAAGACAGATTCCCGAAGCGGCCGCCGAGGCGAGAACCGAAAGTATCAGCCCGGCTGAGCAGATCACCGCACCTGCGCCGGAGCCGACTAACGAACAGACAGTTGCGGCGGCAGCGGTAAATGCCGCGCGGAACGAAGCGGTCACAATGAGCGAGATTTTTTCGGCGGTCAGGCAGAGCGCCGAAAGCCTTATCGCAGGAATCAGGTCGCGCAGGTCGTTTCTCAGAAGAAGCACCGAGGCGGCGTCGCGCGCGGCGCTGTCTCCCGAAGCGAGCGCAATTCCGCAGTCCGCTCCCCGAAGCGCTGCGCAGTCGCCGGTTCCCTCGGCGATAAACGCGACGGTTTCGCCGCTCTTTTGAAGGCTGACGACGTAGCCGAGCTTGTCCTCGGGACTCATATCGGTGCAGTAGGTCTCGATCCCGAGCTCGAATGCATCGCGTTCGGCGTTTTTCTCGCCGCCGGTCACCAAAACCGACCTGATTCCCCGCTCAGAAAGCAGACCGATCGCCGAAACTGCATTCGGCTTGACGCTGTCGCGCAGGGCGATGAGCCCGACCGCTCTGCCGCCGAGAATCAGCGCGCGGAGCTCCTTTTCAGAAAGCTCGGGACGCTCAGACAGATACGGTTCGCAGTCCTCTTTCAGAGAACTGAGCTCGACCCGCCGACCGTCGACGGTGCCGATTATCTTCCCGGGGAGGCGCTCTGGCGAGATGCAGGGCGGTATCGGTATATCCAAAATTCTGCACCTTTCGGCGATTGCGGCGAAGTCGCCTCCCGCCGCGCAGACGCTCAGCGCCGCGGCGAGCCTTATTATCCCATCTTCGGGAACATCGTCAAGAGGGAGTATATCGGTGACGGCGAGCTTGCCGACCGTCGCGGTACCGGTGCGGTCGATGACTGCGGCGGTAACGCTTTTAAGCCTCTCAAACGCAGATATATCTCTGATCACAAGGCCGCAGCCGGTCGATTTTCTCGCGGCAGCGAGTCCGCCGAAGGCCTCAGCCGCCGAAAGACCGCAGGGACATAGCAGAGCGAAGATCATTGTAAAATAAAACAGCGCTGTGTCGGCCCCGCCGGAAAGCATCGCGGCGAGCGCGCACAAAACCGCCGCCGCAGGGGCTGCAAAGCGGTATATTCTGATAAATTTCTTTGAGAAGCTCTTAAACGGCGGGCGGACTGCGGAGTTATATGACTCGGTCAGGCCGGCGAGGTCGCCGGGGTCGCCGGAAGCGCGAACAGTCAGAAAGCCGCTGATGTTGACGCTCCCCGCCCTGACGCTGTCGCCCTCAGAGCAGAACCGCGCGCTGAGCTCGCCTCTCAGGAGATTTTCGTCGAGCTCCGACATTCCCGCGATTATCTCGCCGTCGCAGGGGACGGTTTCACCGGGGCGGATCGCGACGATGTCGCCGGGCAAAATTTCCGAGACAGGGAGCTTTGTCTCTGCGCCGTCGCGCAGAACGGTTCCGGTTTCGGGCAAAAGCTCGGAAAGCGCCTTGGCGGTGTCGGAGGGCATCGGCTTCGCCTTGTCGGTGACGAGCTTGTTTATCGAGGAAACAGCCGCGACCGCCGACGCGAGCGCGAGCAAAAGCCTGCCGCTATCGGCTTCTTCGGAGAAAAAGCAGCGAAAGGCGTCAAAGACCGAAAAGACTGTTGCAAAGGCAATTGCGAGTATCGAGAAGACGTCGCGCCTCAGCGCGGCAAAGCTGAAATAAAGCGCGGGCAGAAGCAAAACGAGCTCGACAAGAAGCCCGACAAGCGGCATTGAAGACATAAAGCCAAGATCCGCCGCCTCGAGCCAGCAGAGCGCAAGGCAGAATATAAGCGTGATTGCGGCGCCGAGCGGCGTTACTCGCTTCTGCATAAACCGATCCCCTTTCGGATAAAGATTATTATATAATTATATCTCATTTTATCGCATTTTGCAAGTTTTCGGAGCAGAATTTGACAGCTTTCGGGCGGCGAAGAAAAAAATTCACAGAAAATTTACAAATTCCCGCAAACCTAAGCGCCGTTTTCGGACACTATATAGTTGAAAGCCGTGAGTTGAAGCCGCGAATTCAAGAAATCCTTTACAAATATTCTACAAATACGTTATTGACATTCTTTGACGGCGACGGTAAAATTAAATCATAACAAGGCGAACGTGTTGAAAAAATTGACAAATATTCTACAAACGGTTTATTGACATTTTTTTGCTTCGACGGTAAAATTAAATCAGAATAAGGCGGCTGAGTTAAAGAAACTTAGCGTCAAATCTGATATAATCCTATTATGACATCTCCAATAATCTTTTCATACGGTTTTTACCCTGACAGTGCCTGCCCTAGCGGCGGGCATTGTCAGTTTCTCTTAAAAATGCGAAGAACCCCGCTCGAAGCGGGGTTCTTCAGGTTAATCGACTTTTGCGGTCAGGGTTCACGCTGATCGCATACGAAATAAAGCGATAGGGCTTCGGGGCCGCAGTGGCACCCGAAAACAGGGCCGATATAGTCGATCGTGATGCTCTTGACCTTGCCCTTGAGCATCTGGGCGAGTTCTTCGGCGTCCTCGGGGCAGTCGGCGTGGGCGATATAAACGTTCTGGCTCTTGGGGTTGACGGCGTGGCGGACAAAGGCGTCATAAAGAGCTTTAACCGCGGCGCGGCTTCCTCTCGCCTTGCCTGAAATATAGATTTTTCCGTCGTCGCGGACATAGAGTATCGGCCTGATTCCGAGAACGGTTCCGGCAACGGCGGCCGCCGCCGAAATTCTGCCGCCCTTTTTGAGATACATCAGCGAGGGCATGGTGAAGGAGTGATAGATTTTAAGCATCATCTTCTCGGCATAGGCCTTTGCCTCGTCGACCGAAGCACCGGCGGCGCGGCGCTGGCTGACAAGGTCGGCGAGAAGCCCCTGGCCGTTGTTGGCGCATTTGGTGTCGATGATGTAGATTTTCCGGTCTGGATATTGCTCTCTGAGGGTTTCGGCGGCGAGCTCGGCGTTGTTGACCGACGAGCTGAGGCCGGAGGAGAAGCCGAGAAGAAGTATATCCTCCCCGTTTTTGAGGTGGGGCTCAAAGGCTTCGATATAGTCGTTGATGTTCGCGGCGCAGGTGGTCATCATCTCGCCTCTGCGCTCGAGGTCATAAAACAGCTTCGGGTCCATTTCTTCGTTTGTCATTGTCTGCTCGCCTCTGATCAGCTTCAGCGGGACGAGGTCGAGCCCCAGACTTTTCATAGTCTTGGGGGTGAAATCGGCTGACGATTCGACAAAAATTCTGTAAGACATTTTCGGAACTCCTTTCTATTTATCTTTTTTAAAGTTTTATGGTGAAAAATATCAGAAATAATCGGTTGCAGTATTACCACATCTAATATAGCATATTAGATGTGCTGTGTCAATACAAAAAACAAAATAATTTTTAACCAAATGTCTTGCAAAGACTGCTCTGTTATGATATACTGTACCGGTAAAGGCAAATCTTTACGGTTTTCTTTGACTTTATTGAAAGGATGTCCTATTATGTCCAATGTCAAGATTTTAAACGGCACCACTCTTCCGAACATTCCCTGGCAGCCCCGCCCCGAGGGACACAGTCTCCCGATCTGGCGCTACACCGAAAACCCGATCATCGACCGCAACCCGATCCCGGGGATCGCGAGAATCTTCAACAGCTCGGTAATCCCGTTTGAGGACGGCTTTATCGGCGTTTTCCGCGCCGAGGCTACCGACGGAGTCCCGTTCCTCTATCTCGGCCGCTCAAAGGACGGCATTCACTGGGAATATGACGACGGCGTGATCCCGATGGTCAACGAAAAGGGCGAAAATGCGATCCCGTTCTATCAGTATGACCCGAGACTGATAAAAATCGAGGATGACTATTATATCGTCTGGTGTCAGGACTTCTACGGCGCTTCGCTCGGAATGGCAAAGACCCACGATTTCAAGCACTTTGAGCGCCTCGAAAACCCCTTTATCCCCTTCAACCGCAACGGCGTTCTCTTCCCGAGAAAGATAAACGGAATGTATAAGCTGCTTTCCCGCCCGTCAGATTCGGGCCACACACCATTCGGAGACATCTTTATTTCCGAGTCGCCTGATATGGTCTATTGGGGCAAACACCGCCATGTGATGGGTACCACCGGAAACTGGTGGGAGGGCCTTAAGGTCGGCGGGGGCGCAAACCCGATCGAGACCTCAGAGGGCTGGCTGCTGATCTATCACGGCGTCTGCAACACCTGCAACGGCTATGTCTACACCATCGGCGGAGCGATTCTCGACATCGACGAGCCTTCAAAGGTTCTCTACCGCTCGAAGAGATATCTGCTTACTCCCGAAAAGTGGTATGAGGAAAGGGGCTTCGTTCCGAACGTTACCTTCCCCTGCTCGACTCTTCAGGACGACGCGACCGGCAGAATCGCGCTCTATTACGGCTGCGCGGACAGCTATGTCGGCCTCGCGTTCACCACAGTCGATACGCTTGTCGATTACATCAAGGAAAACGACGGCGCGGGCTGGAACGACCACGACCTCGGCAGAAGATAAATATCCAGATTATCGGGCTGCCGCCTGAGACGACGGCAGCTTCGGACTTTCGGAGGGAAAAATGACTTACGACAAGGAACTGATCGCGCACAAGCTTCTCAGATGGGAAAGGGCGGTGTCGGGGTTCAGACTCCCGCTTTGGGAGAATATTCCGGATATCGGGCTCTATATGGATCAGGTGATAGTGCTGCTGTCGCAGTATCTCGGGCTGATCACCGCCGGCGGCGACAAGGAGGACGGTGAGGACGGCGAAGACCCCGCAAAGATCTTCTCGGCCTCATCGGTCAACAACTATGTCCGGCTGAAGATAATGCCGGCACCGGTCAAGAGAAAATACTACCGGGTTCACATCGCGTATCTGATCATAATTCTGACATTAAAGCAGGCGGTCAGCATCAATATCGTCAAGCAGATGCTTCCGAGCGAAATGCCGGAGGAGGACGTCATGGAGCTTTATAACGACTATATCGTCAAGCACCACGCCGCGGCGCTGCTGTTCACGAATATCGTCAGAGAATGCGCCGCCGACGTTCTCAACCCCGAAAAGTCGGGCGAGAATCTTGTTTCGAGCTTTGTAATTCAGGAGGCGCTGATCGCGGGGTTTTCAAGAGTTCTGACCGAGAAGCTTGTCGGGCTCAACAATCAGAACCTCGATGATGTCATTTCGAGCGAGACACCGAGGTAAAAATTGTGAAATTTAAAATCGGGAAATCTCAGAGGAGGTTTCCCGGTTTGTGTTTAGTGGGGTAATTTTGAAAGTTTTCGGTCGAGACTTTTTCAAAAGGCTGCAATGCAAGCCGGTTTTGTAGCCAATCGGACTTCGCGGGCATAAACGCCCGCCCGCTCGTCCTCTTG
>CANQJB010000028.1 GCA_947624155.1 uncultured Clostridia bacterium
CTGAAAAGGAGAATGACTATGTTAGACTGGTTGATCAATTTTGTAAACGTTTACCTCGTGGATTTCGCGGTAAAGCTGATCGTCGCGGCGCTGCTGCTTCTGATCGGGCTGAAGCTGGTGAAATTCCTCGTCGGGAAAATCGCCAAAGGAAAGTGGCTCGGAAAGCTCGACTCAAATGTCGGCTCGCTGATCGTTTCGGCGCTGAGGCTCGTTCTGAACGCGCTGATAATCATTATTGCGGTTGAAATTCTCGGTGTGCCTTCGGCGACGATAATCGCGGCGATCGGCTCCTGCGGACTGGCGATCGGCCTAGCTTTGCAGGGCGGGCTTTCAAACATCGCCGGCGGCGTGATGATACTTATTTTCAAGCCGTTCCACATCGGCGACTATGTCGTCACCCCTGCCGGAGAAGGAACAGTCGAGGACATCGGCCTGTTTTATACAAAGCTGGTCACTGTCGACAGCCGCTCGGTAAACATTCCCAACTCGGTCCTGTCCTCGTCGACGGTGACAAACCTTTCGAGCAAGCCGATCCGCGGCATCGACATCGACGTCAGCATCTCCTATTCGAGCGACATCGAGGAGGCTAAAAAGGTGCTTCTGAAATGCGCGGAGAACTGCGCGCTTGTCATTGACTATCCCGCCCCGATGGCGTTTGTCTCGTCGCACAAGGACAGCGCGATCGGAATGACTCTCAGAGTCTGCGTCGAGAGCGCGAACTACTGGCCCGCGAGATTTGAGCTCTTGCAGACGACCGTCGAGGATCTCAAAGCTGCCGGAATCGAGATCCCGTTCCCGCAGGTCGATGTGCATATTGATAAGGAATAATAACTGCGGCGGGAAACCTGAAGGGGTTCCCCGCCGGCTTTATGTATGGCATACGCCGGATGTTGAGAGTATAAAGATACTTGCTCTTTCCACCGGGGCTATGTTTCGATATTAAACTCCCCTCTCCCCTGCTCAAATTTAACAAAGTGCGGTTAGCGTTTGCTAACTTTCCTTGTTCAAACCGCTGAATTTGTTTTCAAAGGCCGAAAATCGGTTGACAAACGCAGAAAAATGAATAGAATATAGATAGTTAGCACGAGCTAACCCAACGAAAGCGAGTGAGATTATGATACCTTTGACATTTGCCGATGTCGGCCGCGAGGCGATAATCAGAAAGGTCGGCGGAAGCCCCGAAGTCAGAAAACACCTTGAAGATCTCGGATTCGTCGCCGGAGCGGAGGTGACTCCGATCTCTGAGATCGGCGGCAGCGTTATTATCAAGGTCAAGGAGTCGCGGGTCGCGCTGAGCCGCGAAATGGCCGCGAAAATAATGGTTTGATAAAAATGTTCCGGGGCGGAATGCCCCGAAATATATACCACTGTGTTAGCTTCGGCTAACCGCAATTCGGAAGGAGGAAGACAGATGAGAACACTGAATCAGGTCAAGGTCGGAGAGACGGTTAAAATCAGGAAAATATCCGGCGAGGGAGCCGTCAAGCGCAGGATAATGGACATGGGTCTGACAAAGGGAGTCGAGGTATATGTCCGAAAAGTCGCGCCGCTCGGCGACCCGTTTGAGATCAACCTGCGCGGATATGAGCTGAGCCTCAGAAAGGCCGACGCGGAAATGATCGAGGTCGAGGAATAATCCGCGGACACGCCGCATAACGGATTTATAGAAAGGATCGGATAATATGAGCATAAGAATCGCCCTTGCGGGCAACCCGAACAGCGGAAAGACAACTCTTTTCAACGCGCTGACCGGCTCGAATCAGTTTGTCGGAAACTGGCCGGGAGTCACCGTCGAAAAAAAGGAAGGAAAGCTTAAAAAGCACGACGGCGTCGTGATAACCGACCTCCCCGGAATTTACAGCCTGTCGCCCTATACTCTTGAAGAGGTCGTCGCGAGAAACTACCTGATCGGCGAGAGGCCGGACGCGATACTCAATATCATCGACGGCACAAACCTTGAAAGAAATCTCTACCTTACAACGCAGCTCACAGAGCTTGGTATCCCGGTCGTGGCGGCCGTCAATATGATGGATGTCGTCAGAAAGAACGGAGACAAGATCAACACCCGCGAGCTTTCAAAGCGGCTCGGATGCAGGATCGTCGAGATCTCCGCGCTTAAGGGCGACGGAATCATGGAGGCGGCCGAGGCCGCGATCGAAGCCGCAAAGGGAGAAAAAACGGTCCCGATGCACACCTTCTCGGGCGTTGTCGAGCACGCTCTCGCGCACATCGAGGAGGCAGCGGTACACGGTATGCCCGCCGAACAGCAGCGCTGGTATTCGATCAAAATATTCGAGCGGGACGAAAAGGTTCTCGGTCAGCTAAATATCCCCGCAGAGACCCTCGCCCATATCGAGCAGGACATCAAATCGGCCGAGGAGGAGCTCGACGACGACGCAGAGTCGATAATCACCAACGAGAGATATGTCTACATAGCCGACCTGATAAAGGGCTGCTGCAAGAAAGCCGGAGCCGGAAAGCTCACAGTCTCGGACAAAATCGACAAGGTGGTCACCAACCGCTGGCTCGCTCTGCCGATCTTTGCGGTCGTGATGACGCTGGTCTACTATATTTCGATCACTACCGTCGGCGGAATCGCGACCGACTGGGCCAACGACGGAGTTTTCGGCGACGGCTGGCACCTGTTCGGAATCGGAACCGGAGCTTATGAAGAAGCCGCCGAGGAATACGGCGAGGCGGTCAACGCGATAGACGCCTTCGCGGGGCAGTACGGGCTCGAAGCCCCCGACCTCGAAACGGCGGATAAGGCTGCAATCGACAGCTTTGCCGCGCAGTTTGCCGCCGGAGACACCGCGGTGCTCACAATTGTCGACGAGGAAACTCTCGCCGAGGACGAAGCCGTTTACACCGGCGAAGACCTCGCGCTCGCGGGAACCGTTCTCGAAAAATACGGCTTTGCCGAGCCGGAGCCCTCGGAATACGGCGCATGGATACCCGGTATCCCGCCGCTGATCGAAAGTCTTCTCGAAAAGATCGGCTGCGCCGAATGGCTCAAGGGCCTGATACTCGACGGAATCGTCGCCGGCGTCGGAGCCGTCCTCGGCTTTGTGCCGCAGATACTGATTCTCTTTATCTTCCTTGCGTTCCTTGAAAGCTGCGGATATATGGCGAGAATCGCGTTTGTAATGGACAGGATTTTCCGCAAATTCGGCCTCTCGGGCAAGTCCTTTATCCCGATGCTTATCGGCTCGGGCTGCGGAATCCCCGGAATAATGGCTTCACGCACGATCGAAAACGAGCGCGACAGAAGAATGACGATAATGACTACAACCTTTATCCCCTGCGGGGCGAAGCTTCCGTTTATCGCGATGATCGCCGGAGCGATTTTCGGCGGAGCCTGGTGGGTCGCGCCGTTCGCCTATCTGCTCGGCGTCTGCTCGATAATCGTCTCGGGAATAATCCTTAAAAAGACAAAGCTGTTCTCGGGCGACCCCGCGCCGTTTGTAATGGAGCTTCCGGCTTATCACTGGCCGACCGTTTCAAACGTTCTGAGGTCGATGTGGGAGCGCGGCTGGAGCTTTATCAAGAAGGCCGGAACGATAATACTGCTCTCGACGATCGTCATCTGGTTCACCACCTACTTCGGATTTGTCGGCGGAAGCTTCAGAATGCTCGCCGAAGATGAGATCGACTGCTCGCTTCTCGCGACCGTCGGCTCGGCGATCGCCTGGATCTTCGCGCCTCTCGGCTGGGGCAACTGGCAGGCCGCCGTCGCCTCGATCACCGGTCTTGTCGCGAAGGAGAACATCGTCGGAACAATGGGTATTCTCTACGGCGGAACCGGCTCGGTCTACGGCGCTCTCGGCGCTGCGTTCACCTCGGCAAGCGGCCTCGCGTTTTTGATCTTCAATCTTCTCTGCGCGCCCTGCTTCGCCGCGATCGGCGCTATACGCAGAGAGATGAACAGCCCGAAATGGACCTGGTTCGCGATCGCCTATCAGTGCTGCTTCGCTTACGCGATCGCGCTGACGGTCAATCAGTTCGGCCTTCTCTTCTCCGGAACCCCGAATGTGATCGGCCTTCTGTTCGCCGTCGCGGTTATCGCCCTGATTCTGTTTATGCTCTTCAGACCCTATAAGGAATCGACCAAACTCACCGCCGACAAAAAGGTAAAAATTACAGCGAGGTAAGCCTATGGAATGGTTAGTCGAAAATATCGGCACGCTCACCGTCGCGCTGATTCTGATCGCGGTGGTCGCCTATATCGTCCTGTCGGTTCTTAAAGACAAAAAGGCCGGCAGACACAGCTGCGGCTGCGGCTGCGAAAACTGCGCGCTTCGCGGCAAATGCTGCAATTCCGCGCCCGAAAAGACGGCGCGAAGCGCCGGAGCGAAAGCTCCCGAGCATAGCTCACGGCTTTAAGCTGACGGTTTCCAAACATTTTATATACCTTCTGCGGCCCGGTTGAAGCTTTTGCGCTTCTCTCGGGCCGCTTTTTCGGCGTCGGAATTTTTTATTAAAATTATTGTTGAAATGTCTTGTAATCGGGAGAAAAGTAGTGTATAATAATCTTTAAACTGCGTGATTTGAAGATATTACCGGCGGTAATATTTCCGCGAAAATTTTAAAAATAATTTTTGCGCGGGTGCAACAAAAACGCTGTTTTTTGACACTTACTATACAGAAGCCTTGCGATGCGGCTCTGTGTAGCCGAAAGCGAGGTGAGAAGACTTGGATTCCGGCTTTTCAAAGCTAGTGAAGCGCGCCCAGAAGGGCGACAGCGCGGCATTTGCCGAGCTCTATTCCGCAATTTACAAAGAGCTCTATTATTACGCTCTCTGTAACCTGAATAATCAGGACGACGCCGCCGACGCCGTTCAGGACGCAGTGCTCGACGCCTTCGTCGGAATTAAAAATCTTCGGAGCGAAGATGCGTTCAAGGGCTGGATGATCAGGATTCTCACCGCTAAAATCAAGCGCAAGCAGGCCGAATATGTCGCCGCGCGCGACAATCTGACCTATATCGAGGCCGGCTACTCCGGCTCCGACGACGATGACGACCCGATGCAGATCCCCGACCGCCAGTCTAAATATGAAGGCATCGAGCTTTTGGACCACATCGAGAGCCTCAGCGAAAACGAAAAGCTCTGTTTCTCCCTCAACGCGATCTACGGCTACACCAGCGACGAGATCTCAAAGCTGACCGGAATCAATTCCGCAACGGTCAGAACCTATCTCGCAAGAGGAAAGACAAAGCTCCGAAAACTGATAGATTCTACTTATTGAGTTATAATAGATTTAAAAACCGAGAAAGGAGGAATTCCCCGTGGCGGAAAGAATCAGCAACCCTTATCACGAACTGTTTGAGTCGCTGACGATACCCGAAAGGCTCGAGCCCGAGAATATCGCCGCGATGCTCGACGAGCGCTTTGCTCAGTCGAAGATTTCCTCCGAAAAGAAGTCTCCCGAAATTAAAATTTCAGAGACCGAAAAGCGCGTTCCGGCCGAAAAGACCGAGCGGGAATATCCGAGAGAGATCACCGTTTCCGGAAAGCACAGAGTTTCCGCGGTCTACCGCTCCCTCGCTTCTCTGGCGGCCTGCGCCGCGATGGTGTTCGGCGTTCTGGCATATATGGGATATGCCGACATTCCTGCGGCGGACAGCTCCGAGCCTCATGACGGCGGCGCCTTTGCCTCAGACTATGACGACGTTCACAAGACCTTTGAAAAATACTACGTCAACTCGCCCGACAGCAAGACTCTCGATTCCGCAATAGCGGACATCGAGCACTCCTACGCCGACAACGAGAACAATTCCTCTCAGAACAGCGTCGACACTCCCGACGACACCTCGGCTGACCCGACAGTCGAGCCGGACGCCCCTGTCGGCGACAGCACGGTTCCGACCCCGGCCGAGCCGGTTCCCGACGAGCCTCCGGCAGCGACCGAGCCCGAGACTCCGGCTGAAACTCCGGTCGAAAAACCGAGCGGACTCCCGATCCCCGAAAAGGGCGCGTCTGCGGACAATTCCGACATTCTCTTCGGCGACGGGTTTATTCTCCGCCGCGACGAAAATATAATCCGCGTGATCTCTAACAGCAGCGGAAGCATCTCCTACACCGGAAACATCTTCCCGTCGGTTGCCCAGGGCTCAACAAAGACTCTCGCAGGTTTCTTTGCCTCGGGCAGAAGAGTTGTGACCGTCTATTCGGTCGTCAACGAGCAGACTCCGATCGACGGACTTCTCGACAGCCTTTATGCCGACTCCGCGAAGAACCGCAGTGAGGTCGAGGTCTGCACCTATGAGATCTCCGGCGCGGGCGCCTCGCTGATTTCGACAACCGTCCTTAGCGGCAGCCTTGTCGACATGAATTTCTCGAACGGCTCCCTCTACCTTATCACCGCTTACAGCGACTACCGCAACGCCCCTATCGTCGGCGTTGACGACCTCGAAAGCTATGTCCCGAGCTATACCGTCGACGGGATCAAGTATTATGTCCCCGCCGTCGACATCATGATTCCCGATTATATCTCCAACACCGACTATACCGTTATCTCCGGAATCAACCTTTCGGGCGGCGTTTCGGTCAAGGCCGTCCTCGGCTATGAGGGCAGAGTGATACTGAGAAGCAACGCGGTTTATCTGATGAGCTACGACTCCACCGGCGGCGCAGACCGCACAACAGTCCGCGCTTTCGGCCTTATTGACGGAAGCGTTGCCGACGCCGGATATGTCGATATCGACGGAATAGCGCTCAGCGGCGACGGAGTTTCGGTCTTCGGCAGCACGATTGCCCTGACCGCAGTCCGCAGAAACGCCGAAGGCGGCTATACCACCACCCTCGGCCTCTATGACGGAACGATGACGCTTATTTCCTACGTCGACTTCCCGGGCGCTCTGACCGGCGCAGAGAGGATCGGCAATACCCTTTGGCTCAGCGGCGCAAAGATCAGATACGGCGTCGACCTTTCCGATCCCGCCCACCCTGTTCTTCTCGACGAGGAGCTTCCGAAGGACCCGGGCGAGGGCTTGATGGCCTTCGGCGACGGATATGTGACCCTGACAAAGGTTGCGGACGGAAGCCTTGTTCTCGCTAAGCTTTCCGGAAACGGCGCGGGCGGCCTGAAGCTCGATTTTGAGACGACTGTCTGCTCCGAAAAGGACGCCGATTCAGCGGCTCTTGAAAACAACGGCCTGCTGTTCATCAGCGGCGACGTCGTCGGCCTGCCGTACAGCTTCTTTGACGGCTATGATTACTGCTGCCGCTATGCGCTGTTCAGCGCGAAGGACGGCGGATTTGCCCCGATGGGCGAGATCGAGCGCCACGAGACCGACAGAATTTATGAATACGAAAAGGCGGTTCTGAACGGCGGTGTGCTCTATATCTTCTCTGAGGGCAGAGTTACCTCGGCGGTCGTCGGCGAATCTCTCTCGGCCCGCGCGACTGCGGATATCGTTCCCAGCGCTTACAGCGGCCACTAAAAAGCGAATTTTATCTGCGGGTTTTGTCCGATCGGGCCGGCGAGCAGCTTTTGAGGCTGCAAGCTCTGGCCGGCAGCAAGACCCGTTTGCTTTTTAAGAGACGGGCAGACAGCGATGCCCGTATTTAAAACTTTTTAAGGAAGGAAGCAAGATAATGAACGAAGGTATGACAGATGCCGAGTTTAACGCTTTTCTCGAAACGCTTGCTCAGCTTGTAGAAGCCAAAGCGAAAACTGTTGAAGAAGTGGCCGCTCTCATTCGCGACAAGAAGAGCAAGCAAGCGAGTAACCTCTCTGACTAAAGAATCATCGCGCGCTCAAACGTCAGAGGCAAGCGGGCAAAAAATCTCAAAAAAATTTAAAAAAGCGCTTGACATTTTGCTCGCGTTGTGGTAATATAGCAACGTTGCGGCAAGCAATACACCCAAGCCGGTGTAGCTCAGTTGGTAGAGCAGCTGATTTGTAATCAGCAGGTCGGGGGTTCGAGTCCGTCCACCGGCTCCACCAAACAATTGAATATGGGAGAGTTCCCGAGTGGCCAAAGGGGGCAGACTGTAAATCTGTTGCGCAATGCTTCAATGGTTCAAATCCATTCTCTCCCACCAGCAAGAAGACGTCCGAAGGGCGTCTTTTTTGCTGGTTGCGGGAGTTTGGTGAGAAATATTGTTCAAAGCGCCTGAATAGTTATTTGGGCGCTCGAAAGTGCGATGATTGCGTTGTTAGCGGATGGCAGAAAGTAGGGGCGCTTTGACGCGCAGACGCGATTAAAACTCTTTGAGGGCGAGCAATCAATCGTTCATGATTGCGAAGCCCGAAAAGTAAGTTTTAACGCTTCTGCTGGGGTTACAAATCCATTCTCTCCCACCACGGCGTCGCAAGCTTCGTATCGCTTGCGACGCTTTCTTTGTGCTTTGCACTCGAAATCGCCGCTTCACTCGCTCCGCTACTCCGCCTTTTCCCCAAAAATGGCGGCATTTTTGGGGCCCCGCGCCTTTTATCAAGTTTGCCGGTTCGGTCAAATTTGCGCTTTAAAAAACGAACGGCACCCAGTCGGGTGCCTTTTTGGTTTACAGACAATTATGCAAATATTCACTCCTTATACTTTGCTTTCTTCTCAAAAATGACCAAATCAATGATAATCCTGCAAAATTTGCGGTTAAAAGTCTTGCGCAAGCTGTGCAATACACCAAAAATGAATAATCGGGCGGCGAGCTATGCAGATTTGCTTGACATCGCCGATTTTATATGATAAACTGTAAAATACACTCTTAATAACTGAAAGGAGACGGCGCATGAAGCTTAAAATCGACGAAAAATACAGGGAATCCCTTGCGGCGCAGATCACCGAACGTAACAGGATCGATCAGAAATATTACCGGCGCTACGAAGTCAAGCGCGGCCTGAGAAACGCTGACGGAACCGGCGTCGTCGCCGGAATAACCAATATCTGCAACGTTCACGGATATGTTATGAACGAGGGCGAAAAGCAGGACATCGAGGGCGAGCTCTATTACCGCGGATATAATATCAGAGATATTATCGGCTCGATCGAGTCGGAAGGCCGGTTCGGATATGAAGAGGTAGCCTATCTTCTTTTAATGGGAAAGCTGCCCGGCCGCGACGAGCTCAGTCTCTTTAACAACGCGATTTCCCAAAACCGCGAGCTTCCCGACGGCTTTTTTGAGGACATGATGCTGAAAGCCCCTTCGCGGGACATAATGAACAAGATCGAGCGGTCGATACTCGCGCTTTATTCCTACGACCCATCCCCCGAGACAAAAACCCCGGAGGACGAGCTGATGACCGCGATCTCGATAATGTCGAAGCTGCCGGTGATTATGACCTCTGCCTACCAGGTCAAAAGGCGCTTTTTCGACGGCAAGACGATGTATATGCACCAGGTCAGGCCGGAGGAGGCGACCGCCGAAACGATCCTTTCGCTTCTGAGGTTTGACCGCGAGTTTACTTTTGAGGAAGCTAAACTCCTCGATATAATGCTGATGCTCCACGCCGAGCACGGCGGAGGAAATAACTCCGCCTTTGCCTGCCGGGTTCTGACCTCTTCCGGAACCGACCCCTATTCTGCATACTCCGCGGCAATCGGCGCTCTCAAAGGCCCTCTGCACGGCGGCGCGAATATAAAGGTCCTCGAACAGCTCGACTATTTAAAGGCGAATATTCGGAATTGGAGCGACGAGGGCGAGATCAGGGATATGCTCGCGAAAATTCTCAGATGCGAGGCCGGAGACCGAAGCGGAAAGATCCACGGAATGGGCCATGCGGTATATACCCTCTCCGACCCGAGAGCGGTGATTTTAAAGGCCGCGGCGAAAAATCTCGCGGCGGGAACGACGTTTGAGGACGAAATCGCGCTGCTCGAATCGGTCGAGAGGAACGCGCAGCAGGTCTTCAGCGAGATCACCGGAAAGGAAAAGACGCTCTGCGCGAACGTCGATATGTATTCCGGAATCTGTTACAGAATGTTAAAGATCCCCGACGAGCTCGCAACGGCGCTGTTTGCAACTGCCAGGATTGCGGGCTGGTCGGCGCACAGAATTGAGGAGCGCCTGACCGGCGGGAGAATAATCCGCCCGGCATATAAGGCGGTAAGCAAGCTGAGGGCTTATGTCCCGCTGAATGAGAGGGAATAATCCGGGGCAGGAATTGAAAGTTTTAGGTCGAGCCTTTGTCCAAAAAGATAAGCGTTATTTCTAGTCGCTTGCTCTCCCCAAATATGCTATACTGGCTCAAAAGGAAGGTGCTCCGGAATGCTGCCCGAGAAAGCGATTGAAAAAATGTCGGCGGAGATCGCGAAGATCCTCGCCGAAAACAGCCCGTCGATATATATTTACGGTTCATATGCCCTTGACGACTTCCGCCTCGGCTGGAGCGACCTCGACATACTTGTCCTGACCGAAAAGCCGATTTCGGAGAAACAGGCCGGTCAGCTCGTCGGCCTGCGCCAGGAGATGTCGCGGAGCGAGCCCGACTGCCCGTTTTATCGCCTTTTTGAGGGCGGTATGCTCTCGCTGAGCGCGTTTATCGGCGGCTTACCCGACAGGGTCGTCTATTGGGGAACGAACGGACAGAAAATCGCCGAAAGCTACCGCTTTGACGCTTTTTGCCGCAAAGAGCTTTTAGAATCCGGACGTCTGTTGGTCGGCAGAGATATACGCGGCCTAATAAACCCGCCCGATTTTCGGGAGATCAGGGAAAATGTCCGTCAGCACTATGAGTCGATACGAAAATATGCCTGCCTCTCGGGCAGGAGCATCTATTCCTTCGGCTGGCTTCTGGATATTGCGAGGTGCATCTATACTCTTCGCACCGGCGATATAATTTCAAAAACACATGCCGCGGAATGGGCGCTTGAAAGCCGAATCTTCGGCGATCCCGCTGCGCTCGAAACCGCGCTTGAAATAAGGCGGAATCCGCGGATATTCTTTGAAAACGAGGAGCTTCAGGATATGGCGGAGAACCTGAACCCAAGCGTTCAGAGCTATGCCGATCTGCTTGAAAAGGAGCTTGAGATCAGCGAGAGAGGATAGAATATTTCATAATTATGCTCTATCTGCGGTCAGCTTAAAAAATAAAACTCGGGAATTCATTTCCCGAGTTTTATACATTTATGGTCGAAGCGGCGAGCGAAGGCCATGCAGGAGAGGTTTACGGGGAACCCGCCCGGGGTTCCCCGTCATACGCTTGCTTACTTAAAGAACAGCGGCAGTTCCTCTAAGAAAACTATATCGCTGCGCTTGGCGGCGTCGCCCTCGGCGAGAACCGCGCACTCCGCGACGATGTTTCCGCCCGCGAAGTCGCAGAGCTTTTGGAGCGCGAGGAGCGATTCGCCGGTCGAAATAACGTCGTCGACGACAAGAACTCTCTTGCCCTTGATGAAATCCGCCTCGTTGCTGTCGAGCCAGAGCTTCTGGTCGGCGGCGGTGGTGATCGAGCGGACGTCTACCGAAAGAGGCTCGCGCATATAGAGCTTCGGCATCTTTCTCGCGACGATGTATTTCATTCCGTTGCCGAACTGCCTCGCCATTTCATAGGCGAGCGGAATACCCTTTGACTCTGCGGTCAGGATCACGTCAAATTCCGGGACTTTTTTTAAGAGATCTCTCGCGCAGGCGACGGTCAGCTCAACATCGGAAAACATCACGAATCCGGCGATGTCGAGGTGCTCGTTGACCTCGCAGATCGGGAGCTTTCTCTCGAGCCCCGCAACCTTCAGATTGTAGTATTCAGCCATTTTAACTCCTCCTTTTTATTTATCGCACATCAGCCCGAGCGGCTTCCCGCCGATCAGGTGGAAATGAAGGTGGAAGACGGTCTGCCCGGCGTCGGGGCCGCAGTTTGAAATCACTCTGTAACCGTTTCCGAGCTCCTTTTCCGCCGCGACCTTCGCGATCGCCTCATAAATCTTCGAGACAGCTGCGGAATTTGAGTCGTTCAGCTCCGAGACGGAGGCGATATGCTCCTTCGGCACAAAGAGGATATGAACCGGCGCGACCGGCGCGATGTCCTCAAAGGCATAGCAGTATTCGTCCTCATAAACCTTTTTCGAGGGAATTTCTCCCTTTATTATCTTGCAGAACAGGCAGTCCATAAAGCTTCTCCTTTCGTTTATCTGACAAATTCGGCGATTATTTCCTGAGCGGCGGCGAGCGCTTCGTCGATCTTGAAGATGTCACCGACTCCGGCCATCGCGCTGTCGGGCCGTCCGCCTCCGCGGCCTCCGGTGACCGCCGCGACCTTTCCGACTACCTTTCCGGCGTGAACGCCCTTTGCGCAGGCTTCCTTTCCGGCGGTGACGGCGAGGTTTGCGGTCTTTCCGTTGACGCCGGCGATAACGCAGACGATCTCGGGTCTTGAGTCTCTGATCTTCTCGGCGAGCAGTCTGATCTCCTCCGGCTTCATCGGGTTGAACATCGCGGTGATCAGCTTTACGCCCTTGACGTCGACGGTGTGGTCGAGAAGCGATTTCGAGCGCATTTCGGCGATAGTCGCGCTCAGCTCGCTCTTGTCCTTTTCGAGCGACTTTATCTCCTCCATAAGCCCGCGTACTCTCGCGACCAGCTCGTTCTGGTTGGTCAGCTTGAGGATTCCCGAGGCTTCGTTGAGCATCCCGATCTGATTGCTCATCACTTCGAGAACGCCCTTTCCGGTGACTGCCTCGATTCTTCTGACTCCGGCAGCGACCGAGCTCTCGGAAACGATCTTAAACAGGCCGATCTTCGAGGTGTTGTCGAGGTGGGTTCCTCCGCAAAACTCCTTAGAGGCGTTGCCCATCGAGACGACGCGGACGGTCTCGCCGTATTTCTCGCCGAACAGAGCCATTGCGCCGAGCTTTCTCGCCTCCTCGATCGGCAGAACCTGAGTGGTGATGTCGAGCGCGCGGAGAATAAAGCTGTTGACAAGCATTTCGGTGCGCTGTATCTCGTCGAGGGTCATCGCGCTGAAATGAGAGAAGTCGAAGCGCAGGCGCTCTGAGTCGACTAGCTGGCCCGCCTGGTGGACATGGTCTCCGAGAACCGCTCTGAGCGCGGCCTGCAAGAGGTGTGCGCAGGAGTGGTTTCTCATCACCGAGAGGCGGTATTCTCTGTCGACGGTGAATTTCGCGGTCTGGCCGACCTCGATTGCTCCCTCGATGACCTTCGCGCGGTGGGCAACCTTTCCGCCGACTGCCTTCTGGGTGTCGGTGACCTCGCAGCGGCCGGTCTTGGTGACAATTTCGCCGCGGTCTCCGACCTGTCCGCCGCTCTCGGCATAGAACGGGGTGAGCTTCGAGACGATATATATTTCGTCGCCCGCTCCGGCGGCCCCGATCAGCTCGTCGTCGGTCGCGATAAAGTCAATGACCGATTCCGCTTCGAGGGTCTCATATCCTACAAATTCGGTGGAATAATTGCGGTCGATGCGGTGGAAGACGGTTTCGTCGGCGCCCATATATTTCGAGTCGCCGCGGGCAGCCCTCGCGGTCTCCTTCTGGACTTCAAGAGCCTTTTTAAAGCCTTCTTCGTCGCAGCCGAGGCCGCGCTCCGCGAGGATCTCGCGGGTGAGGTCGATCGGGAAGCCGTAGGTATCGGAGAGGAAGAAGCACTTTTTGCCGTCGAGGATCTTTTCGCCGCTTGCGTTCATCTCGTCGATATAGCCGTTGAGCATCACGAGGCCGCGGTCGATCGTTTCGTTGAAGTTGCGCTCCTCGTTGGTCAGAAGCTTGACGATATAGTCATATTTTTCTTCAAGCTCGTTATATTCGCCCTTTGAGCAGTCTACGACAGTTCTGACAAGGTCTTTGAGGAAAAGTCCCTCGATTCCGAGCAGCTTTCCGTGGCGGACGGCGCGGCGGAGCAGTCTGCGCATTACATATCCCCTGCCCTCGTTCGAGGGGAGAACGCCGTCTGAGGCGAGGAATGTGACCGCTCTGATGTGGTCGGTGATAACGCGGATCGAGACGTCCTTTTTGTGGTCTGCGCCGTATTCGCAGCCCGCGATCTTGCAGACATGGTCTCTGATCGCCTTTACGGTGTCGACGTCAAAGATCGAGTCGACTCCCTGCATCACCGTCGCGAGGCGCTCGAGCCCCATTCCGGTGTCAATATTCTTCTGCTTGAGCTCGGTATAGGTGCCGTCCTCGTGGCGCTCAAACTGGGTGAACACAAGGTTCCAGACCTCCATATAGCGGTCGCAGTCGCAGCCGACGGCGCAGTCGGGCTTGCCGCAGCCGTATTCCGGCCCGCGGTCGTAATAAATTTCGGAGCAGGGGCCGCAGGGGCCGTCGATTCCGGCCTCCCAGAAGTTGTCTTCGCGGCCGAAGCGGAATATCTTCTCCATCGGCAGCCCGACGACCTCGTGCCAGATCTTCTCGGCCTCGTCGTCGTCTTCATATACGGTCACATAGAGCTTTTCCTCCGGAATCTCGAGAACCTTGGTGAAGAACTCCCATGCCCACGGGATCGCTTCCTTTTTAAAGTAGTCGCCGAAAGAGAAGTTTCCGAGCATCTCGAAGAAGGTGCCGTGGCGTGCGGTCTTGCCGACATTTTCGATGTCGTTGGTTCGGATGCACTTCTGGCAGGTGGTCATTCTTGTTCTCGGCGGAACCTCCTGCCCGGTGAAATAAGGCTTTAAGGGCGCCATGCCCGCGATGGTCAGAAGGGCGCTGTTGTCGCCCTGTGGGACAAGGGGATAGCTCTTGTGTCTCAGACAGCCCTTTGATTCAAAGAATCTGAGGTAGCTTTCCCGAAGCTCGTTGAGTCCGGTCCATTGCATTTTGATATCAAATCCTTTCAAAATATTTACGGAATAGCGCGGGCGACAGGCTCAAAATAATATACCCCGCCCCAAAAATTGGGGCGAGGTCAATCGCTGTACCACCCAAATTCGCCGCCGAAGCGGCCTCATTGTCTCTTAACGCGAAGCCACGCCGCGGTTTTCCGCGGAGCTCAGGGTTAGCACCCGGATTTTCAGACAGGCTCGCACCCGCCGCCTGCTCTCTTGACTGAAGCTGTCCGGTCATTCCCGTCAACGCCTTTTGATATGATTATAGCGGCAAAAAGGGAGTTTGTCAAGAGGTTTCATTGCGTGGGAGTGTCCATTCCACGCTCATTATTTGCAATATTTAGATTCGTCGCCGCAGGAGATAACCTTGAGATTCTGATATCTGACAGTCTGATTTCTGCTTTCTGAGATGTGCCTGTTTCGAACACAGCTTTACCCCGCCGTCTCGACCTTCACATCTCCAGAAACGGTGTCGACTTCGATGTCGCCGAAGCCGGAGCTGCTGTCGGATTCATATTCAAACCTCGACTTTGCGCCGTTGACCGATATATCTCCGCCGACGGCGTCGATGTTCAGATCCTCCGGCTCTTCGGGGAGAATAAGGCTGACGTCTCCCGAAACCGTGTCAATGTCGGCATCTCGGGGCTGCGCCGAAAAATCGCAGCTTATATCCGCCGAAACCGAATCCAAATCGAACTCCTTGCAGGAAGTCTCAGTGAGCGCAAACGAGCCGCTGACACTGTTGACGGTTATTTCGCCATAAGAGAGGCCGTCAAACGATATGTCAGAATTTACGGTGTTGAGAACCATATCTCTTTCCGCCCCTGCCGGAAGCTCAACGACGAGATTCTTTTGGAGACCGTTGCGATAAAAACCCGAGTCGCGGAATTTGACGGTCAGCTTGCCGTTTTTGAATTTATAGCGCATGATGTCCTCGGAGTCGTCCGAATCGTTTATCTCATAGATATGAGCCTCGCCGTCCTCCGACTCCTTGACCGTGATGTTTCCGCTGATCCAGTCGATATTGAGCGACGAGATCTGCTCCGAGATCACGAAATCCGACGAAGCCGTGAAGCCGCCGGAGCTGCCGTAGCTGTATTTATTCCAGCCCTCGGCCCATGAGCCGAGACCGGTTTGAACGTTGATGACCGTTCCCAAAACGAGCACTCCCGCGCAGATAATCCCCGCCAGAATGATAACCGACGCGGCTATTATCGCCAAAACTATTGCCAGAGTTTCGCCCTTCGGGCGCTGATTTTGTTCCATAATTGCGTCCTCCTGATTTGGATTCTGAATTTATTTTAACATTATGGGGAGAGATTGTCAATATTTTGGAGGGTGATTTGCCCGCTTCGGGCAGATCAGAAATTTTTGCTCCTTGACATATCGCCGCGCGGAAGTTATAATAATAGCATAACCATAACTTGGAACGGAGGATTATTTATGAAAAAATATCTCGGAATTGAATTCGGCTCGACAAGAATAAAGGCAATACTTATCGGCGACGGCGCGGAGGTTGTCGCCTCCGGCGCGCACGACTGGGAAAACCGCCTCGACAACGGCGTCTGGACATATACCCTCGACGATATCCGCGAGGGACTTCAGGACGCTTTTGCAAAGGTCGCCGCCGATTATAAACAGAAGACCGGCGAAGCCCTTACCGAGCTCGACGGCCTCGGTATCAGCGCGATGATGCACGGCTATATGCCGTTTGACGCGGCGGGAAATCTTCTCGTCCCGTTCAGGACCTGGCGCAACACCATCACCGGCGAGGCCTCGGAAAAGCTCTCGGAGCTCTTCGGCTTCAATATTCCACAGCGCTGGTCGATCGCCCACCTCTATCAGGCGATCCTGAACGGCGAAAAGCACGTCCCCGAGATCAAAAGCGTTCTGACCCTCGCGGGCTACATTCAGTGGCTGCTGACCGGCAAAAAGGTCGTCGGAATCGGCGAGGCGTCCGGAATGTTCCCGATCGACTCCGAAATAATGGATTATAACGCCGAAATGATAGATAAATTCGACAGGCTGATCGCCGAAAAGGGCTTCGGCTGGCGGCTCCGCGAGGTTCTGCCCGAGGTCGCTCTCGCCGGCGCCGACGCCGGAACTCTGACCCCCGAGGGCGCAAAGTTCCTCGACCCGACCGGCGCACTCAAGCCCGGCGCGCCTCTCTGCCCGCCCGAGGGCGACGCGGGGACCGGAATGGTCGCGACAAACAGCGTCAGAGTCAGAACCGGCAACGTCTCGGCAGGCACCTCCGTCTTTGCGATGATAGTGCTCGAAAAGGCGCTCTCGAAGTTATATCCCGAGATCGACATGGTAACCACCCCGAGCGGTATGCCTGTCGCGATGGTTCACTGCAACAACTGCTGCACCGACCTCGACGCCTGGATGCGCATATTTATGGAATTTGCCGAGCTTTCGGGCCATCCGATGCGCAAGCCCGACCTCTACGATCTGCTTCTGATGAACGCGATGAACGGCGCTCCCGACTGCGGCGGCCTGACCTCCTGCAACTATTTCTCGGGCGAGCCGATCACCCACCTCGACGAGGGCAGACCGATGCTCTTAAGGCGCCCCGATTCCGAATTCAACCTCGCGAACCTGATCAGAAACAACCTCTTCTCCGCGCTCGCGACCCTTAAAATCGGCCTCGATATTCTCCTCGCCGAGCACGTTGAGATCGACAAGATACTCGGCCACGGCGGATACTTTAAGACAAAGGGCGTCGGCCAGAAGCTTCTCGCCGCCGCGATGAGAACCCCCGTCTCGGTCATGGAGACTGCGGGCGAGGGCGGCGCCTGGGGTATGGCGATACTCGCGAAATTCGCCGTCGACGGAAAGGGCCAAAGCCTCGAGGACTACCTCGACGAAAAGGTCTTCGCGGGAATGAGCGCGATCACCGAGGTTCCCGACCCGCGCGACGTCGAAGGCTTCGAGAGCTATATGCAGAACTACGCCAAGATGCTTAAAGCCGAGGAAGCTGCAGTAAAGAATTACTGAGGCCGCTCCGAAGCGCTAAAACCAACTAAACAGCAAAGCCGCCTGCCAAACAGCAGACGGCTTTAATTTTGCGGTTACCTACTTTCCATGATCTCTCCCCAGCCGCCTAGGTCGCGGCCGTCCCAGGAAAAGTATGTCTCACAGGTCGTGGAGACCGGCGCGACCGAGCCGATTCGCTTTTCGAGCGAAGCGCTTTTGTCGGTCAGCTCCTTATCCATCAGAAGATTTCTGATCTTGCAGAAAAAGACCTCGCCTTCTTCCAAAAGAATCGAGCGCACGACTTCGAGCTCAAAGACCACAGGACTGTCGCAAAGCACCGGAACATCGAGCTTTCTGCCCTTTTCGACCGCGATATTGTCGCCGATCTTGTCGGGGCTTCTGCCGTCGGTGTTGACGATATAATCTGCCAGCGGCAGGAGCTTTTCGGTGATGAGATTTGCCGAGAAAACGCGGTTTTTCCTGATATTGTCCCGCGTCTGTTTATCGTCGCCGATGCACATCATTACGCCGAGCTCGCCGTCCCAGAGATAGCTGAACCAGCAGAAAAGCCCGAAATCCGGCCGCCCGTCGCTGCAATAGGTGCCGTAGGCGAAGAGCGTCTGCGGGCAGAAATCGTTGGATATCGGCATTGAAATTTTTTCACTCATTGGATTCTTCCTCCTCTAAATTTTTAAGCACCCGCCCGAGATAATTCTCTAATTGCGCGGCCTCCTCGGGCGAAAATCCGCGCAGATAGACGTCGGTCATGTCGTCGGAAAGGCGCTCATACTGCTCTTTCAGACCCTTGACGCGGTCGGTCAGGACTAATTTTGTCTTTCGACGGTCGTTCGGGTCGGGTTCACGCAGTATCAGCCCCGCGTGTTCCATTCTGTCGAGCATACTCGTGAGCGTTGTGACGGCAAGTCCCGCCTGCCCCGCGAGCTCGGCGGCCGAGATGCCGTCGCGCTGCCAGAGGATATATAAAAGCTTGCCCTGCGCGCCGTTAAACGCCGAAATATCAGCCTTTTCCAGCTTTTTTTGAAAGATCCTGTCGCCGATCCTCTTGATTTTCGAGATCATAAATCCCGCCTGTGATGCCATGACTTTGCCTCCTTGTTTGATGCTATATAGGATTATACTATATAGTATTATTTTTGTCAAGCAATTCACACCCCAAAATTATATTCGGCGATGTGCATAGAAAATATATTGGAAATTTGGGGAAGGTGATGATGACAAGTTCCGCTGATGGAGGGCGGACGGCACTGTAATCTATTTCTCCGGCGTGATAATGCTCAGCACCCGCCTGCGGCAGGTGATGTGCGTTTTGAGGTGTGCGCCGCCGTTTTCGCCGTCGAGGGTCCAGGCCAGCGGGGTCTCGCAGTAAACGGTTATCTCCGAGGTCTTGAAATAGTCGAAGCAGTCGGAGAAATAGTCCTTTTTCATCACCGCAGTCAGAATTTTATTCAGCTCGATCGGGTTTCGCGGATTCTTGACGAAAATCACCTCAAAAAGCCCGTCGTCGAGCGAGACGTCGCGCGGGAGAAGGTTTTTCATTCCCGCGACGCGGAGCGTGTTCGTCACCAGCCCGAGGATATAGTCCCCCTCACCGCATTTTTCCGCCGATTCAAATCGGATATGATAGGGCGAGAGGTTCGGGAGCGAAGCCGCGCCGGATATCAGATATGCAAAGTAGCCGAGCGCGTTTTTCGTCTCCTGAGGGGTGGTGTAGGTGACGTCGGTGAACGCGCCGAAGCCCGCGACATAGGTGAACCAGCGGCCGTTCATTCTGCCGAGGTCAAACGGAAACGGAGCCCCCTCGACGGCGGTTTTCGCGGCGCTCATTATCCGGGCGGGGATGCCGAGAGAATGGGAAAAATCGTTTGTCGAGCCGCAGGGAATATATCCGAACGGCCTTTCGACGCCGATACCGGCCTCCATAAGTCCGTTGACGGCTTCGTTTAGAGTGCCGTCGCCCCCTGCAACGACGACGCGGTCTGTTTCTTTGGCAAGGCGGGAGACGGTCGAGAGGCAGTCGCCGGAGCGCTGTGTCGGGTGGACGGTGACGTCATATCCCGCTTTGGTATAAAGCTCGATTATCGCCCGAAGATTCCGCCCGATCGTCTGAACTCCCGAGTGGGGATTATAAACAAACAAAATACTGCTCATACCTCTGCCTCCTTAAAGCCTTATCACAATCCTAATTCTGACATCTGACTTCCGATTTCTGCTTTTTGACAGTGTTCGATTAGGACACTGTCCGGGCAAATCCCCTGCGGGAGCTTCGCTCCCGCACCCCGCTCAGGGCCGGAAAGTCCCCTGCCACGGGTCTTTCCGGCCCTGAGCGGGGCAGGCCGCCCCGAAGGGGCGGCCGGGGGATTTGCCCTCATTGCGCTGTCTTAAATTCTCGCGACGCCGCTTTCGCGCGCGGCCCTGACCGCCGCTTTCGCGACCGCCGCCGCAACTCTCTTGTCGGTTGCGGGCGGGATAATGTATTCCGCGCAGAGCTCCTCATCGCTGACAAGAGACGCGAGCGCAAACGACGCCGCGGCTTTCATTTCCTCGTTTATCTGCGTGGCGCGGCAGTCGAGCGCGCCGCGGAATATCCCCGGGAACGCGAGGACGTTGTTGATCTGGTTCATGAAATCCGAGCGCCCGGTGCCGACAACCTTTGCTCCCGCTTTGAGAGCGAGGTCGGGCATTATCTCGGGGACGGGGTTCGCCATCGGGAACGCGATCGCTCCCTCGGCCATCGAGGCAATCATCTCCTCGCTGACGATTCCCGGCGCAGAAACGCCGACAAAGATGTCCGCGCCGCGCATCGCGTCGGCAAGCGAGCCTCTGAGATGCCTGCGGTTGGTGATCTTCGCCATTCTCTCGGTCTCGGGGTTGAGCCAGTCCTCCCCCTCGCAGACGATCCCCTTGATGTCGACAAGCGTCACATCGCTGAAGCCGATATTCAGCAGATGCTTCGCGATCGAGCAGCCGGCCGAGCCCGCCCCGCAGATCGTAACCCTCGCCGACATATCCTTTCCGACGACCTTAAGCGCGTTGATGAGCGCCGCCGCGACGACGATCGCGGTGCCGTGCTGGTCGTCGTGGAAGACGGGAATATCGCAGATCTCCTTTAAGCGCCTCTCGATCTCAAAGCACCTCGGCGCCGAAATGTCTTCGAGGTTTATCCCCCCGAAGCTGCCCGAAATCAGATATATTGTCCTGACAAGCTCGTCGACGTCTTTTGAGCGGACGCAGATCGGGAAGGCGTCGACATCGGCAAAGGTTTTGAACAGCGCGCACTTTCCCTCCATAACCGGCATACCCGCCTCGGGGCCGATATCTCCGAGCCCGAGAACGGCGGTTCCGTCGGTGATGACCGCGATCAGGTTCCCCCTGCGGGTCAGGTCAAAAGATTTTGAGTAGTCCTTCTGAATTTCGAGGCAGGGCTGCGCGACGCCGGGGGTATAGGCGACAGAGAGATCGTGTTTGTCCTCGATTTTGCATCTCGGCACCACCTCGATTTTTCCGCGCCACTCATAGTGCTTCTTGAGCGATTCTTCGTTGATTGTCATTTAAATCTTCCTCTTTTTGTCAAATTTTAAATACTTATTGTATAATTTGCAGGTAAATATACTGATTGTTGCTTATATCAAGTCATATCCTCCGGGCGGAAAACTCTGTCAAACTCCTCTGCGGTCAGAAATCCGAGCGAAACCGCCGCTTCTTTCAGCGTGATGTTCTTCTCAAAGGCGAGCTTGACGGTTTTCGCCGCGTTCTCATACCCGATAGAAGGATTGAGCGCCGCCGCAAGCATCAGCGATTTCGAGACGTTTTCACTCATCTTTTCGACATTCGGCCTGATCCCCGAAACGCAGTTTTTGCGGAAGCTGACCATAACGTCGCTAAGAAGCCTGACCGATTGCAGGTAGTTATAGGCGATGACCGGCAGAAAGACGTTGAGCTGGAAGTTGCCCTGCGAGGCCGCGAAGCCGACCGCCGCGTCGTTTCCCATAACCTGCACCGCGACCATCGTCACCGCCTCGCACTGTGTCGGGTTGACCTTTCCCGGCATAATCGAGCTGCCCGGCTCGTTCGCGGGGATAGTTATTTCGCCGAGGCCGGTTCTCGGCCCCGAGGCAAGCCAGCGAATGTCGTTCGCAATCTTCATCAGATCGGCCGCGAGTGCTTTCAGTGCGCCGTGGGCGAAAACCGCCTCGTCCTGCGAGCTGAGGCTGTGGAACTTGTTCGGGTCGGTCTTGAAAGGGTGCCCCGTCGCTTCGGAGATTTTTTCGGCGACCAAAGTATCAAACCCCTTCGGTGCGTTGAGACCGGTGCCGACGGCCGTCCCTCCCAAAGAGAGGTTTGAGAGCGAGGAGAGGGAGAGGACTATTTGCTCGCGCGAGCGGTCGAGGAGGGCTTTCCAGCCGCTTATCTCCTGAGAGAAGCGGATCGGCACGGCGTCCTGCAGGTGGGTGCGCCCGCATTTTAAAATCCCCCCGTTCTCCTTTTCGAGGCGGTCAAATTCCGCGATCAGCTCCGAAAGCGCGGGAAGCAGCCGCTCTTTAGTCTCGCATACCGCGGCGATGTGGATAGCGGCGGGGAAGGTGTCGTTTGAGGACTGCGACATATTGACGTCGTCGTTCGGGTGCAGGAGCTTTTTGCCGGCGAGTTGGCTGGCTCGGTTCGCGATGACCTCGTTGAGGTTCATGTTGGTCTGGGTGCCGGAGCCGGTCTGCCAGACCGCGAGCGGGAACTCGTCGGGCAGCTTTCCCGAAAGAATCTCGCCGCAGGCCGAGGATATCGCTTCGAGCTTTTCTGCGGTCATCTTTTCGGGCAGGAGCTCGCGGTTTGCCTCGGCGCAGCACTTTTTAAGTATCGCGAACGCGCGGATAAGCTCAGGCGGCATCTTTTCGACGCCGATTTTGAAGTTTTCAAAGCTGCGTTCGGTCTGAGCGCCCCAAAGCCGGTCTGCGGGGACTCTGACCTCTCCCATAGAGTCGTGTTCAATGCGGTAGTTGTCCATGTTTTTCTCCTTGATTATATTTTCAAGATCATATTCAAGATATCGGTCTTCTTCGGTGTCAACAAAGCTTTTCAGAATACAGTCCGCGTCGCGGCAGCCCATTTTGAAGTAAAACTCCACCGTTTCGCGGGAGGGAATTGCGGAAATAAAAATCTTATCGGCTGTCATTTCCTTAGCAAGTGCGCATATCCGCCCGAACAGAGCCGTCCCGACGCCCTTTCGCTGCCAGCCGTCGTCCACAAAGAGCATAGTTAGATTCACATATCTGCCGGAGGTTTCCTCGATGTCTCCGCCGAGGCTTGCAAAGCCTATTATTTTATCGCCCGAAAAAGCGGCGACGGCCCGCCCTCCGGCCCTGATCTGCCGGTCAAGATAGGGAAAACCCATATCTTCTTTTCTCTGTCCCACTCTCTGACCTCATCGGTCTTTATGAGCTTGTAACCGCCTTCGGTTTTTACCCATTTTTCGGTTATAACCTTGCGATGCTCAAAATCCGCAAGCATTTCGGGGTAAATGTCCGACGGTTGCAGGGCTTTTATAACTAGAGCCTGTTCACATTAAAATAGCATCAAAGATCATAGCTAATGTGAGATTTCCCAAATACATAACATCAAGC
>CANQJB010000029.1 GCA_947624155.1 uncultured Clostridia bacterium
CTCGTCGCCTACGGCTCCTCGTAGGGGAAGAAGGTTCATCTTTTTTTGAAGCGTGTGTAACATATCATTGACAAACGTACAAAATCCTCTCTACTTTTCTCAAAAATCTGTTGACAATTAACATTTTATCGTTTATAATACCTGTGTCTGAGCCGAAGACAGATCAGACAGAAATTAAAAGGAGGATTTATAAGTGAAAAAGAGGATTTTAAGCATTCTTCTTTCTCTGTGCATGGTTCTCTCGCTGATTCCGGCGGGCGCAGTCGGCATTTATGCCGCGGCGGAGCCTTCAACTCAGACCGACACATCTCACTACTTCTACAACCAGCTTTCGGACACCGCAAAGATCTTTTACGACGGCATGGTCAAGATGCTCACCACCGGTATGTTCAAGACCGGTACCGAAGCGCTTGATCTCGCCGAGGGGAACCCGCTTGTCGTAGACCTTATCAAGGGCTTCTCGACCGGCGCAGTTGACCTTCTCGGCGAATACGGCGCGGGGCGCGATGCGTTCTATGCCGATTACCCCGGCGTTTTCTATGTCGATTTTTCCTCCCTTTCGATCAGAGTAACTCAGAAGGGCGAGGAATATCACCTTTATCTCGGCCCCGGCAAATATAAAACCTATTATACCGAGGGCTTTGAAAACAAAGAACAGGTCGAGCAGGCCGAGGCGGACTATAATGCCGCGCTTGCCGCTCTCATCGCCGCGGGCCGCGAGAAAACTCTGCCGCAAGAGCAGGTCGAGGCTGTTCACGACTACCTGACAAAATCTGTCAGCTACCGCGACGAGCTTAATGTCAGCACACCTGAGAACATGGGCTTTATCCGCACCGCTTACGGCGCGCTCGTCAAGCACGAGGGCGTCTGCGAAGCATACACCCGCGCCTTTAAGGCGGCGATGGATTCCCTCGGGATTCCCTGCGTAATGGTCTCCGGCGTTTACAGACACAACGACAACGTCAACGAGGCTCATATCTGGAACGAGGTCGAGATCGACGGCAAGTGGTACGGCGTCGACGTCACGATGGACGACCCGAAAAACAGTAAGGCGACCGGCGCGGCAGCCGGCGTCGACGGATATGAGAACCACGAATATCTCCTTGTCGGCGAAAACAAGATGAATGTCCACCACTATCCCGACGGCGTGATGTCGCCCGGCGGCTTCACCTTTGTCTATCCTTCGATCGGCAGCGAATACATTCAGATCACCGACGACGAGAACCCGCTCAAGGTCAGATACAGAACCGAAGCCCATGACTCCGAGATCCTTGAGTCCGGCGTTTACTATGTCAGCTACTACGGCATGAACGCAACGGAAATGAGAGAAAACGGCTATTATCTCATTCTGCGCAACAACGTCTATGACGTTGACGAGGGCTGGCAGGAGACCGACTGGTATTACTTCATGCCCGAAATTTACGGCACAACCGAGAACTTCGGTGACATCGGCCACGAGACAAGGTTTGACTTCGGCTGGGTCGAATACGTCGAATTCGGCGTAACCAACATTCCCTGCCCGACGTTCACTCCCGGCACTTTGGTCGACCAGTTCTTCTACGGCGACACCTCGCTGCTCCTTGCGCGAAGCGGTATGCTCCATAACGAAAACGGAACTTACAGAGCTGCGCCCGCTTCTCTGCGCGGCGAGCCTGCCTATAACCTCACCAGCATTTCTCCCGGACAGGACGTTCACCTCAAGGCTTATTTCAATGATATTCTCGTCACCCCCGACGTCTATAACGAGTGGTGCAAGGACGAAAGAGTAAACGACCCCGGTTATAAGGAAGCTCTCCGCTCCGCGACCGCCGCCGACTTCAGTCTCAAATGCGAAGTCCAGGATAAGTTTATGGGTACCGTCAAGAGCGACGACGTCTATCAGAATATGAGAAACCTCTCGATATCCTTTACCGATAAAGAGACGGTGATCGAATTTGACTACACCACCAGCAATATGTGGATCGACGACAACGTCTTCTATGTCTTCTATATCAGCGGGCTCGTCGGCGCTTACAGTGGAAAGACCCCCGGCTCCTTCGGCTGGGCGGTTGCGGCGCCCTGCGCGATCTGCGCTTACAGAAGCCGCGGCTTTGACTACAACACCTTCGCGAAGCCGGTTCTTGTCGACGACCAGGACCTCTCGATGGACGGCTGGGTCGACAGCGAGGGCAACGAATGGGACGGCAGCCAGTATGAAGGCACTCCCTGGGCGGATATGCTCAGAAACAGGCTGATGCTTGTCGTTGAGGACAGCGGAACCAAGGACGCCCACAATATGGAGGAAATGGTCGGTGGCGAGGGAGAAGAAGTCCTCTCCGCTCTGACATATAACATCAATCTGACCCTTTGCAGCAAACAGTGGGCCGAGCTTGAAGACGGTATGTCGATCAGAATTCAGCTCGGATTCCCCGAGGGCTACGGCCCCGAGGACGCCGGAGTCACCTTTAAGGCATATCACTTCAACAAGAACACCGAGACCGGCGAGATCCTCAGCATTGAGGAAATTCCCTGCACAATAACTCCCTACGGCCTTCTTATCGAGTGCCACAGCTTCTCTCCGTTCGCGATAGTCGCCGTCGAGGCCCCCGAACAGGTTGACCCCGCCAAGAATGTCGTAGTCGTTGCCGGCACCGGCGGCTCGGTCAATACCGATAAGAACGCGACAACCGTCACCCTCAATAAGGGCGACAGCGTGACAGTCACCGTCACAGCCAACGAGGGCTATGTAATAGACTCTGTTCTCGCTTCAAATGTCACCAAGACGGCTGAAAAGACCGGCGAAACTTCAGCTACATTGACAATCGGTTATGACGACATCTCCGCCGATGCTCTATCCTCCGTTGTCAGCGCAACATTTGTCGTTGCCGAAGTTGCGGAAGAAGAGGGAGAAACAATCACCTTTGAGGCCGAGGCTCCCGCAGAGTTTACCGTTACATCTACTGCCGGGACCGCCGCAGCAGTTGCGGAAAACGGCACTCTTGTCCTCAGAGTCGAGAACCCCAACTCTGCATATACATACAACTGGTATAAGCAGGATTCCGGAATGGTCGGAACCGGCGCGGCTCTGACAATAAACGACGTCACCGCCGATCATGCTGGAAGCTATTACTGTGTCGCAATCGCGACCGCCGGAGCTACCACCGCTCAGACTCAGAGCTCCAATTCGGTCACCGTGACAGTTGTTCCCGCTCAGGACGTTCATACCGACCACATCTTTGACGGCGACTGGATCGCCGACGGTGACAGCGGCCACTTCAAGCAGTGCTCCTATGTCTACTCCGACGGAAGCTGCTGCCCTGTCAGAACCGAGGTCTCCGCTCATACCTATAACGACAACGGCGTCTGCACCGTTTGCGGCCATGTCAACGAGAGCCAGCACAAGCACCGCTACGGCGACTGGACAGCCGACGGCGCGGAGGGACATTATCAGACCTGCACCTTCGTCTATGCAAACGGCGTCCACTGCACCGATATGACCGGCTACTCCACCCATACCTATGACGACGACGGCGTCTGCACCGTCTGCGGGTATACCGACGACAGTCAGCATAAGCACCGTTATGACGGTTGGACTGCCGAAGGCGATACCGGACACTTCAAGCAGTGTACGTTCACTTATGCGGACGGAACCGTCTGCCCCGAGAGAACTGAGGCCGAGCCTCACAGCTATAATCAGGACGGAAAGTGCGAAGTCTGCGGCTATGTAAACGAGTCCGCCCACACTCACCGCTATGACGGCTGGACCTCAGACGGCGCTGAAGGGCATTATCAGACCTGCACCTATGTCTACACTAACGGCACTCATTGTCCTGAAAGGCAGAACTACTCTGCTCACACCTATGATGACGACGGCGTCTGCACTGTCTGCGGATATACCGACGACAGTCAGCATAAGCACATCTTCGGAGCTTATGACAACGAAGGCAACGCCGGTCACTATCAGCAGTGCCTGCATATCAATTCCGACGGCACAAGATGCAGTTTCCGCACCGATACCGAGCCTCACTCCTTCGACGGAGAAATGATATGCACAATCTGCGGTTATAAGCATGACGGCACACACGATCACACCTACGGAAGCGAATACTTCAGCGACGGCATTCTCGGCCACTACACCGTCTGCACCTTCCCCGGCTGCGGTCAGAGATCAGTGCTTTCGGAACACATCTATGATGTTGAGGGAGTCTGCACCGTCTGCGGATTCAGACACGATCCCGCTCACACCCACAGCTTTGACACCGTGTGGCACACCGACGGCGTCGACGGCCACTATCACCTCTGCACACACATCAACGCCGACGGAACTCAGTGCGGTGAGAAATCGCCTGTTGAAGACCACGTTTATGATGTTGATGGAGTTTGCACCGCCTGCGTATTCAGACATGATCCGGCTCACACCCACACCTTCGATGAGGCATGGCACGACGACGGCGTAAACGGCCACCATCACCTCTGCACACATATCAACGCCGACGGAACTCGGTGCGGTGAAAAATCCGCCGTTGAGAGCCACACTTACGACACCGACGGCGTCTGCACCGTTTGCGGCTTCGTGTATGACCCTGCTCACACCCACACCTTCGATGAGGCATGGCACGACGACGGAGTAAACGGACATTATCACCTCTGTACTCATATCAATGCCGACGGAACTCAGTGCGGCGAGAAATCGCCTGTTGAAGACCACATCTATGATGTCGACGGCGTCTGCACCGTCTGCGGATTCCTGCACGATCCCTCTCACACTCATACCTTTGGCGACGAATGGCACTACACCGACGCGCACGGCCACTATCACCTCTGCACTCATGTCAACGCCGACAAGAGCGTCTGCACCGAGCGCTCTGAGGTCTTCGGGCATCAGTATGACCGCGACGGAAAATGCACAGTCTGCGGCTTCACCAACGAAAGCGCCCATACTCACTATGTTGAGTCCTCCGGTCAGTGGTATGCCGACGGCTCTAACGGTCACTATCAGAAGTGCGGCCATTGCGGAACAATGATGGACTACGCGCCTCACACCTATAACTACCTCGGCGTCTGCAATATCTGCGGATATCACAGACCCGCCTCCGAGAACCCGCACACTCACAGCTTCGCGGGATTCAGCTTCGACAATACTCAGCACTGGAGATTCTGCATGGGCTGCGGTCTGTCGATCGACTACGGCGCACATCAGTTTATCAACGGCGTCTGCACCGTCTGCGGTTACTTCGACCCGAATTACAGCGCAAGCCTCCCTGTTGAGAACAGCGTTGTGGTCGAGACAGCTACCGAGCCGACCGATCAGGCTCCCGATGATGAGAATGTCGACGTAGGAGAAACCGAGACGCCTGAGCCTTCTCCGGCACCGGCCCCCGAGACTAACCCGCCGACAGGGCTCGCTCTGCCGCTCTTCGCTGCTGCGGCAGCCGCCTCGGTGCTTGTTCTCGCAAAGAGAAAATAAAACAGCTTTAGCTGACCGGCAGCAACGCGGTCATGGCTAAACAGCAAAGAACCCCGCTCCGGAGACAAAAGTCGCCGGAGCGGGGTTAATAATTAAGGGCGATCCTCCGTACCCCGCTTATATAACCTCACTTTTCAAAAGATACACCCCGCAGCAGAACATTCCGTCCTCCTCATAAAAGTCGCTGCGGCCGCCGTATTTTTCCGCAATCTCCCTGATTATCCTGACCCCGAAGCCGTGCTCGCCCGGGGTCTCCTTTGTCGATCTGAGCCCGGGATTTTTGCCGAGGACCGATTCCGGAACGGTGTTCTTGACCGTTATCATCGCGCAGTCCTCGTCGTTTTGAATCCTCAGCTCTATCCGCCGGTGCTCCGAGTCGTCGCTCTTGCAGGCGGTGATCGCGTTGTCGAGCATATTTGAGAGCAGGCGGCAGAGGTCGGCGTCGCTTATTCCCGAAATGTCCTTCGCGACAAGACAGCTGCACTCGATCCCGAGGCTTTTCGCCGACGAGAGCTTTGCGTTCACGACCGCGTTCAGGACTGCGTTGTCGGTGTTGATTAGGATCTCGGTCTTTGACATCTCGCCGAGATACTGCGAGAGCTGGCCGAGAGCGCTTTCGGTCTCGCCCTTTTTGAGGAGCGCCGCGACCCCGAGCAGGCTGTTTTTATAGTCGTGGCGCAACATTCTGACAGTGTCGAACTCGTTCTGAAGCTGCGAGATATACTGCCGGTTATATTCCTCGGTCTGCCTCAGAAGATTCAGCTCGCCGACTGCGCGGTTCTTTTTGACCAGGTCTGAGAGCAGCCAATAGACAACAACGCCGGTCAGAACGGTATATATCAGTGCAAACCGCAGATATTTGTCCAGAGTGTTGCGGTGATATACCACCCCGAAGCCGACAAACTGCTCCATCACGACTACGTCGCTTATCGTCAGCACCACCGAGACGAGCGCCCAAAGAAATACCGAGCTTTTGTCCCCGAAGTCGATTTTCCGCGACATTCTGAGGATAATGAACATGATATAAAAGACCATTATCGGAGAGGAAATTATCGCGATAAACTGGTCTGCCGAGGCGGATTCAAAGAGAACGGTGATGTCGCTGCCGAAAAGATAGGTGTTCATCTCGCCGCAGACGTCAAGGCTAGCAAATATTATCAGATTTGAGGCCATCGAGACAAGAAACGCCTTGTCCCAGCTCTTTTTGAAGACAACGACTGCGTAAATTATCAGCAAAAGGATAAAGACCGGCGACAGAGCAATAAAGCTGCGGCACAAAAGGTCGTCGTAAATGACGTTTTCGACCGCCATTGTCAGAGCATAAGCAGCGACAAAAACAAGGTTTTTAGGTCTCAGAAATCTTTTTATCCCCTTGCCTCCCAAAATTGCGAAGACGAAATATACCGCCAGAATCGCGTGGCAGAGGTCAAAGGCCGCCGCAAAGGGGAGCCAGAGAAGCTTCTGCGGAATTTTCATGATCTTCTCCTCAGAAAGACGCTGTATCTTTCCTCGACCGAGGATTTATAGAGCTTCCCGATCGGAACGGTTATCCCGCCGTTTAGCTCTATCTCCCTTCGGCTGTTGCTGAAATATCTGATCTGCGACATATTGACCAGAAACCCCTTGTGAGCCCTGACAAAATCGCGGTTCTCGAAGAACTCCTGACGCTCCGAAAGTCCGCCTCGCGATTTGACGTTTCTGACAAGGCCGTTTTCAAAAACGCTGTATCTAAGATAATGTCCGACGCTTTCGACGCAGATTATATCGCGAATCCTGACCGGAGTCTTTTTCTGCCCGACGTCCTCGATTAAAAGAGTCTCGTCCTGCCGAAGCTGAAAGGCGAGCTTTCCGACCACCTTCGGTATGCTCTCGGCGAGCGGCTGCCCGGAGTCCTTTCTGACAAAGTTGAAGGGCTGAAAATCGAGGCTGTCGAAGACGAGCTCGGGGTGAGATGTCACAAAGACGATCAGACAGTCCGAAAAACCGTCTCTTAAGGTCTTCGCGATGTCAAACCCGCTTATCACCGGCATATCTATGTCGAGAAACAGAACGTCGAACGGCGCTGCGAGATTCCGCTCGATCAGCGCGCCGCCGTCGGTAAAGCTCTCGATCTCGCAGACGACCCCGAGGCTTAAAAACGCCTCGGCGACTATTTCGGCTATCCTCTTTGAAAGCTCGATGCTGTCGTCGCAGATACCTATTCTGGTCATTAAAACCACCTCCCGAATCAGATTATAACACATCGGCGGGATTATTGCAAACCGGCAGAAAATCCGTTTGTGCCTAAAATCGGACGTTTGTGCCAAAGGCGTTGAACTTTCCCGCGAGATGAGCTATATTTGACTAAACACAGGAGGTGCTTATATGAAAAAATCAAGGATTTTTGCGGCGTTTTCGGCTCTGATTCTTCTCGTCTCCTGCGGCAGCGCGCCGCAGCCGCAGACCGACGCCAAGAAAGAAATAACCCCCGCCCCGACCGGCGGAAAGGTCGAAAGCTCGATCTTCGGCAGAAATGTCAGCTATGACGGCTTTACTCCGGCTGAAAATATCTCGCTCCCGGTCAAAAGCGGAGAGATAACGGACACTGTCGAGCTCGAAAAGACCCTTTATTTTCTGACCGACGGCGCGGTTTATTATCTCGATATAGAGTCGGGCGAGCAGGGCAGACTGTTCGACACCGGCGCGAAGATGATCGCCGGAGCCGGCGGGAGCATTTTTACCTATGACCCCGAAGGCGGCTCGCTCTGCGAGTATTCTCCGTCAGGGGAGCTTGCCGCCGAAACCGCGCTAAATATCGCGGCCGAAGATTTCGAGCCGCAGCAGCTCTTTGTCACCGACAGCTATTTCGATTTTATCTGCCGCGACAGCTCCGGCGAGTTTTCGGTCACGCAGCACTGTGTATATGACCGCCTGACGTTCGAGCAGGTCAATAATGTCAGCGAGGGAAAATCGTATTTCGATGCTTCCTGTTTCAGAAGCTTCGGCGGCTATAAGGGCGACAAAATATTAAAGGTCGAGGAAAGTCTGAATGACAGCCGGTTTGTCAATATCATCGAGATCGACCTCGAAAGCGGCAAGGAGAAGCGGCTCGCCGATTTTGAAGTCGGCGTCCGAGACGCTTACAGCTATGTGCTCGACTTTTCGTATTCCGAAAAGACCGACACCGTTCTTTTGTTTGCGGCGCCGAAGTCCGGCGTCTCGCCGGTCGACGGCTTTACCCCGTATGTGACCGAATGTTCACTGAGCGACCCCGACAATCTGCTTTTAAAGCGGTATTACCTCGAAAATCCCGTCTGCGACAGGGTTTTTATCTCTGTATATGAAAACATCGTCAGCCTGATTGCCGCCCCGAACAAAGGAATTTATTTCTATGACTATCTAAATCCTCCCGAGAGCATAACTCTCGCCTGCTCGATCGTCGGCAGCTATTCCGACATAATCAGAAAATTCGAGGAGGACACCGGAGTGACGGTCAAAACTGTCAGCTACGGCCTTGACTTTGACCGCCTCGACGTCAAGCTGATGGCGGGGGACACCGATTTTGACCTTTATGAGCCGGTGTCGATGAATCGGGTGAAATATTTCCTGTCCGGAATGTTTGAGGACCTTTCGCAGTATGAGGGGCTGAAAAAGCGGCTTGACGGCAGCCCCGCGGCGGGTTATATTGCCGACTTCGGCGGGAAATATGTCGGTATGCCGACATATACCTATAATTTCACCGACCCCGCGGACTATGAGGACGAGTATATGACGTCAGACTATTCAAAGATCGCTTCGGAATATCTGTATCTCGCGCAGAATGTCGACATCACCGAGGGGCGATTTGACGACCCCGACGGCGGCAAGCTCTATAAGCTGTTAAAATTTTTGTATGACAATCCCGAAGGAAACGAGTCGAAGATGCCGTTCGGAAAGGAGCTCTGGCTGATGGACGCCGGGTTTATAATAATGAACCCGTGCAGCCGAAAAAAGGATAACGCGGCGAAGTTTTTGGAATATGTCTTCGACTGCTCAAGCGGGAGCGCCGAGGGGTTTGAAAACCGGTATAAGAGCCCCGAGTCGTTCGACGGCGTATATAAAATGTGGCGCTGCTTCTCGCCGGAATATACTCAGCCCATTCTCACCGCCTGCGCCAGGGTCGCTCAGTGCGACGGCAAAAGCTCAACGATCAAACAGCTCGCCCGCGAAGCCGCCGCCGAGGTGCTGATGAGGGTGGGGGAGTGAATCATCTTTTAGCCCCATTTAACTCCCCGAGAGTGTCCATTCCGCACGCATTATTCGCAATATCTGGATTTGTTGCCGCAGGCGGCACCTTGAAACTCTGACATCTAATTTCTGACTTCTGTCTTCTTGATGTGGCCGATTCGGCCACATCTTTCCTCCCACCCCATTGACATCACTGAAATAATATGGTAAAATGATTTTGCCACCAAATTTCAATTTTTTCTGTTACAATCGAGGTAGTATTTTATTTTGTGAAAAAATACTGGCTCTTAATTATCGTATCTCGATTGTGATAATGAAATTTGTGTGGCAGCAATCGAGCCATGTATTTTTTCGGTGCGTGGCTTCGGCTGCGCACTTTTGTTTTTTGGGAGTATCGGTGTGTCTGTTTAAGGAGTGATTTAATTTGACAAAAGAATTTGATTCGTCCTCGGCCCGTGTGATAACCCGCTCGAAATCCTTTCGCTTCGGGCTGGCCGTTTTGCTGCTTATCTTCCTCGACCAGCTTTCAAAGCTGCTGGTCAACGCCCTTGTCCCGCGCGATTCGCTGAACAGCGTTTTTTACACCCAGTCCGACGCCGGCTGGTTTATGTTCCACCTCCACCCGCTGCTGCATAACAGATATTCCCTGCCGGTCGGCATCGCAATCGCCGTTATCGCGGCCGTTTATCTTGTCATGCTCGTTATTTATCACAAATATGAGCGCGCCGTGCTTCTGCGGGATATTCCCGATTCCGACCTCGTGAAAAGCAGCCCGAGGCTGACCGAAGCGGCGCTTATTTTCTGGATCGCGGGGCTTGTTTGCAGCACTTTGTTCGATTCGCTTCTTTGGGGTGGCTCGCTTGATTTTCTCTGCGTCGAATGGGCGAGGTTTTATACCGACGCAGCAGGGCCTTATACCATCTCTCGTCAGATCGACGTCGACCTGAAGGACGTGTATCTCGCTATCGGCGTGGTGCTGCTCCTCGCGCGAATCATTATATTCAATCTGTCGCAGTATAAGCTTCCGAAATCTTCGAGAAAGCTGATCTCCAGCCGAAGCTTTCACCTAATCAGGGGTATCCGCGAGCTTCGTGGAAAGGCTGCCGAGCCCTCCGAAAAAGATGACCTAACCGGCAAAAACAGCATTGCCGATATCGCGGTGATAGTCGTCATGACGATGCTCGCCGCCTTTGCCTTCGGTTATGCGATATTTATTCTGACCGTCTATATTCTGATTCCGATAGCGGTCGAGCTGGTCCCACCGCTCGAAAGATATCTGACCGAGATCGGCAGAAATAACGACCCCGAGGAGATATATGCCGCGATCAGAAGCGTCTGCCTGCTGATCGGTATTCTGCCCGGAAGCTGTGTCGCGAATGCGGCGGTCAAAAACCGCGAACGCCTGTTTATCGGCGACACCGGCGGAAAGGTGACTGTCCCCGACGGGCTAAAATATCATTTCAGGCAGCATCTGGTCTATGACATTATTTCAGTCGCGGGTATCGCCGCAGTCGGCCTTGCGATGAGCCTTCTCGGGCAGGACGGCTTTTCCGCCTTCGGCGCGGTTTATAAAGCCGTCGGTCTGCCCCTCGGGCTGATACTTTCGGCGCTGATTTCCGCCGCGGCACAGTTTGTCGGGATAGCAGCCGCTCAGAACATCTGGCGCGCCGACTATTTTTACGGGGAGTGAACGGTTATGGTGCTTTATATTGTTATCTTTCTTCTGGCGCTTTTTGTTCTGAAAGCGATATATAACATTCTCCGCGCGGTAATCCTCAGAATCGCGCTCTATTCAAGGCTGTCCGGGATCTGCAAAAAGCGCGGATATGAGCTTGAAAAGCCGAGGGCAATCTTTGCCTCATTTTTCGGATATTCCAAAAAGCCGGATATAATAATTCGCGCCGGTGAGACAGACTATCTCGTCAGGATAATAACCTGCCGCGCCAGAAAGCGCCACTATCATTTTGTCAGCCACGAGTGGTTTGTCCGCGTGTTCAGATATTATATTCTCTCCCTCGCCTTCCATTCCGGCACACCGCTGACCCTTTTTAAGACCGCGAAGTATCTGCCGCCGCTAGACGAAAAATATCTTGCCCCCGACGGCAAAAACAAGCGGGTGATACTTTTATTCAACCCCTCTCCGCTCGAAATAACCTTTACCTCAAAATCAAACCGCCGAGAGATCGGCTCGAACGGCACCGACTTCGACGGCTGGACAATATATAACGGCAAGGCGTTTGCGCAGGAGATAGGGGAGTGAGGGGGCAGAGCACAATACACCGACAGTTTCTAGCCTGCCCTTTTGTAAAATCCTCGGCCAAAGACTCACAATTTCTCGCCCATGCTCCTCCCAATTTCACTTTCCCCCATTTTCATGTTGACTAAAAGCCGATTTTGTATTATCATATAGTCGGGCGCAAATACATGAATTTTACCGGAAAGGAATGATATTATGGCAAAAACAACTCAGCCCTCTTGGCTTGACAGCGCGGTGTTTTACGAAATTTATCCCCAATCCTTCAAGGATTCAAACGGCGACGGCATCGGCGATTTCAACGGTATCATCTCAAAGCTCGACTATATCTGCGGCCTCGGCTGCAACGCGATCTGGATGAATCCCTGCTTTGAATCGCCCTTCGGCGACGCGGGATATGACGTTTCGGACTATTATTCGGCAGCGCCGCGATACGGCACAAACGAAGATCTCCGACGCCTGTTTTCGGAGGCACACAGCCGCGGTATGCACATTCTTTTAGACCTTGTTCCCGGCCACACCTCGGTCGAACACAAGTGGTTTAAAGAGTCGTTAAAAGCCGAGAAAAACGAGTTTACCGACCGCTATGTCTGGACCGACAGCGTCTGGGAGGAGCCGAGCGGCATGGGCTGCCTTCGCGGAATCTCCGACCGCAACGGCTCCTGCGCGGTGAACTTTTTCTCACATCAGCCCGCGCTCAACTACGGCTTCTATAAGCCCGACCGCCCGTGGCAGCAGCCGATGGACGCCGAAGGGCCGCTCGCGACCCGCGAGGAGCTCAAAAAGATCATGCGCTTCTGGCTCGCGATGGGCTGCGACGGGTTCAGGGTCGATATGGCCGGCTCGCTCGTCAAGCACGACGAGGACAGCAAGGGGACTATCGCACTCTGGCAGGATATAAGAACATTTTTGGATAAGGAGTTTCCCGAAGCGGCGCTGATCTCGGAATGGGGCGAGCCGGACAAATCGATAAAGGGCGGATTCCACATGGACTTTCTACTCCACTTCGGTCCGTCGCACTATAACGACCTCTTCCGCTGCGCCGAGCCCTATTTCTCCGAACGCGGAAAGGGCGACGCCTCGGAATTTGTAGCAAAATATCTCGAACTCCACAAAAAGGCCGGCGGCGACGGGCTGATCTGCATTCCCTCTGGCAACCACGACATGGAAAGGCTCTCGTTTACTGTTCACGGCGACAGCCTCAAAATCGCCTTTGCATTTCTGCTGTCGATGCCCGGCGCACCGTTTATCTATTACGGCGACGAGATCGGAATGAAATACCTCGAAAACCTCGTTTCGGTAGAGGGAGGATTTGAGAGAACCGGCTCCCGCTCGCCGATGCAGTGGGACAAAAGTACCAACGCCGGCTTCAGCTCGGCGCCTGCGGAAAAGCTCTATATCTGTCTCGACCCGTCGGCCGACCGCCCGAACGCCGAGGATCAGATCTCTGACAGCAATTCGCTCTATAACGAGGTCAAAAAGCTTATCGCGATAAGAAAAGCTCACCCCGCTCTTTTGAGCTGCGGCGAGATCGGTTTTTTGAGCGACGGTAAAAACGCCGCGCCTCTCGTTTATGTCAGAAGCGCCGAAGACGAAAAAATCCTTGTCGTTCTGAACCCCGCCGGAAAGGCCGCCGAACTCGGCCTCAAAGCCGAGATCAAAGAAACGCTTTATTCCTTCGGCGGAGAGATCGGGCGGGACGGAGAAAAAATAAAGATCCCGGCGAAGAGCGCGGGATTCTACAAGATAGCGTAAATACTGCACCGGGAACCCCGGGCGAGTTCCCGGTAAACCTAAGCTTATAAAAATATGGGGCTGCATTCGCAACCCCATATTTTTGTTGTTTTAAATCAGTTCGCGGCGGTGACGGAGGTGATGTGCGGGTTGACTCCGTTGTACCAGTAGAGGAAGCCTTCGAGGTCGATCTTGTCGCCGATCTTGAGGTTCTTGACTGCGGTGTAAACGTCGGTGGTGTTGTCGCAGAGATAGGACTCAACGGTGAAGGTATAGGTCTGGCCGTTGAGAGATACGTTGAAGTAAAGGTCGTTGCCGTCTTCGCCGGAGCCGTCGTCGTTATAGAGGAAAGCGACGTCGTTGCCGTCGGCGTCCTTAGAAGCCTCGACGGTCATGCCCTTGAAGCTGACAAACTCGTTCTGATGGTCGATGAGCTCGTCGGTGCCGAGAAGGGAGGTGACATCGGTTGCCTCGGCGACATAATTGCCGTCGATGATCTCAAAGGTGGCGTCGATGATTTCGACCTCGCCCGACCACTCGGACTTGAAGCCGGAAACTCTGATCTTGGTGCCGGGGGTGAGCTTTGCGTAATCCTCTTCGGTGCAGGCCATGTTATAGAGGAAGTAAGCGCCGTCTTCGGACTGAGCGTAAACGGTCGCCTGGTTCTCCCACCAGGACTGCTTTGCCTGAACGTAGGTCTCAACGGTTACTGCGGTGTCGACTGCTGCGGCGACATATTCGTCGTGAGTCATCACAGCGGCGGTTTCTCCGCCCTCGTTTGTGTTATCGGAATCTACGACCGCGTTGGAATCGTCGCCGTTGGTATCCGGTGTATTGTCACCGTTGTCGCCGCAAGCCACAAGAGTAAGCATAAGCATTGCGGCTAAAATAACAGCTAAAAGTTTTTTCATTTGAATTATCTCCTTTCAGTACCCTATTTAGTAAGATACAACGACATTATACTCTTTTTTCGTTTAATGTCAAGTAGTAAGTATGCCAAAATCATTTCAGCACTTTCCGTTTTTTTATGCTTTCTGCCGCAAAACAGAGCGCAATGACCGCCCACGCGGCGCAAAGCGAGCCCAAAAGCAGCTTCGCGGTCAAAGGCAGCTCGCCCAAATCCTTCTTCCCGAGCAAGTCGCCGCCGACGCTGTCCAGCCGATATAAAGAGGTTATATCGTTATAAAGCTTGTCATAATAGGCGTCGTCGATCTTTTCGTTACGCCTGACCGATTTGGTGACGTTTTCGATCATCTGCCCCGCGGCCGATCTCAGCGACGCCGAACCGTTGAATACCGGTGTCACAAAGGTCTCGCCGACATGGTCCAAAAGAAGCTGCGAAGCCTTTATTTTGACGTCGTAATGAGCGTTGTAATCCTCGCCGCAGCGCGAAAGATAGTCGGCGTATTCCTCCGAATCCTGAGCCTTTGAGGTGACCGGAACATACCCCTCTGTCTGAGAATAAGCGATCTGAACGTCGTTGGTCAGAAGATACTGCGCGAACAGCCACGAGGCGAGGACCTCCTGCGGGTCGTCCTTGTTGAAGATGCAGACCGACGGCCCCTGAGAGATCATGCTCGGGTTTTCGGTGTCAAACTGCGGGACCGGGAAAACTTCTGTCTCAAATTCGACGAAGTTTTCCTCGCTGATGTCCGAAAGAGGCGCGTGCGAGCCCATCCAGGTCGCCCCAGCGGTCGAGTCGATTGCAAAGACGCACTGACCCGCGTTCAGAAAATTCGCGGGATAGCTCGAAATCTTGAAGGTCGAGAACGCGCCGGTCGCGGCGTGCTTCGAAATCTCTTCGAGAAGCTCCTTTGCGGTGTCGTTGAAGATCAGTATATCGCCGCTCTCGGTCGAATAGCCCGCGCCCTTCTGGCGGAGCATCTGAATCATCATATTGTCGGTCGATTTATAGATGAACGGTATCATCACCTTCTGACCGTTGACCAGAAAGTTTCCGTCCGAATCCTTTTTTGTCGCCGCCTCCGAAACCTCCCAGATAAAGTCCCAGGTTAAAACGTCGGGCAGAGTATATCCAAGCTTTTCGACAAAGGTCTTGTTGACATAGCAGGCTTCGGTCGAGCGCATGAACGGAATCGCGTAGTAGCTTCCGTCAAGAAGGCATTCGCCGAGAAACTGAGGGATCACCTCTTCTTTTGTCGGCGAATCGAACCTGAGCTCGCTGCCGCCGAAGCCGTATTTTTCATCGTCGAAGAGGTTGTCGAGCGGGACGACTACGTTTGCTCCGGTCTTATATGTCGCGATATGGTCGGGATAGGTGATGCAGACATTTGGGGTGGTGTTTGTCGAGATGTTGGTGATAACGTCGTTATAAATAACGCTGTAATCGTTATATGCCTTCATGTTGACAGTAATATTCGGATAAAGCTCGTGAAAATCGGCCATCGCCTTTTCATAGATTCTTTTCTGGTTGACATTCGTGTCGTTTTTAGCCCAGAAGGTTATTTCAAAGCTCCTCGAGGTGTCAAACTCCTCCGGCACTTCAAACCCGGGCAGCCCGCGTGAGTCGTGGCAGCCCGAGAGCGAGAACAAAACCGCGCAGACCGTCAGAATAAGTATGCACTTTTTTAACGCCGTCATCCCTTTGTGCCTCCTCTTGCGACTCCTTCCATAATCTTCTTTCGGAAGACGAGGAACAGAACGATCAACGGTGCTGAGATAACAACTACCGCGGCCATCATTGCGGGGATATTCTCCCGCCCGAAGCCGTTTTCGCGGATCTCCTGAATCCCGTTTGAAACAAGGAAGAAATTCGGGTCGTCGGTTATCAGCCTCGGCCAGACATAGGAGTTCCAGCACTCTATTACCTTTAAAATGGTTATCGTTATAATTGTCGGCCGGCAGATCGGTATCATCACCTTAAAGAGATATTTCAGATCGCGGGTGCCGTCGACCTTCGCGGCATAATAAAGCTCGTCGGGTATCTGCGAGAAATTCTCTTTTAACAAATAGATGTAAAATACCGACGTCACCGACGGCAGAATCAGGCCGGTGAAGGTGTTTCTTAGCCCGAGGTCTGTGATGGTGGTGTAGTTGGTGATTACAACGAGTTCGTAGGGTATCATCATCAGCGAGAGAAAGAGGGTGAAAAGGGCGTCTCTGCCTCTGAAACTGAGGCGCGAAAATGCGAACGCCGCCGGAACTATCACCACAAGCATCAGCGCCGTAGTCAGGACGGTGAAGACAACGGTGTTGAGAAAATATCTCCCGAGCGGAACGGCGGTGAACGCCGAGGAATAGTTTTCAAGCGTCGGGGAGAGGGTAAAGAATTTCGGAATATACTCTGAATTATAGGAGGCGTAGTTTTTGATTGAGGTCAGGATCATCCAATAAAACGGGAACAGAACGATCAGCGCCCAGAAGCTCAGAAGAATATAGGTCAGGGTGCTGCGGACCGTTTTCTTAGTCTTCGCCGACCTTTCGGATCTTATTATATCGCGGTTCATTTTCTCACCTCCGTCAGTAGTGAACGTGCTTTTTGCTTATCAAAAGGTTGATGCAGGTTATTGTCAGGACTATTGCGAAGAGGATTATCGCCGCCGCCGAGGCATAAGACGGGTATCCTCCGCTGTCGCCGTAGAGCATATCATAGACATATCCGACGATTGTGTTCATCTCTGCGGCGTTGAGGTTTGTCCCGAAAAGCGCAACCGCGTCGCTGTAAGCCTTGAATGCTCCGATAAAGCCGGTGATGATAAGATAGAATACCATCGGCGAGATCATCGGCAGAGTTATTTTCCTGAAAATCCTGAACGGGCGGGTGCCGTCGATCCTCGCGGCGTTATAATATTCCTCGTTGACCGAAGCGAGCGCGCCGGTCAGAATCAGTATCTTGAACGGCAGAACCACCCAGATAGTGTAGAAGCAGAGAACGAACATCTTAGCCCAGTAGGGGCCGTCGATGAAATCTATCGGAGATATTCCGAACAGCCCGAGCAAAAGGTTCACCAAGCCGTCGGAATAGGCGGTCTTTCTGAAAAGTATCATGAACACAAGGCCGACCGCTAGGGTGTTTGTCACATAGGGCAGGAAAAACACGGTCTGATAGAGTTCTCTCAGTGCCTTGATTGAAGACAGACCGTAGGAAATTCCGAGCGCAATCAGCGTCGAGAGCGGAACGGTCACGATAACGAGTATAAATGTATTCTTGACCGCCTGCAAAAAATAGGGGTCGTGGAGGATATAGGAATAGTTATAAAGACCGGTTCCGAAGAAGGTCTGAGAGGCGGAGTTATAGCCTTCCTCAAAGGAGTAGACAAAGACGTCGATCAGAGGATAGACCATGAACACGCCGAGAAAGAGTATCGCGGGCAGAAGATAGAGCCAGCCCTTTGCGCTTCTGTTTTCCATTCAGTTCTCCTTTCGGGCGGTGGTGAAGAGGATCCGCTCTTCGCTTGTTTTATCGAACAAAAAGGCCTTATTCGGCTTCAGCGAGAATCTGACCGTCTTCGACGAGGTGTCGACTCTGTTTTCTGCGCTGATTATCGAGCGGACCGTCGGCTTGACCGCCGCCTGATTTGAGGAAAGGACGCTGATGTCTCTGCCCATCACCTCGAGGCCGCCGAAATCGCAGCAAAGCGGGCCTCTTTCGTCGAGGATAAATCCCTCCGGGCGGATCGCCGCCCAGACCTCGCAGTCCGAAACGCCGCCGACTTCGAGAACTGAATCCTCGCCGATTATAAGCCTGCCGCCCCTGACCGAAGCGGAAAATACGTTTATCGGCGGGGTGCCTAAAAAGTTTGCGACAAAGAGGTTTGCCGGACTGTCATATACCTCCTGCGGCTTTCCGATCTGCTGGACCACTCCGGCCTTCATGACGATTATGCGGTCTGAAATGCTCATCGCCTCGTCCTGGTCGTGGGTGACAAAGACTGTCGTTATCTTTGTCTCCCGCTGAATCCTCTTGATCTCCTCGCGGGTCTGAAGCCGAAGGCGAGCGTCGAGGTTTGAAAGAGGCTCGTCGAGAAGCAGCACACGCGGCATCTTAACAAGCGCCCGCGCGATCGCTACTCTTTGCTGCTGGCCGCCCGAAAGCTCAGCCGGCTTGCGGTCCATCAGCTCGTCGATCTGAACAAGCTTCGCGATTTCGTGCGCTTTTTCTTTCATCTCGGGCTTTGTCATTCTGTCCTTGCCCCTTAAATTCCCGAGCGGGAAGATGATGTTATCCATCACGCTGAGGTGGGGATAAAGGGCATAGTTCTGAAAGACCAGCCCGACGCCTCTGTTTTCGGGAGGAAGGTCGGTGACGTCGTCGCCGCCGAAGAAGATTCTGCCGTCGGTCGGCCTCTGGAGCCCGCTTATCAGGTTGAGAGTGGTGCTCTTTCCGCAGCCCGACGGCCCGAGCAGCGCAACGAGCTCGCCGTCAGGAATTTCAAAATTCAGATCGTTCGCCGCGACTGTGCCGCCGTTCGAGCCGCGGCCTCTCGCCGGAAAGATCTTTGTGATATGCTGCAAAACTACCTTCATAATTTTCGCCCTCGCTGATTTGATGATTTTGCTGTAATTATACTATACTTTTTGCCTATATGCAAGCTTTTCGGGGAATTAGATGATATTAAAACGGAGAAATTTCGGAGAGAGGTGCTATGAGCTCAAAATATGGAACCGAAATTTTGTACTCTGATTTCTGACTGCCTGTGTTCTTAATTTGCCAGTCTTGGACGCATCTTATCATAAAACCCTCTTGCAACGGTCTGGAAAATGTGATATAGTCAATTTTAAGATTGAGTTAAAGCAATCTTAAACCGAAAATCGGACCGACGAATCGGAAAGGCGGTATTTTATGAGCAGCAAACTTTATACACCGGCAAATCCCGAATCGCAGGAATGTGTCAGAAACGTTCTGAAATATCTGTCAGACATCTCCGGCGAAAAAATCATCACCGGCCAGCACACCCAGACTATGGCTCAGGAGGAGCTTGAAAAGATCAAAAGCGTTACCGGAAAGGAACCGGCGCTTCTCGGCTTTGAGCTTCTCGGCTATTCTCCGAATATAAACTATTTCGACACCGACGACGAGTGCATCAAAGAGGTCGTCGAGAATTACGGCGCCTTAAAACGCGCATGGGAGTGGGCGGAGCGAAAGGGACTCATCACCTTTACATGGCACTGGTTTTCGCCCCTCGGCGGCAGATCGAAGTCGTTCTTCTCGGTGAACACCGACTTTGACGCCTCTGCGGCGGTTATTGAGGGAACGCCCGAGAACAGGGCGCTGATCTCTGACATGGACTATATGGCCGGTCTTCTCCGCCCGTTTTGCGACAGGGGAGTGCCGATCCTCTGGCGGCCGTTCCACGAGGGCGAGGGCCGCTGGTTCTGGTGGGGCGCGAAGGGACCCGAGCCGGTCAAAAAGCTGTTCAGAATAATGTATGAACGTTTCACAAAAGTTCATCATCTGAACAATTTGATATGGGTATGGAATTCCGCGAAGCCGGATTGCTACCCAGGCGACGATGCCGTCGACGTCATCTCCTGCGATATGTATCCCCCGCAGCACGTTCACACCGACTGCGCCGAGAGATATAACGCGCTTATAAAGATAACCGATCAGCCTAAAATCGCCCTGATCGGCGAGATCGGCAGCCTGCCCGACGTCGATGAGATTCATAATAACGGCATAAGCTGGGCGAGCTTTATGACATGGTCAAAGGTCTTCTGCCTAACCGAGGAGTTCACAAGCTATGACCGCCTCAAAAAGGTATATGACAGCCCGTTCTCGGTGACAAAAGAAGACCTGCCGGAGCTTTATTGAGCTGAAAGATTATAAAAGGAGAGAGATTCAAAATATGCAAAATGAATAAAAAGAGGCTTATTTGCAGATTATTTTTCCCGCAATCTGCCTTTTGAAATTAAAAAGGCTAAAAATTTGCATTTTTCCTCTTGAAATCCTGCAAAGTATGTGATATAATAATCCACATCACTTTTATAATTTACAGGAGGAAAGCACCATGACATTCAAGAGTGAATATCTTCAGAAGGTTTATTCCGACGTCGAGGCGAGAAACCCCGGCGAAAAGGAATTTTTGCAGGCGGTCGGCGAGGTTCTCGAAAGCCTTGAGCCGGTCGTCGAGCGCAGACCCGACCTCGTTGAGGCGGGTATAATCGACCGAATCGTCGAGCCGGAGCGCCAGATCATCTTCCGCGTTCCGTGGGTCGATGACAGCGGAAAGGTCAGAGTCAACCGCGGCTTCAGAGTTCAGTTCAACTCCGCGATCGGCCCCTACAAGGGCGGCCTCAGACTTCACCCCTCGGTCAACGCCTCGGTAATCAAGTTCCTCGGCTTTGAGCAGATCTTCAAGAACAGCCTCACCGGCCTGCCGATGGGCGGCGGCAAGGGCGGCTCAGACTTCGACCCCAAGGGCAAGTCGGACGCCGAGGTTATGCGCTTCTGCCAAAGCTTTATGACCGAGCTTTCAAAGCATATCGGCGCGGATACCGACGTTCCCGCCGGCGATATCGGAGTCGGCGCGAGAGAGATCGGTTTCATGTTCGGCCAGTATAAGAGACTCAAAAACGAGTTTACCGGCGTTCTGACCGGCAAGGGTCTTTCCTACGGCGGCTCCCTCGCGAGAACCGAGGCAACCGGCTACGGTCTTTGCTATTTCACCGAAGAAATGCTCAACTGCATGAAAAACGACAGCTTCAAGGGCAAGACGGTCGTCATCTCCGGCTCGGGCAACGTCGCTATTTACGCGACCCAGAAGGCGACCCAGCTCGGCGCAAAGGTTATCGCTCTCAGCGACTCCAACGGCTATATCGTCGACAATAACGGCATCAACCTCGACGTCGTCAAGCAGATCAAGGAGGTCGAGAGAGGAAGAATCAAGGAATATGTCAACCGCGTTTCCGGCGCGGAATATCACGAGGGCTGCAAGGGTATCTGGACCGTCAAGTGCGACATCGCGCTCCCCTGCGCGACCCAGAACGAGCTGGACGGCGAATCCGCCGACGCTCTTATCAAGAACGGCGTAATGGCAGTTGCCGAGGGCGCGAATATGCCCTCGACTCCTGAGGCTGTCGCGAAGTTCCTTGACGCGGGAATCCTCTTCGGCCCCGCAAAGGCGGCGAACGCCGGCGGCGTCGCGACTTCCGGCCTCGAGATGTCCCAGAACTCCGAGCGCCTGAGCTGGACCTTTGACGAGGTCGACCAGAAGCTCCACGGCATCATGAAGAATATCTTCCACAATGCGTTTAACGCCGCTAAGGAATACGGCCACGAGGGCAACCTCGTTGTCGGCGCGAACATCGCGGGCTTCCTCAAGGTTGCTGACGCGATGAAGTGGCAGGGAATTGCATATTGATTTTTCAAAGCGAATTAAAGAACGGCTCTCCGAGAGGGGAGCTGTTCTTGTCTTATGCACATGGTTTTGAAAGTTTTCGATCCAACCTTTTTTAAAAGGGTTGCAATGCAAGCCGGTTTTGTATCCAATCGGACTTCGCAATCGTAAACGATTGATTGCTCGTCCTCTTGGACAAAACCCCGCGTGCATGTCGCCCGCAGGCATTCAGGCGCGCTCTATCGCAAGTGGTGATTTTTAAAGAGTGGACGCCCTGCAAGAGAGGGAGTTCCCACCAAATTCGCGTGCTCCGACAGGAGTGCGCGCGCCTTAACGTGATGTTTGCGCTTAGAATGCTTCAAAGCGCCTTGAATCCTTTCTTCACTTTTCTGCTTGTGCAGAAAAGTGAAGCGAAAAGACACGCCAGAGAGGGCGTCCCCCAAACTTAAAGACCCTTACCATTCCCACGCTTACAATCAAAGTAAAACAATCCAATCAATCCGGCGCCTTCTTTCGGAAATGTGCAGGCGTCAACCCTATATATTGCTATATTAGCCAAAAATCCATAATCCCTCCGCTTTGTACCGTCCGCTGATCGTTTAGCTCTACTGCGGATTTGCTGACTACCCTATATACGGTTCAAAAACACCCTTGCGCTCCCTTCCTCTTTGTGGTATAATACATCATACATCAAAATATCATGTACCCATAACCCCCATAGGAGAACAACCATGTCAAACTTTACGAAGAAAGCAATTCAAGAGTCCTTTCTGAAACTGCTGACGGAACGGCCGCTGTCCAAAATCACGGTGAAAGATATTGTGGCAGACTGCGGAGTAAACCGCAACACCTTTTACTACTATTTCGAGGATATGCCGAAGCTTATTGAAAGTATTGTCGAGGAGGACGCCGCCGAGATTATTCAGTCCTATCCCACAATAGAAAAATTCGAGGACTGTTTGGAGGCGGCGATCACATATGCGCTTGCGAAAAAGCGTGCGGTGCTGCATATTTATCATTCCGCAAATCGGGAAATTTATGAGATGTACTTATGGAAAGTCTGCGATCACACGGTCAATGCCTATGTTACATCTGTCCTTCAGGGGAAAAGTGTTCGGGAAAGCGACCTTTTCATCGTAAAAGAGTATCTCTCGGGTCTTGCTTTCGGGCTCTTCTCAAGATGGCTGAAAAACGATATGAACGATGATATTCGGGGAATGCTTTCACGTTTGACGGAGATCAAAAAAGGAATGATCGAAGAGATGATCCTGCGCTGTGTGGAAGAATAAACAGACAAATGCAGCCGTTTGCCTGAAAATCGGTCATTTTTATATCCCGTGTCTGATTATCGGAC
>CANQJB010000030.1 GCA_947624155.1 uncultured Clostridia bacterium
TTATGTGATTTGTACTTATTTCATCATAACATTTTTTGAAGCGTTTGGCTGCTACCTTTGTAACAGATCTATTTTAAAATAACATTTGTGGGGAGGGGTGCAACGAGGGTGGAACACACTAAACCGAAAGTTTTCGATTTTCAGTTTTACTTCCCTTCCCCATCTTCCTGCTTCTTTTCAGACTGCTCCGGGGCGGGCTTTTTCTTTCTGCCCGATCTCGCTGCGATTACGATTCCGGTGACGATGACCGCGATCACGACCGCGTAGATAAGAATGTAGGGGCTTGAAGCGACCGCCCAGACAAAGAAGTCAGTTGCGCCGGTCTTGATCCGGTAGATATTGTCGCTGAAATCGGATTTTATACGCTCGCCGACCGTCTTCGGCTGGGGCGCCGTAACCCTCTCGACTTCGCTGACATTGATGTTGACGGTGCTGTAACTGATCCTGTTTTTGAGCGAATTCATCTGCGAGGTATATGACTCGATTTGGTAGTTGACGTCGGTCAGATAGCTCTGGATCTGCAAAATTTCCTCGACGGTCTGCGCGCGTTCGAGAAGTGAAAGGAAGCTGTCACGCTCGGCTTTGAGCGATTCGAGCCTCGCCTCGAGGTCTATGTATCTGAGCGTCGCGTCGTCGATCGACTCGTCGATAGACGTTACGGTTCCGAGCTCGCCGACTGTGTTGATAAATGCGTCGTAGTTTTCGACCGGTATCCTGACCGTGTAATAGGCATAGCGGTTGCTTAATCTGCTTTCACCGCTGACCGAGGATTTTTCGACATATCCGCCCAATTCGGCGACGCTCGATTCAAGGCCGTTTATAAAGGCGTCATATTCAAGCGTTTCGAGATAGAGGTTGCAGGTCTTGATAATCTTGCGGGCGGTGTCTTTCGGGACGCTTTCGGCGTCAGCCTCGCCAGCCGTGGGTCCGACCTGCTCTGAGGGAGCTATTGCATCGCTCTCCTGAACGGTGGGGGCAGGTTCCGGCATTGCGGGAGCTTCGACATCGTAATAATCCGGCTCTATCTCTGCAACCGGCTCTTCCTCGGGAATCGCTAAGTTTTCATCAAGCGGCGCATTCTCATCATACCAGCCGTAGTCCCCGGGAGAGGAGGTCGTCATGACATAGCCGTTTGTGTCGGCGCTGCCGGCTTTATTGGACATTCCGCCGCAGCCCGAAAGGGCAAGGGTGCAGATCAGCGCTGCGGTAATAACTGACAGATATTTTTTCATTTTTAACCGTTCCTTTCGCGGCAGGTGTATATATTATACATCATTCCGCCAATAATTCAAGAACAAGACCCGCGAAACCGCCGGTTTAGGTTCTCTTAACCTTAATACGCGCGAGACCGCCGAAATATTGCATCGCTCTCAAAAAATTTTTTTCGTAGGGGGAGTTAAAACAGCCGTTTTTGGCTATTATGAACAAAAAATATCCTGTAAAGGCATTTTCCTTGCGCATTGCTCTGAAATTTGAATTTTTCAAAAGTTTTTCTTGACTGCGGCGGGAGCTTGTGCTATACTCGATTATGTATCATAGTCAAAATGGATAATGAGCGCTTAGTCGCCAAAAACGCAAATTTTGAAGATTTTTGTAGAGAAATTTTTCAACAAATACTCCACTGCTCTGTGCATCATCTCTAAATTTGCGCTTTTCCAACCTGTAAGCACTGCTCTGTAATACTAATAAGGAGTGATAGCCAATGAATGTAAAGGACGTGCAGCTCGGCAAGAACGTCCGTAAGAGCTTCGCGAAGATCAACGAAGTTCTTGAAATGCCGAACCTCATCGAGGTGCAGAAAAAATCCTATCAGTGGTTCCTGACAGAGGGACTTCGGGAGGTTTTCCGCGACGTTGCGTCGATCAAGGACTACAACGAGACCCTCGAGCTCAGCTTTATCGACTACCGGCTCGACTCCGAGCCGAAGTATTCGATCGCGGAGTGCAAGGAACGCGACACCACCTATGCCGCGCCTCTGAGGGTCACCGCGAGGCTCAACAACCTCGAAACCGGCGAGATCAAGGATTCCGAGGTCTACATGGGCGATTTCCCGCTGATGACCCCTTCCGGCACCTTTGTCATCAACGGCGCGGAAAGAGTTATCGTTTCCCAGTTGGTCCGTTCTCCGGGCGTATATTATGCCGTCGAGAGGGACAAGACCGGCAAGGAGCTCTTTAAATCGACGGTTATCCCCAACCGCGGCGCCTGGCTCGAATATGAAATGGACTCGAACGACGTCGTCTATGTCAGAATCGACAAGAACAGAAAAATTCCGATCACAACCTTTATCCGCTCGATCGGAATCGGCACCAACGAAGAGATCGACAGCTATTTCAACAACGACCCGAGACTCAGGGCGACAATAATGCAGAAGGACTCGACGACCACCACCGAAGAGGGCCTGATCGAGGTCTATAAAAAGCTCCGACCCGGCGAGCCGCCGACGGTCGACAGCGCTATCACCCACCTGAACAACCTTTTCTTCGACGCCGCGAGATATGACCTTTCCCGCTTCGGCCGCTATAAATACAACAAGAAGCTTGGGATCGCCTCACGCCTTGCTGGCAGACTTCTCGCAAGGCCGATCGCCGACCCGCTGACCGGCGAAATCCTCGCCGAGGCCGGCGACACCCTGACAATGGACAGAGCTCTCGAAATCGAGGCGGCCGGCGTCACCGAGGCATATATCACCGTCGAAAAGCGCGAAACGCTCACAAGCCCGACCGGCGAGGTCACCCACAAGGTCGACATCGACGAGGTCAAGGTTATCGGCAGCGGAATGGTCGACATCGACCGCTACATCAACTTCGACGCGAAGCCCCTCGGAATCAACGAAAAGGTTTCGTTCAAGGTCCTCCGCGAGATCCTCGAATCCGCTAACGGCGACGATGAGATCGCCGAGCAGATCAGGCTCCGCCGCGACGAGCTTATTCCGAAGCACATCGTCTTTGAGGACATCGTCGCGACTATCAGCTACTTCCTGAATCTCTGCGAGGGCGTCGGCGTCGTCGACGACATCGACCACCTCGGCAACCGAAGAATCCGCTGTGTCGGCGAGCTTTTGCAGAACCAGTTCAGAATCGGCTTCTCGAGAATGGAGAGAGTTATCCGCGAGAGAATGAACATTCAGTCTCAGGATCTCGAAGTCGTCACCCCGACTGCGCTCATCAATATCCGCCCGGTCACCGCGGCGCTTAAAGAGTTCTTCGGCTCCTCTCCGCTGTCTCAGTTCATGGACCAGGTCAACCCTCTCTCCGAGCTCAGACACAAGAGAAGAATTTCGGCTCTCGGCCCCGGCGGCCTTTCGAGAGACAGGGCCGGCCTCGAAGTCCGAGACGTCCACTATTCCCACTACGGCAGAATGTGTCCGGTCGAGACTCCTGAAGGCCCGAATATCGGACTTATCTCCTATCTCGCGACATTTGCGAGAATAAACGAATACGGCTTCATCGAAGCCCCCTACCGCCGGGTCGACAAGGCAACCGGCGTAGTCACCGACGAGGTCGTCTATATGACCGCCGACGTCGAGGACAACTATATGGTCGCCCAGGCTAACGAACCCCTCACCGAAGACAACAAGTTCGCAAGGCCGAAGGTCAACGGGCGCTACCGCGATCAGGTAATGGAAATCGACCGCGAGAACATCGACTTTATGGACGTTTCGCCGAAGATGGTCGTCTCGGTCGCGACGGCGATGATCCCGTTCCTCGAAAACGACGACGCGAACCGCGCGCTGATGGGCGCGAATATGCAGTGCCAGGCTGTTCCGCTTCTTGTGACAGAGAGCCCGATCGTCGGCACCGGAATGGAATACAAGGCCTGCCTTGACTCCGGCGTAGCGGTCGTTTCGGAAGCCGCCGGCGTCGTCGAAAAGGTCGACGCCTCGACGATCGTCGTCAGAGAGGATTCCGGCGAGCTCAGGACCTATAACCTGACCAAGTTCAAGCGCTCCAACTCCGGCACCTGCACCAATCAGCGCCCGATCGTCTCGAAGGGCGAGAGGATCGAAGCTCACCAGGTGATCGGCGACGGCCCCGCAACCTCAAACGGCGAGATTTCTCTCGGCCGCAACGCCCTGATCGGCTTCATGACCTGGGAGGGCTACAACTACGAGGACGCCGTCCTTCTGAACGAGCGCCTCGTCAGAGACGACATTTACACCTCTATCCACATTGAAGAATACGAGATCGAGTGCCGCGACACAAAGCTCGGCCCCGAGGAGATCACCAAGGATATTCCCGGCGTCGGCGACGACGCGCTCAAGGATCTCGACGAAAACGGAATTATCAGAATCGGCGCCGAGGTCAGATCGGGCGATATTCTGGTCGGAAAGGTCACCCCGAAGGGCGAGACCGAGCTCACCGCCGAGGAAAGGCTTTTGAGAGCGATCTTCGGCGAAAAGGCGAGAGAGGTCAGAGACAACTCGCTCAGAGTGCCTCACGGCGAATCCGGCGTAATAATCGACGTCAAGATCTTCACCCCCGAAAACTGCGACGAGCTTTCGCCCGGCGTCAATATGCTTGTCCGCTGCTATATCGCCCAGAAGCGCAAGATCTCTGTCGGCGACAAAATGGCGGGCCGCCACGGCAACAAGGGCGTTGTTTCGAGAATACTCTCTCAGGAGGATATGCCCTTCCTCGCCGACGGCACACCTTTGGACATCGTTCTTAACCCGCTCGGCGTTCCTTCCCGAATGAATATCGGTCAGGTTCTCGAGGTCCACCTCGGAATGGCTGCCAAAAAGCTCGGCTGGAAGATAATGACCCCCGTATTCGACGGCGCTCACGAAGAGGATATACGCGAGTGCTTCCGCCTCGCCGGAATGGACGAGGACGGAAAGACCGTTTTATATGACGGCAGAACCGGCGAGCCCTTCGACAACCGCGTAACCGTCGGCATCATGTATTACCTTAAGCTCCACCACCTCGTCGACGATAAGATCCACGCGCGTTCGGTCGGCCCCTACGCCCTCGTCACCCAGCAGCCTCTCGGAGGCAAGGCGCAGTTCGGCGGCCAGCGCTTCGGAGAAATGGAAGTCTGGGCGCTCGAAGCCTACGGCGCGGCATATACTCTCCAGGAAATTCTGACCGTCAAGTCTGACGACACCACCGGCCGCGTAAAGACCTATGAGGCGATCGTCAAGGGCCAGAATGTCCCGAAGGCGGGAATCCCCGAGGCGTTCAAGGTTATGGTCAAGGAGCTCCAGTCCCTCGCTCTCGACGTCAGAGTTCTCGACGAGAACCAGGAGGAGATCGACCTCACCCAGAGCTTCGACGACGACGCCGACATCATTCCCGCCCCGATCAGCGACTACGGAATGTCCTATGAGGCCGAAGCGGTCGACGACGACTACACCGAGCCCAACGGCGAAGAATATGACGACGAGGACGAAGACATCGACTTTGACGGCGGCGACACTCTTGACGGCTATTCGATCGTCGACGGCGACTCCGACAACTCAGACATAATGTGAGACGGTAACGTAAATCTATTGTAAAGAGGGTTTGTATTTTGGATTTTAACGTATGTGATTCCATAAAGATCGGGCTCGCCTCGCCTGACCAGATAAGAAGCTGGTCTCACGGCGTAGTCGAAAAGCCCGAGACAATAAACTACCGCACCCAGAAGCCGGAGCGCGACGGCCTTTACTGCGAGCGCATCTTCGGCCCGACCAAGGACTGGGAGTGCCACTGCGGAAAATATAAGAAGATCCGCTTTAAGGGCAAGATCTGCGAGCGCTGCGGCGTCGAGGTCACCCGCGCAAAGGTAAGGCGCGAAAGAATGGGACATATCGAGCTCGCTGCTCCCGTCTCCCATATCTGGTATTTCAAAGGCACTCCTTCGAGAATCGGTCAGATGCTCGACATCAGCCAGAAGCGCCTCGAAGAGGTACTCTATTTCACCAAATACATCGTTATCGACCCGGGCGACACCGGCCTTGTCAAGAAGCAGATTCTGACCGAGCGCGAATATCAGGACGCCCGCGAGAGATATGAAGACCAGTTCGTCGCCGGAATGGGCGCCGAGTCGATCAAAAAGCTCCTCGAGGAGATCGACGTCGAGGCTCTCGCAAACAGCCTTAAAGCCGAGCTCAAAGACCTGCCGACCGGCCAGAAGAGGATCAAGCTTTTAAAGAGGCTCGAAATAGTCGAGGCTTTCCGCACCTCGGGCAACCGCCCCGAGTGGATGATTCTCGACGTCGTTCCGGTCATTCCGCCCGATTTAAGACCTATGGTTCCCCTCGACGGCGGAAGATATGCAACCTCCGACCTTAACGACCTCTATCGCAGAGTTATCAACAGAAACAACAGACTTAAGAGAATGCTGGAGCTCGACGCTCCCGACATCATCGTCAGGAACGAGAAGAGAATGCTCCAGGAAGCCGTCGACGCCCTTATCGACAACGGCCGCCACGGCCGCCCCGTCACCGGCCCGAACAACCGCGCCTTCAAGTCCCTTTCGGATATGCTCAAAGGCAAGCAGGGACGCTTCCGTCAGAACCTTCTCGGCAAGCGAGTCGACTATTCCGGCCGTTCGGTCATCGTCGTCGGCCCCGAGCTGAAGATGTATCAGTGCGGCCTGCCGAAGGAAATGGCGCTCGAACTCTTCAAGCCGTTCGTAATGAAGCGCCTTGTCGACACCAACCCCAACATCAACATCAAATCCGCGAGAAAGATGGTCGAGCGCGGAAAGGACGAGGTCTGGGACGCCCTTGAAAACGTAATTCAGGGCCACCCCGTTCTTCTGAACCGCGCGCCGACTCTCCACCGCCTCGGCATTCAGGCGTTCGAGCCGGTTCTCGTCGAGGGCAGAGCTTTAAAGCTCCACCCGCTCGCCTGCACCGCATATAACGCCGACTTCGACGGCGACCAGATGTCTGTCCACGTTCCTCTTTCGGTCGAGGCTCAGGCAGAGGCGAGATTCTTGATGCTCGCGGCCAATAACCTTTTAAAGCCCGCCGACGGCAAGCCGGTCACCGTTCCTACTCAGGACATGGTTCTCGGCTCCTATTACCTCACTCTTGAGCGTGAAAACGAGCCCGGCGAGGGAAAGATATTCCGCGACGTAAACGAGGCGATGATGGCTTATCAGGCCGGAATCGTAACGCTTCAGGCAAAGGTCAAGGTCAGAGTAACCAAGACCATCGGCGACCGCCAGCTCTCGAAGATAATCGACACCACGGTAGGCCGTCTGATCTTCAACGAAAATATCCCTCAGGATCTCGGCTATGTCGACAGAACCGACAGCTCGAAGCAGTTTGACCTCGAGATCGGATTCCTTGTCAAGAACAAGCAGCTCAAAGACATCATCGACCGCTGCATTCGCAAGCACGGCACCACCCGCACCTCCGAAGTGCTCGACTCGATCAAGGCCCTCGGCTTCAAGTATTCCACCAAGGCCGCGATCACCGTCGCCGTCTGCGACGCAACGGTTCCGCCCGAGAAAAAAGAGATTCTCGCCAACGCCGACAGGCTTGTCAACAACATCGACAAGCAGTATAAGCGCGGTATGATCTCCCGTGCGGAGCGCTCGCGCAAGTTCATCAGCATCTGGAACAAGGCGACCGACGACGTCACCGCCGCGCTCCAGCAGGGTCTTGACAAATACAACCCGATCTATATGATGTCCGACTCCGGCGCCCGCGGCTCCATCGCCCAGATCAGACAGCTCGCCGGAATGCGCGGACTTATCGCTAACACTTCCGGTTCGACGATCGAAATGCCGATTCGCGCCAACTACCGCGAGGGGCTTAACGTCCTCGAATACTTCATCTCCTCCCGCGGCGCTAGAAAGGGTCTGACCGATACCGCGCTAAAGACCGCCGACTCGGGCTATCTTACCCGCCGCCTCGTCGACGTCGCTCAGGACGTAATCATCACCGAGGAGGACTGCGGCAGCGAAGAGGGTATCGAAGTCTTTGAGATCAGGAACGGCAACGAAATAATCGAACCTCTCGAGGACCGCCTTGTCGGGCGCTTCCTCGTCAAGGACCTTAAAAATTCAAGCGGCGAGGTCATCGTCTCCTCCTCGAAGTTTATGACCGCCGCCGACGCAAAGAAGGTAGTCGAATTCCTCAATTCCGAGGGCAGAGACAGAATCGAGATCCGCTCGGTTCTCGGATGCAGAGCCCACAGAGGCGTCTGCGCCAAGTGCTACGGAATGGACCTCGCGCGCTCCACCGTCGTCTCGATCGGCGAGGCTGTCGGAATCATCGCGGCTCAGTCGATAGGCGAGCCGGGTACTCAGCTTACGATGCGTAACTTCCACACCGGCGGCGTTGCATCCGCCGAGGATATTACCCAGGGTCTTCCCCGCGTTGAAGAGCTGTTTGAAAGCCGCAAGCCCAAGGGCGCCGCGATTCTCGCGAGGATCGGCGGAACCGTCAAGATCGACGAGATCAAGAAGTCCCGCGTTATAATCGTCACCAACGAGGAGACCGGCGAGATCGAGCAGTATTCCGTCCCGTGGGATTACAGGATCAGAGTTCACGACGGCGACGTCGTCCAGCCCGGCGACGAGCTGACCGCAGGCTCGAAGAACCCTGCCGACGTCCTTGCGATTCAGGGGATCGAGGCCGCGAGAAACTATATCATCACCGAAGTCCAGAAGGTCTATAAGCTCCAGAGCGTCGACGTCAACGACAAGCACATTGAGGTAATCACCCGCCAGATGCTCCGCAGAGTAAAGGTAGATGACCCGGGTTCGAGCTATCTGCTTCCCGGCACACTTGCCGACAAGAACGAGATTGCTGAGATGAACGCCCAGATTCAGGAGGAGATCGACGCCGGCGAGGATTCCCGCCTTATCACCACCAGTCCGGTTATCCAGGGAATCACAAAGGCTTCCTCGAGCTCCGAGAGCTTCCTCTCGGCGGCTTCCTTCCAGGAGACCACCCGCGCGCTGACCGACGCCGCGATCAAGGGCAAGGTCGACCACCTCGTCGGCCTCAAGGAGAATGTCATCATCGGCAAGCTTCTGCCCGCCGGAACGGGTATGGAGGTTTACAACAACGTCGAGGTCGTCAGGAACGAGCCCTATACCGTTGCAGCATCAGTTCACGAAACGGCAAGCGAAGTGATATGATTCATTGCGGGGAGCCCCGAACGGGTTCCCCGCAAAAAAATTTTTCAAAATGAACCAGTATTTAATAAAACGCCGCCTGAATTATCAGACGGCGTTTTACAGAAAATATAGACGCAGATTTATTTTTCAACGCCGAAGCGGTAGACTGTCACATGGTGATATCTCTCGCCCTTTTTGAGGATCGGCTTTTCAAAATTCGCAAATCTGAGCGAATTGGGATAAAACTGCGTTTCAAGGCAGAGACCGTCGCGGCGGTTGATCGGGCGGCCGCCCTTTCCGAAAGGCGGCCTGCTGTCGAGAAAGTTGCCGCTGTAAAATTGTATGCCGGGAAGGTCGGAATATACGTCCATCGTTCTGCCCGAGACCGCGGCTTTAAGGCTGGCGATATGGCGGAATCCCTCGCCGTCGGGGCAGAAATTGTGGTCATAACCGCCGGCAAAGACTATCTGCTCATGCTTCGAGCCGATTCTCTCGCCGATGACATGGAAATCGGTGAAGTCGAGCGGCGTTCCCTCGACCTTCGCGACATAGCCGGTCGGGAGGCATTCGCGGTTGCCGACGGTGAAATGAGTCGCGTTGATTTTTAAAGAGTGGTTCTCGATCGAGCCGCTTGCCTCGCCGTCGAGGTTGAAATAGCAGTGATTGGTGAGGTTGCAGACTGTGTCGGCGTCGCTGACGGCGGAATAGTCGATCATCAGCGCGTTGTCGGCGTCAAAGGTGTAGCGCACGGTAACTTCCAGCCTGCCGGGGAATCCCTCCTCGCCGTCGGCGCTGGTATAGCGCATAACGACCGCCTCGCCGTCAACTTCGCCCTTCCAGAGGCGCTTGTCGAAGCCCTTGAAACCGCCGTGAAGGCTGTTTCGGCCGTCGTTTTTGTCGAGGACGTATTTTCTGCGGCCGAGCTTAAATTCTGCGTTCTCGATCCTGTTGCCGTGGCGGCCGATCAGCGCGCCGATAAACTTGCCCTGCTTCTCATATCCCTCGGGGGTGTCATATCCGAGAGCGACGTCGGCGAGAGCGCCGTTTTTGTCCGGAACATTGATGGATCGGATAGCTCCGCCGAACTCGATTATCTCGACGCTCGCGCCGGATTCGTTTTTAAGCTCAAACAGCGCGACCTCCTCGCCGGTTGAGAGCTTGCCGAAGGACTTTTTTGTGATTTTTGTCATAATTCAGTCTTCCTTTCCGTCATATTTAACAAATTTCAGAATTTTTTGCAGCACGCTGCAATTTTTTCACGTCTTTATCAGTATTACAAGTGTAGCACCTTTCAGAGAGGATTTCAAGCGGTTTTTGAAATTTGGAAGCTTCGGGATAAAATATAACCAAAAAAAGGGTTACAAAATGATTAAAAATTCTAAATTTCTAAAAAAACTATTTACAAATCCGATTCAAGGTGATATAATATCACTAAACATTTATAAAGGAGTGTTATTTCAATGGCAAAAAGAATTTTAGCAATCGTCATGGCGCTTGTCATGAGCCTTTCTCTGTTGTCAGTTGAAGCCTTTGCCGATACCAACGGCACTGTCAGCGCAACTGTCAGCGGCAACACGCTTTCCCTGACTTGGGAAGCTCTCGGCTCAGCGGCGAAATACGTTGTAACCGTAACCAATACTTCCGGCACAACCACCGGCAGTACTACGGTGACAACCAACAGCGCGACAGTCACCGTCAGCGGATACGGAACGATGAACATTTCTGTTATCGCTTATAACAGCACCAATGTCGTCATCGGCTCCTTCACCGGCTCGACCTATGTCGCTCAGAGCTCTTCGGGCAGCAACATCACCGTTTCGGGCAGCTCGACCGGCTCAAGCACCGCCACATGGTCTGCGGTCGCGGGCGTTTCCACCTATTATATAAGCTGGACCGCCACTAACTCCGCAAACGGCGGCAGCGATACCACAGGCAGCACCTCTTACACCATTCCCGTTGACTATTCCGCTCTTACTTCCGTAACCGTCAGAATAGGCAATTCGAGCGGCAACGCCGTTGCTTCCTGGACTCCTTCCTATAACCCCTCTAACCCGGGTTATGGCTACGGCACCGGCTACGGTCAGGGTTACGGCGGAGTTTCCGTTTCCGGCAACTACCTCTATTGGTCTAACTGGGCTTCCAGCAGCACCTATCGCAACCTGATCAGAAGCTACACCGTTTCTGTCAACGGCCGTTCTTACACCGCTTACGGCACTTCGTTCGACGCTTCCTCTTACCTCAACGCAACCTATGCGACTAACGGCGTTGTAGCGTTCACCGTCAGCGCGGTTCTCACCACCGGCCAGACCATTTCCGTCGGTTCCGCGACCTTTACCCTCACCACTCAGGGCGGCGGCAACTCCGGCTATGTCTGGATTGGCGGCACCACCGCTAACCCGACCGTCAACTGGTACGGGCTCGGCACCCAGTCCTACACCGTCACCGCTTACGGCAACGGCACAACTCCTCTCGGAAGCACCAGAGTTTCCGGCACCTCGGTTGCAATTTCCAGCCTTGTCAACCTCAGCAGCATTTACGGCAGATACACCTATATCACCTTCTCCGTTTATGCGATGACCTCTAACACCTCTGTCGGCTCCGCAACCTATTATCCCGGAAGCTACACCGGCGGCGGATATAACCCCGGCTACGGCTACGGCACCGGCCTGACCGCGACTCTCTCCGGCAGCACCGCCAACATCACCTGGAGCCCTGTCGCCGGCGTTACCAATTACAGAATCACCTATGTCGCCAGCGGCTATCAGCAGCAGTATTATGACATGGTTGCTCCGACCGCGAACGACACCCACGTTTCGTTCACCTGGACCGGCGGCCTCTTCGTTCAGGTTCAGTATGTCTACAACAACCAGTATTACACCATCGGCTCTGTTACCGTCTCTTCGACCGGTAATATCACCTATGGCAGCAGCGGATATGTCGGCAGCGGCAGCGGAAGCTCCAACAGCGGCAACGGCAACGTTACCACCAAGGGCTGCACACTCAATGTCGGCACCACAAGCTCGACAGTCAGCTGGAACGCCGTCTACGGCGCAGTCAGATATGTTGTTGTCTACACCAACAGAGACACCAATTACAGCGGCACTCAGGAGAATGTTTACGGCAACTCCGCAACTATCCCGCTCGGCTCCAGCAACTGCTCCAGCTTCGACGTTCAGATTATCCCGATGACCTCTTATGCTCCGGGCTCTGCGATCTCCGGCTCGATTATGACCGCTTCCTACACCCGCAGCACCAGCTCTCAGACCGGAACCTCCACCACCAAGGGTCTGACCCTTAAGGAGAACGGCACCAACTCGACAACCGTTACTTGGGACGAAGTTACCAACGCCAGCTACTACCTCGTTTCCTTCCGCCGTCTTGAAGACAATGTCGGCCAGGAGCAGGTAACTACCAAGACAAGCTTCGAGCTTCCGCTCGGCAAGCGCATCGGCTTCGAGATCGCTGTTTACGCCTCTCTGAGAGACGGAACAATGAGAACCGTCGGCAGCGCGATCCACTATGCAAACACCGACTATCCGTCCACCGGCTCGACTACAACCAAGCCCGCCGAGGATAACACTTCTGTCTATGTAACCGGCTTCAAGGGAACTGTCGGCAACAAGAGCGTCAGACTTTCCTGGAACGCCGCTAAGAACGCCGGCAGCTACAAGGTTTATTGGAAGCGTTCTTCCAAGACCGAGTGGAAGCTTGCGAAGACCACTACCGCCCGTTCGCTGACCATCTCCGGCCTCATCAACGGCACCTCCTACGACTTCAAGGTCGTCGCCAACGGATATGATTCCGGCATTCTGACGACTTCGCCGTCCTCGACCTCTACCGCAACCACCACCGCACCCGATCCTTCCGGAGCCGGCACCACCACCTCTAAGGTTCCCGAGATCACCAGCATCACCGGCGGCAGCGGAAGCATCACCGTTGAGTGGAAGGCTTCTACCGGCGCGAAGGCATATCAGGTCTGGATCGCCAAGAGCGGCAGCAACGAGTACGCAATCGCGACCTCTACTCAGCACTTCCCGAACGCCAAGGTCACCATCAGCGGCACCACCGCCACCATCACCGGTATCGCGGCAGGTTCCTACAAGGTCAGAATCAAGGCCTCTACTGACGGCACCACTTGGCCGAAGCTCGCCGAAGCCAGCAGCGAATACGCCTCTGTAACCGTTCGCTGATAAGCCTCGCAAAGCTTAGCAAACAAAATCAACCCCCGACTGCAAAGTCGGGGGTTTTGTGTGTAAAAATCAAAAACTTCTAAATCTGCTCCCCGTCGTGGGGTTTATATCCCTCGCCGAAGACCTCGTTTGCAGTCGAGACAATCGCGAACGACGACGGATCCTCAGACTTGACGATCTTCAGAACCTTTGAAAGCAGCCACTTTTTGACGACGCAGAGGACGACCTTCTTATCGGTTCCCGAAAACGCGCCCTGGCCGTCGAGGAGCGTCGCGCCGATATCGAGCTCACGAAGGATTCGCTCGGTGATCTCGCGGTGCTTATCGCTGATAATGTAGACCAGCTTCGCCTGGTCGCGGCCGTAGAGCATCATGTCCATCAGATAGGACGAAGTGACGATGCAGATCGCGGCGTAGAGGCCCGCGTCGATATTCTCAAAGACAATTGCCGAGCAGAGGACGATCAGCCCGTCGGTCATCAGGAAAAAGTTTCCGGTAGAGATCGAGCGGATTTTTTTGCGCAAAAGCTTGACAATGACGTCGGTGCCGCCGGTCGTCGCGCCCTGCAATAGGACAATCTCAAGGCCGATCGCCATCAGCGCGCCTCCCGAGAGCGCCGCGAGCATCAGGTTGTCGGTCAGCGGGCCGAAGGGCATCAAAACGTTCATCATCACCGACGACACCGCGACCGAGAAGATAGTTGTGCCTAAAAATTTAAGCCCGAAGACGAAAATCCCGACCGTGAGTAGGGGAATGTTTAGGATCAGCGTCAGGGTACCGGTCGGCAGCGGCAGAAATTTTCCGATAATCATCGCAATACCCGTGAACCCGCCTGGGACGATTCCGTTCGGGTCTAAAAAGAGGCTTACCGCCGCGGCGTAGATCACCGACCCCACCGCGCACATCGCCAACTGACGAAGAATCTCAAATCTTTTTTGTTTCATTTTTCCAGCTCCTGTCTGTAAAATATTAAATTTATGCAATATCTATTGAAAATCGGGCGCAAATGTAGTATAATATCAAAATGTATGCAAAGCCGATCTGCCAGCCCCGACAAAGGACTAAAGGTGATAACTATGGAAGAAAAGAAGCGCAGCCCGATCGTTATTGCGGCAGCGGCCCTTTCGGCAGCCGCAGCGATACTTGTTATTGTTGCCGCAGCGGTTGTTTTCGGCGGAAACGGCCGAAACGCCGCTTCGGAGCCTCCCGAAAAGCCGGAATCGGTCAGCCAAAGCACCGCGGCCCCCGCGACTGAGCATCCCGCCCCGACGGCAACCGCGCCGCAGACCGAACCTCCGGCAACGACCACTACCGTTCCCGCGACAACTTCCGCGACGACCGATCCCGAGCCGGAGACTACCGCCGCGACCGTCACCGAGGCAGCGACTGCCGCGACAACAGCCACAACCACCGCACCCGCGGCAACGACCTCTGCAACGACAACTGTCACTACAACGGCCGCAACGACCGCCGCCGCGACCGCTACAAAGGCAGTCGAGCTGGGGCTTTTGGGCTATGATATGGCCGAGCCGCTTTCAACCGATCCGTCGTTGGCAAAGGGCGACCTTTCAAAGCTTGTCATCAACGAGATATGCGCGAAAAACAAGGCTTCGCTTAAGGATTCCGACGGAGATTTTCCCGACTGGGTCGAGATCTACAATCCGACCGACGAGACGGTAAACCTAAAGGGCGCCGGTCTTTCCGACAGTGCGGGCGACCCGCTCAAATGGGTGTTCCCGAGCGTAAATGTCCAGCCCGGCGGATATCTGATCGTCTTCTGCTCCGACAAGGACAGCCAAACGCCGGAGCTGCACACCGGGTTTAAAATTTCCTCCGGCAACGAGGAGATAATTCTCTCAAAGCCTGACGGAAGCCTCATCGACTCGGTGCTGCTTCCCGCTCTTGACGACGACGAAACGCTCAGCCGCTGGCCGAACGGCTCGAAGGAGCTGAGGATCACCTCGGCTACCCCGGGCAAGTCAAACGACGCGGCAGCTTCTTCGCGGGAACCCGGCCTCGCCTCGCCGCTTTTCAGCAAGGAAAGCGGGTTCTACTCCGAAAAGTTCAGCCTGACAATCACCGCCGACCCCGGTACTGTAATATATTATACCACAGACGGGAGCGTTCCGACAACCTCTTCTAAAAAATATTCTTCGCCGATTTCAATATATGACCGCTCAAACGAGCGCGCGGTATATACATATAAGCGCGGGACGACGGTCGACAGCGGCTCCGAGCAGTTCCCGAACCAGGAATTTGAAAAGGCGATGATTATCCGCGCGGTTGCGGTCGATTCCTCCGGCAAAAAGAGCCCTGTCACAACCGCGGCATATTTCATCGGCGCGGCGGTTGAGCGAAAGTTCGGCGATGTGCCGATCGTCTCGGTTGTCGTCGACCCGAACGACCTCTATAACGAAAAGACCGGGATTTATGTCGCGGGAGACGTTTTCACCGAGTGGCGGAAATCTAACCGCAATGCCGCGCTCGACGGCAGCACCCCCGCCAACTTCAACCAGCGCGGCAGAGAATGGGAGCGCGACGCCCATGTCGACTATTTCGACGGCGGCGAGCTCGGATTCAGTATCGACTGCGGCGTCAGGTGCCACGGCGGCTGGTCGAGAAACAGCCAGCAAAAATCGCTTAAATTCTATATGCGCTCCGATTACGGCGAATCAAGGCTCAAATATGAGCTCTTTGAAAATAACCGCGCCTATGACGACAGCAAGGTGATCGACGAATACAAGCGGTTCATGATCAGAAACGGCGGCAACGACAGCTTTATCATGCTCTTTAAAGACGCCTGGACTCAGGAATGCGTCAAGCGCTTCCCGTTCTCAACTCAGGACTGTAAGCTCGCGATCGGCTTCCTCAACGGCGAATACTGGGGCGTCTACACAATGATGGAGCTCTATGACGACAACTATATCGAGTCGAACTTCGGGGTAAACGCCGACAATGCGATAATGATAAAGGCCGGCTCGCTTGAAGAGGGCCTCGACTCCGATTTCAACGAGTATTGGACCAAAGAGGTCGACTTTGTAAGAAACAACGATATGAGCGTTGAGGCGAATTATCAAAAGGCCTGCGAATATTTCGATATGGACAGCTTTGCCGAATATATCGCGATGAACGCCTATATCGGCAACGAGGACTGGCTCTGGGGCAACTGGGCTTGCTGGAGAGCGAGAGATACCTCCGACAAAAAATATGAGGACGGAAAATGGCGGTTTATGGTCTATGATACCGAATATTCGATGAACCTCTACGGCAGCGGAAACGACTATAAATATGACATTCTGACCTCACTTGTCGGCGGCGACGGCCACCTCGGCCCGATGCTCAAATCGCTCCTTAAAAACAAGGATTTCAAGTCGCGGCTGGTGCTCGCCTTTGAGGACTCGATGAACATCGCCTTTAACCCGACCTCTGCCTCCCGGCTTCTCGACAGCTTCTATTCCGACTATTCGCCCTATCTCTCTCAGCATTTCCGCAGATTCATATTCTGGCAGAGCGAAAACGGCGTCAGCCAGAATGTCAGCAGCTGGAAAAACTGGCTGAAGCGGCGATATGACTATATGCCCGAGCAGATCAGCAAGGCGCTCGGCCTCGGCTCCTCCTCGACAAAGACGCTGACGATTTCGACAAGCGATTCCGCCGGCGGCTGGGTCTATATCAACGGGATACCGATCACACTGACAAACAAAAAGTGGGAAGGCAAATATTTCCCCGGCTACAAGATCGAGATCAAGGCCGTTCCGGCAAACGGCTATGAATTCAGCGGCTGGAGCGGAGGATATGACGGCAGCTCGGCAGTGATAACCGTCGACCCGTCCTCGGCTCTTAGTCTGCAAGCTAATTTTACTAAAAAATAAAGGAACCTGACTATCTATGGCAAAATTCAAATCCGGCAAAAAACTCTGGCTGGGCGTTGCGGTGATTCTGCTCGTCGCCCTGCTCACCTTTTACAACATTTCGTCGTTCGGAAAGGATCTGATAATCAACACCGACGAACCGAACCCTGGCGTCTTCTTCGAGGCGGTGATGGACTCCTACTCGATAAACGTCGGAGCGCTCATAACCTTTATAGCGCTGTTTCTGATGATGTCGGCGGCGCTTCTGGTCGAATTTAAGTTCCCGAGCTGGCTCGAACATATCTGCGCGGCGATGTTCTTTATCTGCGGACCGTGGCTGACCTTTGAAACGGTCAAGCTGATAATCGGCGTCGGCAGATATGAGAGCAGCATCTACTGGCTCAACGTTTTGTTTTACGCCGTCTTTCAGGTTGCAGTGTTTGTGCTGACTCAGTCGACAAGGCTTTCGTTCTGCATTTCGATCGCTGTCGGCTCGCTGCTGAATTTTGCGAACGAGATCGTTCTGCTGATCAGAGGCACGCCGTTAGTCCCGACCGATCTTTATGCGATCGGCACCGCGATGAAGGTGACGGGCGCCGCCGACTGGCGGTTCAATGTCGATATGCTGACCGGCCTCTGCTCCTGCGTGATGCTGATCGCGCTTGCTTCGCAGTTCAGATTCGCCTATCCCAAAAAGTGGCTGAGACCCTGCGCGGCATTCGCGGCGGCGGTTGTTCTGACAGTCGGCTGCTGCGGAATCTACGAGATCGACTACGAGAGCTTCCCGACCTCGACCTTTGACACCGAATCGACAAATAACGTCAACGGCACCGCGCTCAATTTCTATATCAACGTCAGAAAAATGGGATTTGACGAGCCGGAGGGCTATTCCGAAGAAAAGCTTGAAGAGTTCCTTTCAAAATATGACGAATCCGACTATGAAAACAGCATCGTCACAGCGGAGGTGATCGAGCCCTCCGAGGGCGGCGAAAGCGCCGAAGCCGATTACCCTGCCGTGATTGAGCCGGATTATCCGAACATAATCGTAATCATGAACGAGAGCTTTTCAGACCTCAGCTATCTCGGCCGCCTCAGAACCGACATACCCTATATGCCGTTCTTTAACAGCCTCCTTAGAGACTACCCCAACGGCAGAAATCTCGTTTCGGTGCTCGGCGGCGGAACCTGCAACACCGAGTTTGAGTTTCTGACCGGCCTTTCGATGATGTATATGCCCTCGGGCTGCTACGCTTATATGCAGCATATAACCGGCCCGATCGACTCGATGGCGTCATATCTCGGCGATTTCGGCTATCAGACAGTCGCGATGCACCCGTTCTATGAGGTCTGCTGGAAGCGCAACTCGATCTATAATTTTATGGGCTTTGACGACTTTGTCTCCGGCGAGGATATGGCGAACGGCGAGGCGGGGCTTTATGTCAGCGCCGACCGCTGGGAAAAGGGCTTCGGCGACCATGTCGAATATATCAGAAACCTTATCAGCGACAGCTATTTCTATAAGCAGGTTATTAACCAATTCGAGAACAGAACCTCAGACCGAATCTTTATCTTCGGGGTCACCGTTCAGAACCATTCTTCCTATGAATACGACGGCGACGACTTCGAGACCGACGTCCACGTCAAGCGCCCCGAGGGAGAATTCCCGAGAGCGGAGCAGTATCTCTCGCTGATAAAGGACTCGGACGAGGCCTTGGAGGAGCTGATAACTTATTTCTCGAATGTCGACGAAAAGACGATGATCGTCTTCTTCGGCGACCACCAGCCGAATGTCGAAGCTGAGCTGATCGACCAGCTCAACCCCCAGCGCGAGATGTTTGTCAACGCCTTTCTGACAAGATATCAGACCCCGTTTGTGGTCTGGTCAAACTATGATCTCGGCGTTGAAAAGAAGGATATAAATATCACCAGCGCGAATTATCTCGGCCTCAAAACCCTCGAATTTGCCGGAATACCGCTTTCCGCCGAATATCAGATGATACGCGAAGCCGAGGAGATCGCCCCTGCGATGTCGACATGGGGCTATTATGACAGATTCAATGTCTGGTATGACCGCGAGGAGAGCTATGACGACGAGGTGCTGAATATGTATAACTTCTATACCTATTGGAAGCTGACCGGCAAGAAATAAAACCGCATAGTTTTAAACTGAAAGCGCCGCTTTGAATTTCAAGGCGGCACTTTTTGTGCTTTTATTTAGCGAAATGTTAAAGTATGATCCTTTCAACCTCAGCGAGCTTCAGAAGCTCCTCAAAGCGCTCGCGGCTGCCGAAGCCGGTTCCCTCTGATTCGACTGCCCCCGCCGCGCAGGCAAGCCCGAATTTTAAGAGCTCGTCAGCGCCTGTTTTGTCGCCCAAAATCGCCGCGCAGGCTCCAGCAACCATCGCGTCGCCCGCGCCCTGAGCGCTTTTCGGCTCGATTCTGACTGCTTTTCCGCGAAATGCCGCACCGCTTGTGACGGCCAGCGCGCCGTCGCTCCCCATCGAGAGAAGAACCGCGCCGACGCCGAAGTCGGCTATGATTTTTCGGCAGAGCGAGACCGCCTCGGCGTCTGAGCCGATTTTTACGCCGAAGGTCTGTTCGAGCTCCTCAACGTTCGGCTTAATCAGAAAAGGCCGCGCCCCGAGCCCATTTTTCAGAAGTCCGCCGCCCGCGTCGAGAACCGTTTTGATCTCGGGGTTCGCGAGCCGAGCGGCCTCGATTATCTCGCGGTAGACGCTTTCTCCCACCCCCGGCGGCACGCTCCCCGACAGGACAAGCACCTCGCTGTCGGCCGACGACTTGCAGACCTCCGCGACGGCCTTTTTGAGGCAGTTCTCGGGCAGAGGAGGGTTCTGCTCATTGAGCTCAATTGTCCTTCGCGACGATCGGTCAAAGATTTTGAGGTTGGTGCGTATCTCGCCGGGCGAGGGGATAAACAGTCCTTCAACTCCCGCTCTTTCAAGCGCTTCGGAGATCGCCTCTCCTCCGCGACAGAGAACGCCGACCGCGCGGGATTTGATTCCGAGGGCCGCGAGCGCGAGGCTGACGTTGATCCCCTTTCCGCCGGGGTCGAGACGGACGCTTTCGGCGCGGTTCACCCGCTCGGCGTCAAAGCTTTTGACGGTCACGGTTTTGTCGATGCAGGGGTTGAGGGTCAGAGTTGTAATCATTTTGCCGCTCCTTTCAGGATTCTGAAACCATTTTAGCGCTTTTTTTGGCGGTTGTCAAATTGAATTGAAAAGCTTTATATAATTAACGGCCGAAGCAATCTCTGCCCTTGACACTTGCCGCACGAAGGTGTATATTCAAATCGGTGATGATAAATGGACAGAAGGGAATTGACCGAATATATTTTTGAAAACTACGGCGTCGAGCCGGATTTCCCGTGGGCCGATTCGCCGGAATACGCAGTCTTCCGCCACCCCGACAACAAAAAGTGGTTCGCGCTGATAATGAATATCCCGGGTTCGAGAATCGGAGTCGGCGACGGCGGAATAATCGACATCGTGAATCTGAAATGCGACCCGATGCTGTCCGGCCCGTTTTATCGCGAGAGGGGAGTCTACCCCGCATATCACATGAACAAGCAGCACTGGCTGACCGTCTCGCTCGGCGAAGCAAGCCGCGAAACGCTTATCATGCTGCTCGAAATGAGCTACGGCCTGACCGCGAAGAAATATATCAGGGCGAAAAAGCCGCGCGGCGAGAGCTCGGAGGAGTAGGCGAGCGCGAAAATCCTCTAAATCTGAATTTGAAAAAAATTCAAACAGCAACAGCGGGTTGCTTGCCCTGCACTTCGGGCTGTGCTACAATGGTTCTGAGGTGATTTTATGAACGAAACAAAGGACATAATACGCGGCTTGCGAGCAGGCGCAGGTCTGTCGCAGGAGGAACTCGCCGAAAAGCTTTTTGTAACCCGTCAGGCGGTCAGCAGGTGGGAAAACGGCGACACGGTGCCGAATACCGACACTCTGAAGCTTTTATCCAAGCTTTTCAATGTCTCGGTCAACACGCTTTTGGGCTCTCCGAGAAAGCTTATCTGCCAGTGCTGCGGAATGACGCTTGATGACGACGGGCAGATAAGCCGCGAGCCGGGCGGAGATTTTAACGAGGATTACTGCAAATGGTGCTACACCGACGGCGAATTTGTCTATAAGAGCGTTGAGGAGCTGACGGATTTTCTGGTCGGGCATTTATCTAACGAAAGCTTTCCGCCCGAGCAGGCAAGGGCATTTTTTGAAGCTCAGCTCCCGCAGCTCGGGCATTGGAAGAAGCGGGAGGGATAGCGTGGAAAGCGCTGCTATTAACTGGCTTTTGGAGGAAATCAGCCCCGCCGTGAGATATCGCACCTTGACCGAGCTGCTTGACAATAACGGCTCGGCCGAAGCAAAAGCGGCTTTAGACGCTCTTCTTTTGTCGGAGGATGTAAAGCGCGCGTTTTCTCTCTTTGAAATCGAAAAGGAATACGCGGACGCTCACGCCTTCAGTGCGCTTGCGGAATGCGGCCTGACGCGCAAGGATTTAGATATTGACCGATATGTTGAAAACTATATCTCCCGTTACGGCTTTGCGAACGGCTGCGGAGAGGGATTTTTGCTGCGAAACCTAGTCAAGCTCGGATATTGCGATATGCCCGAGGTCAGAAAAGAGCTTGCAAACGCTTTGGCGACACAGCAAATCGACGGCGGGTACCCCTGCGTATCAAAGATTCCGAAAATCAAAAAGCCGAATCTGCCGCACAAAAGCTGTTTTCAGATGTCGGCGAGCTATCTCTTGCTGATGGCGGAGCTTCGCAGAATCGGGCATAAATGCGACGAAGAAAGCGGACTCGCGGAGTATTTTCTCGGCCGAGACGTTTTGTTTCGGCATGATGATCCGAATCGGGTCGTAAAAGAGGAGATGGGCAGGACATTCCACCCGCCCGTCGCGACAAGAATCGGGCTTCACATGATACTTTACTCACTAAATCTTTTGGGCAGAGCTGACGATCCGCGCTGCAAACGGGCGTGGGACATTCTTGAGCAAAGACGGACAAGCGACGGGAAATATATCATCGACTGCTCGCTGACAAAGCCGTATATAAAAACCGAAAAGCCCGGCAAGCCGAGCAAGTGGGTGACGTTTTATGCAGTTGCGGCGAAAATCCGCAGATAAAGCAAAATTGAGAGGAAAAAATTAAGCTTCGGGAATACTCGCCGCCCTCGCCTTAGCGCCTCGGCAGACCCTCCGTAAAAAGCGAAAAACATGACATAAAGCAAGCGCAAATGACCATAAAAAAGCGATCCCCGCTGTCGGACTGTTGCCCGGCGGCGGGGTATTCTATGAATTATTCTTCGAGCTGGCGTCCGAGGAACATCGCGGCGGTCTGCGCAAGGGTGAGCTGGAGCTGTGTGCCTTTTGATGAGCTCTCCGGCGCGAGGAAGCAGACCGCGCCCGCAATGTCGCCCATCGCGATAATAGGCGAGATCGCAACGGCGTGCTTCTGAACGCCCTCGACCGGCAGGAGCGGCTTTCCGTCGCCCTCATAGATCCAGCCCTTTCGGGTTTCGAGCAGCTCTTCTAGCCCCTGCGAGAGCCTCCGTTCGCTGTATTCCTTTTTCTGCACCCCCGAGACGGCGACGACATGGTCGCGGTCGAAGATCACAACCGGCGCCGAGCCGAGCTTGTGTATAACCTCGGCCGCCGAGCCGGCGTTCTCCGACATCTCGCTGATCGGCGAGTATTTCTTGAAGATAACCTCGCCTTCGCTGTTGGTGTATATCTCCAGCGGGTCGCCGTTATTGATAACATTGACATCGAAAACCTTGTCCGGACGCTTATCTGAGCTTTGGACTAAACGGCAAT
>CANQJB010000031.1 GCA_947624155.1 uncultured Clostridia bacterium
CCGGGACAGCTTTCGGTCGCAAAGGACATAAGGCTTTTCGGGCTTGCAAGCTGGATAAACCGCCTCACCGACAAGGCCTTTGCCGCGAAGGAGGCCTATGCCCGAAAGGAGCACAGATTCTATCTTATTGGGACCTTTTCGAGCATGATAATAGAATTTCTGCGCAGCGGCGCGGTGATATTCATACTGCTGAAAATGTGCATTGATAACGGAATGAGCGCGGCGGAATTTATGCTCTATTTCTCGGCGGTGAATTCCTTTAACGGGCAGTTCAGCGGAATCCTCAATAACTTCTTAGACCTTAAGAACAAATGCCTCGATTTTTCCTGTATGCTCGAATTGCTGAATTACCCCGAACCTTATAATTTCGGCGAGGGCGAGAAGATCCCCGAAAGCTATACCTACGAAATAAAGCTTGAAAACGTCAGCTACACCTATCCCGAATCCGATAAAAAGATCATCGACGGCTTGAGCCTTGACATAAAGCAGGGCGAAAAGGTGGCGATAGTCGGGCTGAACGGAGCGGGCAAGACGACCCTTATAAAGCTTATCACCGGACTTTTAGACCCCGACGGGGGCAGAATTTTGCTCAACGGAACAGACATTAAAAAATTCAACCGCGCCGAGTATTACAAGCTGTTTTCGGCGGTGTTCCAGCACTTTAACATGTACGACATCACCGTCGCCGAAACGGTCGCGCAGTCGGCGGAGGATATCGACGTTCCGCGCGTTCGCGACTGCCTCGAAAAGGCGGGGCTGACAAAAGCCGTCAACGATCTTCCCGAAGGGATAAATACCCACCTCGGCAAAGAAGTTTATCTCGACGGCGTGGTGCTCTCGGGAGGTCAGACCCAGCGGCTGATGCTTGCGCGAGCGCTCTATAAAAACGGCGCGGTGCTTGTTTTGGACGAGCCGACGGCGGCGCTCGACCCCTTGGCGGAGCGGGATATGTATGAAAAATACAACTCGATGGCGGAGGGAAAGACTTCGCTCTTTATCTCCCACAGGCTTGCCTCAACTCAGTTCTGCGACAGAATTTTATATCTTAAGGACGGCAAGATCGCCGAGGAAGGCACTCACGAGGCACTCTTGAAACGCGGCGGGGAATATGCTGATCTGTTTCAGGTTCAGGCTCGCTATTATCGGGAAAATTTCAATAAAGAGGAGGCGGTATAAATGGCGAATAAATCCGAAAAAATGCCTTGGAAAGAGGCGTTTAAGATAAACGTGAGGGCGATCAAGCTCTTGAATTCAAAGAATAAGCTGATGTTTCCTTATGTCACACTAAAGGCTCTGTTTAATACGGTATTTTCATACGCCTCGCTGTTTGTGACCGCAAGGCTTATAGGCGAGCTTGCCGGCGAACGGCGCATGGAAAAGCTGCTATTCTGGGCGGTGTTCCAGCTTGTTTCAACGGCGGTATTTGCGATAATAAACGGGCTGATGTCCCACGCCTACGAGGTCAAGGCGACAAACTTCTGGAACAACATGAACCGAATCGAGGACGAAAAGCTCATGTCGATGGACTACGGCGACGTCGAGGACCAGCGGGTGCGGGATTTAAGAGATCAGATATCGCAGAACAGAAACTGGTCGGGCTGGGGCTTTTCGCGGATACAGGGGTGCTTTGCGGATCTTGTTTCTGATATAATCAGCGTTTTCAGCGCGGTGGCGCTGTCGGTAGGGCTTATAATAAACAAAGTCCCCGAGGGCAGCCCGTATGCCTTTCTCAACAGTCCCTTTGCGGTTCTGGGATTTTTGGCGCTGATGATTTTCTGCGCAGCTATATCGCCCTTTGTGATTAACAAGATGAACGAAAAACACGCGTCCCTTGCAAACGAGGCAAGGCTCGCCAACAGACTTTTTTCGCACTTCGGCGCAGTTCGCGGCGACCCCGAAGCAATGGTAGATTACAGAATGTATAACCAGAATGAAGGCTTTATAAAGCACTACCGCTGGCTCAAAGACGCCGCTCCTTGGTATGTGGGAGGGATTTTTGACAAATACTATAAAGGGCGCAGAGGGCTTATGGAAATAGGCTCGCAATTTGGCAACAAGCTTTTAATGTGCGTTATATACCTGTTTGTATGCTTAAAGGCGCTCGGAGGGGCGTTCGGCTTGGGCGAAGTCACGCAGTATGTCGGCGCGGTGACGAATTTCGTCAGAGCGTTCACCAATGGTGTTGTTATGCTGAACATTCTGCGCACAAACTCAAAGTTTTTGAAGGATATATTTGAGCTTTTGGACATTCCTAACAAGATGTACCAAGGCAGCCTCACGACAGAAAAGCGCCGCGACAGAAAGTACAATGTCGAATTTAAAGACGTGAGCTTTAAATACCCCAATTCCGACAGATGGGCGCTCCGGCACGTTTCGGTGAAGTTCGAGGTCGGAACAAAGCTCGCGGTCGTCGGCGAGAACGGCTCGGGGAAATCGACCTTTATAAAGCTTTTATGCCGACTCTATGACCCACAGGAGGGGGAAATCCTCTTAAACGGCGTGGACATAAAGAAATACCGCTACGACGAATACATAGCGATATTCTCGGTCGTTTTCCAGGATTTCTGGCTGATGTCTCATAAGCTCGGGCAGAACGTTGCAGGCTCCTGCGACGTAGACGAAGCGCGCGCGATAAAATGCCTCGAAGACGCAGGCTTCGGCGACAGGCTCAAAGAGCTGCCGGACGGCCTTGAAACATGGCTCGGCAAGGATTTTGACGAGGACGGGATAGTGACCTCGGGCGGCGAGCGGCAGAAGATTGCGATCGCGAGAGCGCTCTACAAAGACGCGCCGTTTATAGTCCTCGACGAGCCGACCGCGAGCTTAGACCCGATCGCCGAGGCGGAGATATATAAGAATTTCGACGAGATCGTCGGAGACCGCACCGCGATTTATATCAGCCACAGGCTTTCGAGCTGCCGATTCTGCAAAGAGATACTCGTTTTTGAAGGCGGCGGAATAATCGAGCGCGGCACACACGACGGCCTGATCGAAGCCGGCGGTAGATATTGCGAGCTTTGGGACGCGCAGGCGAAGTATTATGAGAAGGAGGGGGAGGATATATAATAAAAAGGGCAACTGATAGACGGTTATAAGTTAAAAGCCCTCACGCGGCTGCACGCGTGAGGGCTTGAGTATTGTAAGCGTGGGGGTTTAAGTGTGGGACAACCTTGTCCCCTCTCCCCTTTAGAAACCCCTCACCCTTCCGGTGGGGAGGACTACCGTCCCCCAGCGGCCCCTCAAGGCGTAGATAGATAAAGTACCTTAGACAGCAGCATAGATACCTTCCCACGCCTTATTATGTCAAAATTCAGCCTTCCCTGTAAGAAACAGATAGCATTCCGCCTCAAATTGAACTAATGTTTTTGATTTAGAAACATTTCAGTCGGGTAAATCTATTGATTTTTAAAATGATATGTGTTAATATTGTATATTGGGTTGATATGAGACTAATCCAAGGGGGGTATTGCCCGAAGATGAAAAAATGGATTGAAAGACTGCTGGTAATTGTTTTGGTCTGCGCGGTCGCGGCGGCGGCTGCCGTGATCGGCGTCAGCTATTATGACTTTATCTCTCAGCGGATTTATGATGACAGCTCTGCTCATCTCTATGAAATATATTATCAGGTAAACCGTTCGTTCGGCTCCTTTGTCGAGCGCAACTGGGGACTCCTCGAAGGCTGGAGCGACCGCTTCACCGACCCCGATGAAGCGGATTGGGAGGATATCGGTGAATTTATCTCAGACGAGCAGGAATATTGGGGCTTTTCGAGCTTTTACCTCGTCAGCGCCGACGGAAGCTGCATGACTTTGGGCGGCAGCTCGCGCAAAATGGCGCTCAACGACTCCTGGGAAATTCTGATGACCGAAAGGCAGCCGATAATGGCTGGCGAAATTCTTCCCGACAGCTCCGAGATCACTGTCTTCGCCTCCCCTGTTGAGCACTGCGAATACTCCGGCTTCGGCTTTGACGCAATCGCGATAAGCTATACCAACGCCGACCTCGCGAGCTCGCTTAACGTCGACGCCTTTTCTGGAAAGGGCAAGTGCTTTGTTATCCACAGCGACGGAAATGTGCTGCTCTCGACCCAGACCGGCGGAAATATCTTCGGAAACTACCTTGTCTATCTCGGCGCGGCCTCGGATCTCGACGAAACGGCTCTTGATAAGATCAGATCAGATCTCGAAAGCTCTGCCGAGGGGCTTATTCAGTGCGAGATCGCGGGGGTAACAAACTTTATCCTCTATCAGCCGATCGGCTATCAGGACTACACGCTTTTAAGCGTAGTCCCTCAAAACGTCGTCAGCGCAGGATTCCTCTCGGTTCAGAAGACGACGACGATCGTTCTTCTCTCAATTTTCCTGATGATTGCGGCGACGGTTGCGGTTATCGCGATAGTCAGCAGCATCAGAAACGCAAGGCGTAACAGAACCGAGCTTCAGTATCGAGAGCTGATGTTCGACGTTCTTTCAAACAGCGTCGACGACATATTCATAATGCTCGACGCCGAAAAGCAGACGGTCGACTATATCAGCCCGAATATCGAGCGGCTGCTCGGCATTCCCGCCGAAGATGCGAGGGCGGACATCAGAGTGCTCGAAAAATGCGCGGTGAACTATAACATCGCGATACCGAAAAACGAGCTCGACGCGATCCCGCTCAACAAGAGCCGCTACTGGGAATGTGAATATATGCACCAGACCACCGGTGAGCGCCGGTGGTACCGAATGACGATATATCACATGAATATCCGCGGAGTGACAAAATACATCAGCGTGATGTCTGACAGAACGGTCGAGCAGCAGATGAACCTGAAGCTCCAGGAGGCTCTCAACGCCGCCCAGAGCGCAAACGAGGCAAAGAGCAATTTCCTCTCGAATATGTCTCACGATATCCGCACCCCGATGAACGCTATCGTCGGCTTCTCGGTTCTGCTCGAAAAGGACGCCGACAAACCGGATAAGGTCAGGGAATACACGAGAAAGATCTCCGCCTCGAGCCAGCACCTTTTAAGCCTTATCAACGACGTTCTTGATATGTCGAAGATCGAGAGCGGAAAGACCTCTTTAAATGTCGACAAATTCAGCCTCCCCGGGCTTCTCGAAGAGCTTAATATCATTTTAATGCCGCAGGCAAAGGCGAAGACCCAGGAGTTCACCACTCATGTTCAGGGGACGCCGCCCGAGCTTCTTCTCGGCGACAAGCTGAGACTGAATCAGATACTTATAAACCTTCTTTCAAACGCTATCAAATACACTCCTTCCGGCGGGAAGATCGAGTTCACAGTCTGCGAACTGCCGCAGTCCGCGCCGCAATATGCAAAGCTTAGGTTCATTGTCAAGGACAACGGAATCGGAATGAGCGACGAGTTCCAGAAACACGTCTTCGACCCGTTCAGCCGTGAGATCAACTCGGTCACCAACAAGATTCAGGGAACCGGCCTCGGAATGGCGATCACAAAGAACCTTGTCGACCTGATGGGCGGAATCATCACCGTTGAGAGCGCGCCCGGCAAGGGCAGCACCTTCACCGCTGAGTTCTCCTTCGCGCTGCCGGAGCAGTACGAGTCGAACCAGTGGGTGCGCCAGAAGATCGAAAGAATGCTTGTCGCCGACGACGAGGAGGATATCTGCCGGAACATCAGCGAGCTGATGGAGGAGACCGGAGTAAACGTCTCGTTTGTCACCGACGGAGCGTCGGCGGTCAAGGCTGCGCTTGAAGCCCACAGCAGCGGCAGCGGCTTCGACGTAATTCTTCTCGACTGGAAGATGCCGGGAATGGACGGTGTCGAGACGGCTAGGAGAATCAGAGAGCAGATCGGCGGCGGAGTGCCGATTTTGGTTCTGACATCATACGACTGGGCGGACATCGAGGACGAAGCGCGCCAAGCGGGCATAAATGCGTTTATGCCGAAGCCGTTCTTTGTCTCGACCTTCCTCCAGATAATCCGCCCGCTCTTCTTCGAGCAGACGGTATGCTCCGAAAAGGAAACTAAGGAATGCGAAAAAGCCCTCGACGGGCGGCTCTTCCTTGTCGCCGAGGACAACGAGCTCAACGCCGAGATCATCACCGAAATGCTCGCGCTCGAGGGTGCGAAATGTGAGCTCGCAGTCAACGGCAAGGAGGCGGTAAAGATGTTCACCGAATCGGCGCCGGGATATTACGATATGATACTTATGGACGTGCAGATGCCGGTTATGAACGGATATGAGGCGACAAAGGCGATCAGGGAATCGGATCACCCCGAGGCGAAATCGGTCCCGATCGCGGCGATGACCGCGAACACCTTCGCCGAAGACGTTAAAAACTCACTTGAAGCGGGAATGAACGGCCACCTCGCTAAGCCGATCGACATGAAGGCGGTCAGAGAGCTGGCTTGCAGACTATTCGCAGAAAGAGGAGGAAAAAACAGTTGAAAATAAAAGCTATTATTTCGGCCCTTGCGGCCGCTCTGCTGCTGACTTCCTGCGAGGCTCCGAGCCTCGGTTCGGGCTGCGCGATAACCGTTATGGGGCGCAAGAGCGATATGGAAAAGAGCTATATGACCGCGATCTTCGACCTTTATGAGGAGCAGACCGGCAAAAAGCTCGAAATAATCTCGTTTGACGACGCAGAGTTTGAGGTCAGAGCCGCGGAAAAATTCGAGAGCGGCGACGCGCCTGATATTTTCATGCACTTCCATAACGCCGACCTCAACCGCTTCGACATTGAGAACAACTTCTACTTTTTGAACGACGAGAGCTGGGTCGACGACCTTACCGACAGCTCGCTCGCCTACTGCCAGGACGGCAGCGGCAGAATACTCGGGCTGCCCTTCTGGGAGAGCTCGGTCTCGGGCTGCTATTACAACAAAACTATCCTCGACAGCCTCGGGCTCAGACCCGCTTCGTCTCAGGCCGAGTTTGACGTTTTGTGCCAGGTCCTCGCCGACACCGGCTATACTCCGATAATGTGGCCGGCCGACGGCTGCACCTGGATGTTCCAGTTCGGGCTCGACCCGATCTTTGCCGACGAACCCGAGATGCTCGAAAAGATCAACGCCAACGAGATCGCCTATTCCGACATTCCCGAGGTCTTGGCGATGGCGGAATGGCTCAGAACCGCCGCCGAAAAGGGCTGGTTCGGCCCAGATTATCTCGAACAGGGCTGGTCTGATATCGGCGCAGCTCTCGGCTCGGGCGAAGCGGTTATGACCTTTATCTGGGACACCTGGTTCTACACCGATTTCGGCAAGGACGGGAAATACACCGTCGACGACTTCGCGCTGATGCCGGTGTTTATGAACACGACCCCCGAGGGAACCTATGAGGGCGGCAACCTCAATATGATGATGGTCAATAAAAACAGCGAAAAGCTCGAAGCCGCTCTCGATTTTCTCGAATTCTGCGCCACGCCGGAAAACTATAACAAGGCGTTCGACGGTATCCCGACGGTAAGCTGCTTCAACGGCCAGACCACGAACATCGAGTCGAAGATGGTCGCCGATTCCGAACCGTCGATCGCGTCAAAGGAGCGCGTTTCGACCGCCGCCTCGAGGATAATCGGATACAGCGCGGATGAGGTCTCCGCCGCATTTAACGAGATGTTCCGCAAAAAAACCGACGCGGCGGGCTGCGTCGGGCAGATGGACAGCTATCGGATCGCCGGGGCCAAAAAGCAGGGCGTCCCGGCGTTTCAGGACTGACTGAGCCACGAATATGAAGAAAAAGCAGACGGACTTCCGTCTGCTTTTTCAGTATATAATTGATAAATCAGGATTCAGCACTTGATTTGTTTTACATATACTCTTGACAGTCCCCCATAAATGCTTTCCATTTGTTTTATGTATTCAAATCCGTATTTTTCATATAAGCCGATGTGATCAGTTGATATAAATATCTTATTTATATTTTGATCTTTAGCAACAGATTCGATTTCCCGAAACAACAGCCCCATATATCTATGGCCGCGATATTGAGGAAAAGTATATACAAACCCAATCCAAGGAGAATATTCCGTTGAAATGATCTCATCTTTCTTTGCATAAGTGCAAAACGAGACAAGGTTATCTCCGTCCGCAAGCAAAAACAACTCGGAACCTTCGCCCACGACATCATAAAAAGTGTTGTTGCTCAATATTTGATGCAGATATGCTCCGGCTCTCCAATCGCTTTTTCCTATTTCATTGAGCCAATAGCTCTGCCTTTCGCTTTTAAAATAGCGAATTATTTTCATTTATGCGCTCCTATAAATTTCATTTTGCCGCGCCGGAGTCATATCTATTTCATCTGTTCGCGGCGGCGGTACATATCGAGATAAGCCTCGCTCTTCCAGCTTTCGATGCTGACGCGGAGCTGCTCGCGGCGGTCGGGGGACTTTAAAAGCTCGGCGACAAACGGCGCATATCTCTTGCCGGAGCCCTCTTCAAGGCTCTCGCAGACCTCGTCGAACTCCCGCTCGGGGCGGTAGCGGCTCGCGGTCTCCTTTGCGCAGGAGGAAAGCGCTCCTGCTGCCGCGACGATATAGATCATCGAGCTGACCGGCGATTCGCTCGGGTAGAAGTCGACGGGATAGCCACCCTTTTCGTCAAAGCGGCAGTGATGTCCCTTCGCGATGTCGGCAAAGACCGCAGTCGACCGGCATCTGTCGAGCATCGCGGCGCCGCAGTGGGAATGAAGGTGCAAAAGCGCCTGTTCCTCCTGGAAAAGCCCGCGGCAGGCGGAAGCGTCGATGTTTACGAAGTGGAACATTCCGATGTCGTAAAGCCTGCCGGCCCTGACGGCAAAGTCGGCGAGGGCATCGCGATTCCAGATAACGTCGCTTATTCCCTTGCAGCCGACGAGCCCGACCAGCTTTTCGGGGCAGTCGTCAATCGCCCAAAGAGTGAGCTGCTTCGAGATTTGGCCCGCGATCCACATTCTGACATAGGCGGTCGGGTGGCAGGCGGCGAAGAAGTTCTGAACGACCTCAAAGAAGGTCGGGCAGCCCGGGTATTCGTTATATACATAAAGAATCTGCTTGATATAGAAGATAAGCTGCTCCGAGGTCTTGTCGGGTGCGCGGACGATCCAGGAAAACATCTTCGACATCATCTTCTGAACACAGCCTGACAGCTTTTCTTCATATTTCGGATTGTTCAGATATTTGGCGTAGTTGATATATACCGCGGGAATGTTCACATGGGTGAACATACTCTGAGCGCCGAAATCGTCGTCGGCGCAGGCTCCCGACATTATATACATGCTGTCGAGGAAATCCTCGATAGTGATGCTGCCGCTGTGGTATTTCGCGGCCATATATGTATATTGCCATCTCGGCTGGAGCGGGTCGCCCTTTTCGCGCGCGGCCATAAGCTGGCGGTCCTGAACGATCTGAGCCGATTCAAGCACCTGCGCGAACGCCTCGGGGCCGGCATTGCCGCTTCGCAAAAAGCCGAGAAGCGAGGTTCGCTCCTGGTGACTCTTATAGAGATAGGTGTCCCACGGGAGCGAAGGGGTCTTTGCGCGGACATCGGGATCGGAGAGAATGTTTATCGAGCGGGTCACCGCCGCGAGCTTCGCGGTCGCGGATTCGGCGTCGTTTATGTCATAGGCGAGCGCGATATTTCCCATGCTGCGGTGGATAAATCCCCTTATCTCGGGGTCTTCGATATTGTCATATTCGGTGTCAAAATAAGAGGCGCTCTCGGCGAAATACATTCTCATTCTGGTCGTATAAAGCCGGAGCATATTCGGCCTGAGCATATATTCGAGGTTATAGAGCGCCATTCCGACATAATAAAGCTCCTTGATAAGCATATCCCTCAGATTATAGTGGCGGGCATAGCTCATCAAAGCGAGGTGAATATGGTAATTCAGGCAGACGTCGCCGCCCGAAATGCTGTCGGCAAATTCGCCGAGGTTGTCGATCTCCGCTTTTGAAGCCGAGAGGATATTGCCGAGAAGCGGGAAGAGGTTTTCTCTCAGAAGGGCGGTTCCGGTCTCGACCGCGGCTCTGAATCGGCGGTTAGCTTCAATCGCGGCCACGACAAACTGCTCCGGCTCCAAGCCGTCGGCAGACGGGCCGGTGCTGTTTTCGGCAGTGTGCAAGAGCTCAAGATACTGTTCCTGATATGGCAGCATTTAACCCACCTCCGGGCTGTTAGAAGTCATTAAAATCGAATCCTCCGCCGTTTTTGAGAAAACGGTTCATCGCGTCGACAAGATTCTGCATACTGACCGGCTTCGGAACGTGTCCGTTCATTCCGGCGCGCTGGCAGGCGCGAATGTCCTCGACAAAGGCGTTGGCGCTCATCGCGACTATCGGAACGGTCTTGCTGTCCTCGCGGTCTACCGCGCGAATCTGCCTTGTCGCCTCGAAGCCGTCCATTACCGGCATCTGAATATCCATAAATATCAAATCAAACCGGCCGGGCGGGGAATTGACGAACATATCAAGCGCGGCCTTGCCGTTTTCGGCGCACTCGACCGAAGCGCCGAGCATTCCGATCAGCTCGACGCCGATCTCGCGGTTTATTTCGTTGTCTTCAACCAGAAGGATGTTATATCCCTCGAAGCTGTCGCCTCCCTCTTCTGCGGAAGACTTCGCCGCCATTCCCTCGGGGGTGCAGCCGTAAAGGGTGTTGCCGAGGTTCGAGCGGAAGATCGGCTTCGGCACAAAAGCGGTGATGCCGAACTTTCTCATTTCGTCGGCCGAAAGGGTCCATTCATAGGTCGACATCAGTATTATCGGGACGTCGCTGCCGATTATCTCTCTGAGCTCGCGGCAGGTCTCGACTCCGTCGACGACAGGCAGCCGCCAACCGAGCATGATCGCGAAGTAGTCCTCGCCGTTAATGTGCGCCTGAGCGGCGCGGTCCTTCGCCTCCCAGCCGCTTGAAACCGCGTCGCACTCCATTCCGAAGTCGCTGAGGATTTCTTTGAGGTTGTTAAGAGACGTAAGGTCGGTGTCGGCGGCGAGAATCTTTTTGCCCTGAAGCGCGGCGAGCTCGCTGCCCTCCTCGGTGATCTGTTCGAGCGGCAGGGTGACGGTGAACTTAGTCCCCTTGCCTTTTTCGCTTTCGGCGGCGATTTCGCCGTTCATCATCTTGACGAGATTGAGCGCGATCGACATCCCGAGGCCGGTTCCCTCGATGTGGTTGACGCTTTCGTCGCGTTCAAACGGCTGATATATCTTTTTGAGAAATTCAGGGCTCATTCCGATTCCGGTATCCTGAACGGTAAATTCATAATAAGCGTAGTTGCGGCCGGATTTCCCGACCTCTCCGGTCTCTCTGACTCTGAGCGCAATCGAGCCTCCCTCGGGGGTGAATTTGACCGCGTTCGAGAGGATATTGACCAACACCTGCTGAATCCTGAGCGAGTCGCCGATCACCTGCTCGTGGCGGATCCCGGTAAAATCGAGCTCGACCTTCTGGTGCTTAGCGTCTGCCTGGGGAATGAAGACCGCCATCAGCGAGTGAATGAAGTCGGCCATGGTAAACGCTTCATTCGCGACCGCCATCTTTCCGCTCTCGATTCGAGACATATCGAGAATGTCGTTAATTATCGCGAGGAGATGGCGCGAAGAAAGGTCGATCTTTTCGAGGCAGTCCTCGATTCTGTCCCGCTCGTTCAAGTGTGAGCGCGCGATTGTGGTCATTCCGATTATCGCGTTGAGCGGGGTTCTGATGTCGTGAGACATATTAGAAAGAAAGTCGGTTTTGGCGCGGTTGGCGGCGTTTGCGGCGTCGAGTGCGCTTTGGAGCGCGGCCTTTGAGGCTTCAATCTGCTCCTGCTGGCGTTTGAGGTCGCCGGTAATGTCGCGCATGACGATAAGCGTCATTCCGTCGGGATAAGGGGCGAGCTGAGCGAAAAGCCTTCTGCCCCAGAGTTCGCCTGTCCACCTGTCGGTTCCGGAAAGAACGACAGGTTCAAGCAGGGCGGAGAGCTCGTTTTCGCGCCCGCCGGCGAGCTCCTTTGCGCCGGAGTTGAGGTATAAAAAGCTCAGGGCGCCGTCTCGGAGCCGTGACATAATGACGGGAAACGGCATCCCGCCGAAATATGAATCAATATTGACAAGTAAATCCGCCATGGTGCCGCCTCCGTCAGAAAAGTTGTAATATTATAGCATTATTTTGAGAAAATGTCAATTAAGTATTTAAATGGTGTAACCGATTTGAGCACATTAAATTGAAAGTTTTCGGTTTAATGCGTAACTCCGCTTATTCTTTAATCTTATCCGCCAACTGCTCTGCAATCGTGTTCATCAGCTTGCTGACATTTATCGGCTTGGTGACATGGTCGTTCATTCCGCTTTCGAGCGCCAGCCGCCGGTCCTCGTCAAAGGCGTTTGCCGTCATCGCGACGATCGGAATCGACGCGAGCTTCGGATTTTCAAGAGCTCTTATCGCCCGCGCGGCGTCATAGCCGTTCATAACCGGCATCTGAACGTCCATAAGAATCAGAGAATAGTATCCCGGCTCGGAATTGCCGACCATATCGACCGCAATTGAGCCGTTAAACGCGGTCTCGACGACAAAGCCGCTCTCTTCGAGAAGCTCCTCGGCGATCTCGCGGTTGAGCTCGTTGTCCTCGACGAGAAGAAGACGGGTTCCCTTGAGCTTATCTATCGGGCTGTCCTCTTTCTTGGCCTCTTCGACAACGCCGGTCTTTCCGATCGCGGAAACGAGGGTGTCTCTGAGGTCTGAGAGGAAGATCGGCTTATTGCAGAACGCGGTGACTCCCGCCTCCTTCGCCTCTTCCTCGAAGGCTGTCCAGTCATATGCGGTCAGAATAACTATCGGCACCTGCGTTCCGGCCAGACGTCGTATGCTTCTTACTACTTCAAGCCCGCTGAGATCGGGGAGCATCCAGTCGATGATATAGGCGTAGTATTCGTCGCCCATCTCGATCGCCTGCTTTGCTCTCAGAACGGCCTCCTGGCCGTGCATTGACCACTCTGCGCGCATACCGATCTGGGTGAGCATCTTTGTGACGCTGTCGCAGGTCGCAAAGCTGTCGTCGACGACAAGCCCCCTGACTCCCGCGAGCTCTTTGATTACTTCGATCTGCTTCGACTCTGACTGGAGCCTGAACTGGAGATTGAGTATAAATTCGGTGCCTTTGCCCTGCTCGGTTTTGACTTCAATTGTGCCGCCCATCGTATCGACGATATTCTTGGTGATCGCCATTCCGAGGCCGGTCCCCTGGATTCCGCTGACGGTCGAGCTGCGCTCGCGCTCAAACGGCTCGAAAATATGCTCCGCAAACTCGGGGCTCATTCCGATTCCGGTGTCCTTGACTCTGATCTCATAACTTCCGTAGCCCTTCGGCGCGCCCGGCTTCTGCTGAACCATCAGCGAAACGGAGCCGCCCGCAGGGGTGAATTTTATCGCGTTGGAAAGAAGGTTCAGAAGGACCTGATTGACATGGAGCTTGTCGCAATAGATGTCCTCGTCGACGACGTCGAGGGTGTCCATAAAGAAATTGAGCTGCTTCGACTGCATCTGAGTCTGAATTATATTCCGCATATCTCTGAATATATCCGAAACCGAGCAGGCTTTTTCTTCGATATTGAGCTTTCCCGATTCGATTCTAGACATATCGAGGACGTCGTTGATAAGGCTCAGAAGGTGGTTGCCCGAGGAGAGGATCTTCGAGAGATATTCCTGAACTCTCGGCTTGTTGTCGATATTGGCCTCGGCGAGTGTGGTAAAGCCGATTATCGCGTTCATCGGCGTTCTGATGTCGTGCGACATATTGCTAAGGAACACTGTCTTCGCCTTTTCGGCGGCCTCGGCCTTTCTGAGCTTTTCTTCGAGAACCGCTCTCTCGACAGCGTTTGAAACGATCGCCTTTGTCTGGCTGTTGAGGTAGAGATAGTAAACCGCGACGGCGATGATCAGAAGCGCGGCGATAATCAGCTCGATCCTTCTGATCGCAAATACGCTCGCGAACGCCTCTGATTCTGCCACATCGACGGCGATGCTCCATTCGTTTATTCCGGCAGGGCCGTAATAAAGATATTGCCAGCCGTCGGTTTCGTTTGTGCGGTAAACTGCATATCCGGTTCCGAGGTTTAAAACGTCTTCGGTATATTCGTCCCAGTCGAGCTTGCCCTTTGTGCGCCGACCCTGTTTCTCAGTGCTGTAATCACTGACATTTCCGAGTTCATTATGCCGGGTGTCGACCAAAAAATCGCCGGTCTTGGTGTCGATCAGATATATTTTTGCGCTGGCGTTATAAATGTTGTCGATGTTCAGAAGGTCGGGGAGCTCGTTGAGCTTTGTGATTCCGAAGAGCAGGGCGACCGTCTCGCCGTCCTGAACGATCGGGACAAAATGGCGCAGAATATATTCGCCCCTATAATTGAGCTCGCGCTTTGAAACGTGTTCCCCGAGAGGCGCCTCGACCGCAAAGTCGAGACCTGACGCGTCTCCGACGTCGTTGACCTCGCCGCTCGCGGTGATAAGCTGATTGTCCTTTGTCAGGACTCTGATCTGCATCGTTTCGATAAGCGGCGCAACGCTCTTCATTATCTCGCCGGTCTCCTCGGTGTCGAGGTTGTTGGCCTGTGATATTATCGCCGCGGCAGCGTTTAAAATCTCGCCGTCGCGCTGGAACTTGTTGGTAATCTCCTCGGTGACGGTCTTAACGCCCTCCTCCATTCTGCCGAGAGAACGCTCTCTGACATTTCTGCTGATCTTGACAAATGCGGCTGCAAGCAGAACAGCGATTACAAGAATAAGAATTATTGAGGCGGTTACCCTTTTGTCGCCTCCGAATTTTTTAGCCATAAGCGCCATTTTCCCCTCTCCGGTTGAGATAATGTCAGTGTTTAAGCGCCGAGCTCGGACTGATAGGCGCGGATCGCGCTGACGGTCATCTCGTAGTCGGCGCTGACCTTTTCAAACAGCGAAGGCACCTCGGGAGTCGGCCCGTTTCTCAAAGCCTCGGTGAGCTCTGAGCTGGAGTGCATAAGAGTTGTAAAGCTGAGGTTCTGGCACATACCCTTGATGGTGTGTGAAGCGCGGAACGCCTCTTCGTAGCTGCCGCTTTCGAGCGAGCTGCTCAAAAGCTCAAAGCTCTTGTCGTCCAAAAACTTAAGGACAAACTTCTGAATAAGACGTTCGCTGCGAAGGCGGCTGAGCACATCGCTGTAATCCGCACCCATGGCGGCGTAGCAGGCTTCCAATGTCATATTTCGTTTCCTCCTAATAAGTTAATTGTCGGCCGTATCTGTTTCCAGAAGGCTCTTCATTGACTCGTCATAGAAGCAGACCTGATTCTTGCCGTTCCGCTTGCCGAAATAGAGAGCGCTGTCGGCAGCGTGGAGAAGCTTTTCATAGTCGTTTCCCATATCGCTGCTCAGCGCGACGCCCATTGTGACCGAGACGTCGTAGTTTTCATATACTCCGCAGATGCTCTTATGTATTCTTTCAAAGGTTCTTTCGATGTCGGTCTTGTATTCGAGGAAGGCCAAAAATTCCTCGCCGCCGAACCGGCCCGAAACGTCGCTTCCGCGGATACTCTCTCTGAGGTTTTTGGAGATGAATTTGATGACTTCATCTCCGAACATATGGCCGTAAACGTCGTTAGCCTTCTTGAAGTCGTCGATATCGAAGATCGCGAGGGCAAAGTTGCTTTCGGGGTGGCTTAACATCTTCATCTCGATCTGCTCGCGGGCGCTGGCGCGGTTTAAAAGCCCTGTCAGCGGGTCGCGCGCGGCCTTTGTTTCGAGCTCCTGCATTTTGAGAAGTGAGTCGTTGATGTCCATCGCGGTGCCGATCACTCCCTCAAACTCAGGCTCGGCGTCGTCAGACCAGAGCGAGCGGGTGATGATTCGGTACCATCTGACCGAGCCCTCGATTCTGAGCAAAAGCTCCAGCTTTGTCTCCGGCTTTTCGGGGGTAGTCGCGCGGGCGGCGGCTGAGATCTTATTCCAGGAGCCCTCGCCCAAAAGCGCATCAAGGCGCTTATCAGCGGCGGGGTTCGTGATTATTTCGTCGAGCCCGAGTTTTTTCGCACCCCAGACTGAGAGCGAGAGCATCGGGGGAGCTACGCTGTATTCAAACTGTATCGCCTCGGCCATCGAAGCATAGAAGGTGTTGCGGACTCTTTCGCGGTCGAGGAGCCGAAGCGTCCTCTTTGAGACTCCGCCGCCCTCGTCGCGCAGAGTTTCCTCCGAAATGCTGCGGAGCTTTCTGTGCTTGATGTCTTCGTGAGACGCCTTTTCGAGAGAGGTGCGGAACTTCTCGGCGTTTTCTTCGAGACACTCAAGAAGCAGCGGGTTAAAGGTGCCGCACTCGCCTCCGCAGATCATTTTGACCGCGGCCTCGTGAGAATACGGGGGCTTATAGACCCGCTCGCTTGTCAGCGCGTCATAGACGTCGGCGAGCGAGACGACCTGGGCCGAAATCGGTATTTCGTCGCCCTTTAAGCCGTCGGGGTAGCCTCTGCCGTCATAGCGCTCGTGGTGCCAGCGGCAGATCTCATAAGCGGTTTTGACAAGCTGCTCCTGCCGGTGAACAGGCAGGTCGCTGATCATATTCGCGCCGATCTCGGAGTGGGTCTTCATTATCGCAAACTCCTCGGCGGTGAGCTTGCCGGGTTTATTTAAGATTTTTTCGTCGATTCCGATCTTTCCGATATCGTGAAGCGCCGAAGCGGTGCTGATAAGGGAAATGTCCGCCATAGTCAGATTATAGCGGTCGGTCTTTTTTGTCAGACAGCTCAGAAGCAGATCGGTGATTATTCTGACATGGAGAATATGGAGCCCGCTCTCGCCGTTTCTGAACTCCATTATATGGCTCAGAATGTCGATCATCAAATCGCTCTGGCGCTCTTTTTCGTAGACCTGGTCTTCAACAAGGTTTATGAGCCTCTTCTGCTTTGCATAAAGAAGGATCGTGTTTACAACTCTTCTTCTGACGATCAGCGTATCGAAGGGGCGGGCGATAAAGTCGGTCGCGCCGAGCTCATAAGCCCGCTCGATGTGAGTTGAACTGCTCTCGGCGGAAATGATTATGACCGGCACCTCGTTGATCCAGCCGTTTTGGTTCATCGCTTCGAGAACGCCGAAGCCGTCCATTTCGGGCATAACGATGTCCAAAAGCACAAGCGCAAGCTCCGAGACGTGCTCCTTCAGGCGCTTGACAGCCGCGATGCCGTCTTCGGCCTCGATTATTTCATAGTTGTCTTTGAGCATATCGTCGAGAATCGAGCGGTTCATCTCGGAATCGTCGACAATCAGTATCTTATCTTTCATGTTACCTCCGCAATTAACGGGATATTTGATTCGGACGCCGGACCGCCAAACTCAGGCGGCAAAAAAGTCTCCCGGTATCAAAAATCCATTTTATTATATCATATTGCAGGATAAAAAGCAATATTTCAGCCGAGATTTTCTGACTTTTAAGGCAATTAAATTATAAGGCATTAAAAGCCGCGCGGAGCCTCAGCCCCGCGCGGTGAATTTTAGCTTACTGCTTTTCGATAAGCTCTCTTACTCTCGCGACAGTGTCCTTAAATCTCTGCTCGTTTCTTGCGCCGTCGAACCATTCCCAGCCTCTTTCGGCGGTCAGGGAATAAAGAATATTCCCGAGACCGAATCTCAGCTGCCAGCCCTCGATCTTCCTCGCGGCGCCGTCGGGCAGTCCGACAAAATTGCTCCCCTTTTCCCAGGTCATTCCGCCGAAGACCGCAGGGTCTCCGACGCTTAGCTTTTCGCCGTTTTTGACTCTGTCAAACCTCGAAGCGCACTCGATCGCCTCGTCGAGATATTTATACCCCTCCTCGAAGCACCCCGCGCCGAAGAACGCAACCGAAGCGCAAAGGGCGCATTCGGCATATAAGCCGTCGAGCGCGGGCGGAACGCCGCCGCTTGGGTCTGCTGCGCGTATCATTCGGCAGCAGTATAAAAGCCTCTCCGCCCGCTTTGAGGGGTCGTAATAGCCGTGGAAACACTTTGCGGTCGAATGGATCAGAAGATTGAAGCTGTTGAAGCTGCCCTCGATATTTGACTCGACCGCCTTGCCCTCCTCGGCGAGATCGTTTTCGGTACGTTCGCCGAGAATCAGCGAGTAGTCGGTGATGTTTTCGACCGGCCTGCGGATTCCGGTCAGGTCGCAGAACGCCGCGAATCTGCCGTCTCCGTCGGCGACGAATATGTAATCCGAAGCGCCGAAAACGCCGTCCGTCGCGCCGACAGTCTCATATCTGCGCGTAAAGCCGTCGCCGAACGGAAGATACCCCTCTCCCCTGCCGCTGAACGAAACGAGCTCATAGGACACCGGTCTCACTCCCTTCGGCGAGAACACCGCCCTGACGATGCCGATTCCCGGGGAGAAGCAGTATTCCTTCTTCGCGTTGAGATATTCCATTCCGGCCGTATAGCCGTCGGTTTCAAAGCTGACCTTGATGCAGTTTTCAAAGCACCCTGCGGGGACTTCGACTCTTCCCGCATCGGCGCATTCGACAACGCTCCTGATCGCCGTGTTGTCGTAGATGTGAACGACCTCGCCCTTATAGCCTGGGGTCCACTCGTCAGACCAGATATAGCCGACGCTGTCTCTCAGAATGTCAAAGAGGTGGTTATAGACCGCCTGATCTTCACAGCTCTCGCCGGTGATCGATTTGAGCTCGAACGACCACTCGATCGACCAGTCCGAAAGTGTCGTCTTTCCGTCTTCACGGCGGCTGATCTCTCTTTTGGTGAAGAAATTCCAGAGATTTTGGGTATTGCTTCCCTCTTTGAAGGTCTCACAGAGCCTTTTTGCGGTTGAACCGGCGGCTTTGATATGCGCCTTTTGCATCGGGGTCGCGGCGAGAGCCTCGGCGCGCTCTATCTCGTGCGATAGGTCGCGGACGCCGACAAATTCGCCGCTCTTTTTGTCGCGGATCATGTATTCGTTTGAAATGCAGTTCACCATGTCCTGCCAGGAATTTTCGTCGTATTTGAGTCGCTTCCAGCGGCCGACCTCGCAGAGGCAGGCGTTTTTGCCCTCCGTCTCCTCGACGCTGAGCCGAACCGAGCTCTCGACAAATCCCGGCCGCTCGCCTGCGTCATATTCCCAGACATTCCCCTTCGCGAGCGGCAAGAGCCCGCTGCCCGAGACGTTTTTATATGATTTCAGAGTCATTTCGCGGCGGTAGCCGTTCACCTCCGATACGAGCCTGACTATCCCGACGCCGCTTTTGAGCCATGTTTCGGTCTTTGCGGAGGAATCCGCCGAGACAAACCGCCAAACCTCGCAGCCCTCGAACAGCCCGCAGACCGTTTCGACCGCCTCGTCCTCGCAGCGCAGAAGATATGAGCCGTCGGAGCCGGTGAATTTTTCCCCGGGGCGAAGTCCGCCTATCGCGAGAGTCTTGTCGCAGCCTGCGGATGAGCAGACCGCCGAGCCGTAGATTATATCCGACGGGCGGGCGCTGCCGGCCGAAACAGCGCTGACGTCGCCGACCTGTATCTTATCGCCGGTTCTGACGATGTCAAAGGCGGTGATGTAAAGCTTGTTCCATGCCGGATTTTTATTGAAGCCGGGGCTCTCGATGATTTCGAGGCGGTCCGAAAGCGCCTTTGCGCAGACTCTTGTGCGCGTGTTCGAGCGCTTATATGACAGCGCCTTTTCCAAAGCCTCGCGAGCGATGTCATATTTTCCCATATCTACTGCGCAATAGGCAAGATCGAGCGCCAGACTTGCCGCTGCGGTCTCGAAGCCGTCAGCTTCAAGGCGAGGGATCTGCCCGTTTTTGACGAAATTGATCCGACCCTCTCCGTAATACTGCCACGACTCCTTAAGCGCGACAAAATACATTACCTCTTCGTTTTTGCCGAGCTCCGCCGCCTCCCTGATCTGCTCAAAGAGCTTGGCGTTTTTCTCGCCGGGAAGCCACCAATAGCCCATCATCAAGACCTCGGCCTTTGCGTGATATTTGTTCAGGGTTTCGGGGAGCTTTTCGATGTCGCCGAGAACGCTTCGGTAGTCGCTTTCAAAGCCCGCCTTGCTGTTCCTGAACTTGTATTTTCTCAATTCTTCAACCTTTTTCATAACCTTTTGCAGCAGAGTGTCGCCGACCGACTCGTCCGCCGCGCACAGCTCCTTTCTGATCTTTTTTCTGCCGTCGAACAACAGCCCTTTGACTGTTCCCTCCGAGACCGACAGGCGCCGCGCGATCTCGGAGACGCTGAGATCCTCGTAATAGTGCAGATAGATAACCTGCCTAGTCCTCGCCGGAAGGCTCTCGACCGTTGTTCTGAGCTGAATTTTTTCTTCGGACAATTCAAGGCTTTCGGCGGGACCCACAGAGCTGTCGCCGAGCTCGGCCGTCTCGATCATTTCGTCGAGGCTTAAAACGCCGTAGAACCGCGAGACCATGTTTCTTGCGCAGTTACCGGCGATTTTTCTGACCCAGATCCCGAATTTTTCGGGGTCTCTGAGCGAATCGAGTTTGATCCACGCCGCGACGAAGGCGTCCTGAGCGGAGTCCTCGGCGACATGGCAGTTTTTCGAGACGGAATATGCCGCGGCGACGACAGACTTTTCGTGCCGCCTGACGAGCTCCTCATATGCCTTCTGCTCGCCCGCGAGGGTCAGAAGAACCAAAGTTCCGTCGCCGCAGTTGCTGTATGCCATTGAATCATCTCCTTTGACTGATTATGAAGCTTCATTTTCGGTACCGCAATACAGACCGAAAAAGTTTGAAAAAGGTTGGGCGGAGGTTGAGGTTTTTTGAAAATTTTTAAGCGGGGCGATAGGGATATTTTATAACAGGCGGGGCGAGGTGTCAAGGTGGGGGAAACCTGGATGTGGCCGAAGCGCCACATCAAGAAGACAGAAGTTAGAAATTAGATGTTAGAGTTTAAGGTGTTGCCTGCGGCGGCATATCTAAATATTTCTGATAATGCGTGCGGAACGGACAATCCCCGAAGCCTCCCCTTCTCCTCCAATTGACAGCCTCGCCCACGTCTGATAAAATATTTTCAATAGCTGTAACCTTTCCGCGGCGTTTTGCAACTTAATAGTTGAGAGGAGCTGAAAGAATGGAGGACGAAAAAATTGTCGCGCTGTATTTTTCGCGTAGCGAATCGGCGATTTCCGAGACCGAAAACAAATACGGCGGACTCTGCTTTGAAATTTCCAACAGAATAGTCAATTCGCGCCCCGACGCCGAGGAATGCGTCAGCGACTCATATTTGAGCGTCTGGAACGCGATACCGCCGACGAAGCCGCTCAGCTTTCGGGGCTTTTTGCTCGGGATAGTCAGAAATATCTCGCTGATGCGCCTGCGCAGGCTGACCGCCCAAAAGCGCTCGCGCGATCTCGAGGTGTCGTTTGAGGAGCTCGGAGAAATTCTGCCCGACAGCGTACTTCCCGAAAACACCGGCGAAAAGGAGCTCGGCGAGCTTTTGGACGGCTTTTTGAGAAAGCTCCCCGAGGATCAAAGAAACATCTTTCTGAGAAAATACTGGTTCTTCGACAGCGTCGAGGAGATCAGCAGGCGGTTCGGGTTCAGCGAGAGCAAGGTCAAAACCTCGCTTCACCGCACCCGCGAACGCCTAAGAGCCTATCTTTCCGAAAGGGGGTTCAGATTATGAATATCCCGAAAATCGTTTCGGCGCTCAGCTTTATCGGCGACGACCTGATCGGCGGCGCAAGCGGCATTAAAACGAAAAGCCGCGTTTATCTTCTTAAATACGGCGCGTTAGCGGCCTGCGCGGTTCTCGCGGTCGGGCTCGCGGCAGCCTATATCACGAGGCGGCGCACGGCGGCGGCGGTCTGCTCCGCCTCCTCGAAGACGTTTCCCGCTTCGAGCACCCGCACCGCGCCGCAGCTCTCCGCCGTTTCGCCTCCGGTCCCCGCGAACGCCGCTTCCATCGCGCGGAGCGCGTCGTTCTGGAACCTGTGCATCGTCCAAAAGCGCTTCGGCGCGGCGATGGGAACACCGTTCTCCCGCGCGATCCGCCGCAGGATCTCCGCCGTCCGCCGGACGGGCGAAAACAGGTCCCGCTTTTCGGTGTCGAGGTCGTCGGTGCAGAGCGCGACGGACACCCGTTCCGCGCGCCGGAGCGCGTGCGCGAGGATCTTATATTCCTGCGCGGTAAACCCGTCGAACGCGTCCACCGCGACGAACGCCCCCTCGAAGAAATCCGGGTGGCGTTCGAGCACCGCGTCGAGCCGCGTCAGG